>CAZYFG010000097.1:0-625 GCA_964646835.1 uncultured Eubacteriales bacterium | reverse complement strand
TCCTGGCCGGTCAGGAGTCCGGCCGCCGTAACCGAGTCTCCGAAGAACGTGTTCTTTACGGGACACACCGAAACCTGTCTCTCCAAGCCCATCCTGCGGACGGCGCGGTTCACCTCGCCCGCGGCCATCTCTCCGGTGACTGCCAGGGCCTTCCGAATGCTGGGACGGCGGTTCGCCTGTCCCACCCGCGTGCTCTGGACACCTGATCCCGGGCATTCGGCGAGCTCTTCGGGGCAGGAGTTGGGGCAGGGGATCTTCCCCACCTCTTCCTCGAGACACCGCCTGAAATCCGCCACTATGCCGATACCGTTCTCGTACTGGTGGAAGTCGTCGTAGTACTCGTAGGGCGGAAACGGCTTTCCGGACACTATGTAGAACTCGTCGGCACCGTAGACCCAGTGGGAACCTCTCCTCTTGAATGCGCCGTCCGCGTAGGCCTCAACCATCTCCAGGACCTCTCCTGCCCACGCGGGGTCCATCCGTGGCGACGGCGTCACCGCCCGGTAGCGGGTATAGATAGCCGGCACAACTCCCACGGAAACCATGTTCTCGCCCAAGGAATCCAGGTCCGAAAGCGTTCTCAAGAGGTTGTCGCCGTCGTTGAGGCCCTTGAGCAACACGCACT
>CAZYFG010000096.1:6043-7867 GCA_964646835.1 uncultured Eubacteriales bacterium | reverse complement strand
GTCTCGGTGGAGGTCCCGCAGAGGAAGGGCCCGCCTCTCGTCTTCGACCGCGACGAGCACCCGAGACCCGGAACGACGGCCGAGAAACTCGCCTCGCTGCGTCCGGCGTTCAAACCGGACGGCACGGTCACGGCGGGCAACGCGTCGGGGATCAACAACGGCGCGGCCGCGCTGGTCTTCATGAGCGAGCGGGCGGCAGACAAACTGGGGCTCACTCCGCTGGCGCGGATAGTATCTTGCGCCTCGGCCGGGGTGGACCCCCTGTACATGGGAACCGCGCCCGTTCGGGCAACGCGCAAAGCGCTTGAATCGGCCGGGCTTGGTCTCTCCGACATTGACCTCATCGAAGCCAACGAAGCCTTTGCCGCCACCAGTCTGGCGGTGGAAAAGGAGATCGGTTGGGACCCGTCCATCGTCAACGTGAACGGCGGTGCCATAGCCCTCGGGCATCCCATCGGTGCGAGCGGCGCCCGTATCTTGGTGACTCTCCTCCACGAGATGGTGAAGCGGCAGGCGAAGAGAGGGCTCGCGACCCTCTGCATCGGAGGCGGAATGGGGATGAGCCTCATCGTCGAGAGATAGCTGCCGGACCGGGAGCGACCCGGCTTCAACGAGAGATAGCGGCTGAGCCGACGGCAAGGCGTCAACAGGACGGCTTGAATGGACGACGCAAAATCGAAAAGCTGATTTCCCCCGGGACTGTCCTTGGGGAAATCAGCTTTCCCGCTCAAGAGAGACTCCGGACTCAAAGCAGATAGCGCGCGTTCAGCAAATGCTGACTATGACCCTGCGCTATCCGTCCTGTTCCCGTAGTACTCAAACCATGCAAGCATCCTCTTGAACCTGTCAACCCGGTGCAGGTGCCGTCGAAGTCCGTGGTACTCATCCGGGTACCGCACGAAAACGGCCGTCTTTCCGAGACGCTTGAGCCCCACATAGAACTGCTCCGACTGGGAAATGGGACATCGCAGGTCGTTTTCCCCGTGAAGGAGCAGGACGGGCGTAGTTACGTTTTGAACATGGCTGAGGGCCGAGCGGTCGAGGAGGAGCACAGCCTTTTCCCAAGGTTTTCCGCCGTACTCGTGCTCGTCCGCCCACATTATGTCGCTGGTGCCGTAATCGCTGTGCATGTTCGCCACGCAGGCGCCGGCACAAGCGGCCCTGAACCTGTTTGTCTGAGTGATGGCCCAGACGGTCCAGTACCCGCCGTAAGACCAGCCATGCACGAATATCCTGCTCTCATCGACGATACCTCTTGCCGACACGGCGTCGACACAGGCCATGACATCCTGGTAGTCCTTCTTTCCCCAATCTCCGTCGATGACGGCCATGAACTCTTGACCGTAGGAAGTGCTTCCCCTCGGGTTGCAGTACGCCACGGCGTAACCCCTAGAAGCGAAGAGCTGGGCGGAGAACATGAAGGAAGACCCGTATGCTCCGTGGGGGCCTCCGTGGACGAGGAGCACCAGGGGATACTTCTTTCCGGCCTCATAGCCAGACGGGTAGATGAGCCACCCGTCCAGTTCCTGACCGTCTCCGGACTTGTACCGGAACTTCTCATGGTTCCCCAAGGCCAGTTCGGACACGAGGCTATCGTTCTCACGGGTCACACGCTTCTCGGACCCGTCTTTCAGGACGAAGACGTCCTCGGGAGTCGCGGGAGTAGACGCTTGGTATGCGAACACGCCGGACCTGGCATCGAAGCCTCCCATGCCCCTTCCGGCGGTGCCCAGGACTTTGTCGAGCCGCCACGCTTCACCGTCCGCGGCGGGCGAGGAGGTTTTTCTGGCACGCGAACTCCCGCTCTTTCGGGAGGCCCTGTAT
>CAZYFG010000096.1:0-5854 GCA_964646835.1 uncultured Eubacteriales bacterium | reverse complement strand
CAGGTGGGCGGTCACGTTCACGGCGTTCTTGACTGTAAGCGGCTCGGGGACCTCTCCCCGGGACACAGCCTGCAGGAATGCTGCCACCGGGAGCATGTACAAATCGGTCCTCGTTGAGACGTTGCGTGCCCGGTTGTGTCCGAAGAAGGCAACGTGGCGCCCGTCCGGGGAGATCTTCGGCCCGTTTACGGGCCCCGGGCCGTCGTACAATTGGACTGCCTTGCCGGACTCCACTTCAAAAAGCCACAGGTCCGATTTCTGGTGGTAGTCCGCATCGTCGCGCCTTAAGGCAGAGAGTATGGCGAACCTCCCGTCAGGAGTGATGTCGGGCAGCGCGTGGTCGTAATCCCCCGTGGTGAGAGGGATTGCCGCTTCTTCCTTGTCTCCGGCCGGCCCAGCGGGGACTTTCACCGAGAATACTTGCCTTCGAAGATCGCCGAAGTAGCCTTGTCCGTCCATCCTGTACCGGAGGCGCGTGATGACCTTGATATCGTTTGGTTTCGAGTTCTCGCTTTTGGGTTTCTCATCTTTGGACTGGAGGGCGCGATTGGCTTGGTCAACCGCCCTTGTCCTGTCGCCTTCAGGCGCCCCCGGATAGGGGAGCCAGTCTTCAGGTTTGGAAAACGCGGACGATGTGAAGAAGATCCTGCTCCCGTCCGGACTCCACACGAAATCACCCTGGACCGCTTCCTTGGTCGGGACCCGCCACGCTTCTCCGCCAGAGGGGTCGATTATCCACACTTGGGACTTTCCCGAGCGGTCGGAAGCAAACGCCAGGCGCTTTCCATCGGGCGACCACCTCGGCGAGCGGTCTTTCCCGGAATTTGTCAATTGTCTCGACCCACCTGTTTCCAATGAGTAGAGCCAGATGTCTGTGAACGACTTTTCCTTCGCCAGATCGTGATATTGCCTTACATAGGCCAGCTTGGTCCCGTCAGGCGAGAGCCTACCGTCGCCAAAGCACTTGATACCAAAAAGGTCCTCGGGGACCATTGGACGCTTGTCCAAGCGTGACTCCTCCTTGCGGTTTTTCATGTCCAATCCAGTTCGTGAGGTTCTATGTGATGACCTTCACATATCCCTGTAAAAACCAAAGGAAAAAGCGTATCCTTGTGGTATTCAGAATAGGGGCGAGAGCGGCAAACCGTCAGAGCCCGGGGGAAGCGCATGCAGGAACTGCTGTTCGGCTTAATAGGTGGGACGGCCCTCCTCATGTACGGCGTTGACAAGATGGGAGAAGGGCTTGAAAAGGCGTCAGGCGACATGATGCGCAAGATCCTGTCGGTCCTCACCGCCAGGGTCTGGAGCGCCTTCTTGGTCGGCACCTTCCTTACCGCGCTGGTCCAGAGCAGCACTGCGATTACCGTCCTTACCGTTGGATTCGTGAACGCGGGGCTCATGAAGCTCCCACAGGCCGTGGGGATCATCTACGGGGCCAACATCGGTACGACCATCACCGCCCAGCTCATGGCCTTCAGCTTCCATTTCAAACTGACCGACGTGGCCCTGCCCGTGTTGGGTCTTGGGTTCGCCATCAGCTACTTCGGGCAGAGGAAGATGAAGTACGTGGGAGACGCAGTGATGGGATTCGGAGTCATGTTCTTAGGGCTAAAGATCCTGAATTCCGGCATTCCTATGATGCAGAACAGCCCCCTCCTCAGGCAGTTCTTTGAGCAGTACGCGTCCATCCCCGTTGTGGCCATCATCCTGGGCGCGGCTGCCACAGCTCTGGTTCACAGCAGCGCCGCCACGGTCGGTCTCGTCATGATCCTGGGCCAGGCAGGTCTCATTGACCTCCGGGCCGCCGTCTGCATCATGCTGGGCGACAATATCGGTACCTGCATCACCGCCCAAATGGCTTCGCTGACCGGCAACGTGTCGGCCCGCCGGACGGCGTGGGCCCACACGCTCTACAACATAATCGGCGTAATATTGGCGGCCCTGCTCCTGCCGTTGTTCCTTAAGTCCATAGTCACGTTCAGTGACAACCTGAACCCCAACGGCGGGATAGCCGCTCAAATAGCCAACTCCCATACTCTCTTCAATGTCTTGAGCGCGGTCGTCTTCCTGCCGTTTACCAGGCAGTACGTGAAGTTCCTGGAGGTACTCATAAGGAGCAAGGATGATGAAGACGAAGACACCCCGGTCTACCTTGACAGGCTCCTTCTGGATACCCCATCCGCCGGCATCAAGGCCGTGGCCTCGGAAATGGCCCGGGTTGGCGACATTGCCAGGAGGATGCTGGACGAGGTTATGAGCGCCTTCCACGGGAACGACGAGAAACTGCTGGATAAGGCCCGTAGAGACGAGGAGACTCTGAACACCCTTCAGCGTCAAGTGACCATGTACATCGTGGACCTGTCCAAGCATGCCCTTTCGGATGCCCAGTCCCGGGCCGTGCCTGCCATGATATCTGGCATCAACAACGTTGAACGCATCGGTGACCATGCTTTGAGCATAGTCGCACTGGCCGAGATGAAGATCGACGGCGGGCTCATATTCAGCCAAGAAGCCCTCCAGGACCTAAGGAGGATGCAGCAGGTCATCGGCACCATGTTTGACCTGACCATCGAGTCGCTGCAGAGAACGGACGGTTCCCACGTGGGCGAAGTTGAGTCTCTCGAGAACACTCTCGACGAGATGAGCCGCGAGGTCCAGGCGGGTCACGCAAGGAGACTGGAGGAAGGTCGGTGCAGCCTCGAGGCCGGGCTCATCTTCCTTGATGTCGTGAACTATTTGGAGAGAATCGCCGACCACGTCCTAAAGGTCTGCGTTTCGGGGACGGTCATGGCAGAGGTTACCCAAAACCGCTAAGGCTTCGAAGACCTCGAAGACCTCGAAGACCGGTCCACATGGAACACGCCGGTCTTTTTCTTTTTCGTCAGAGAAGGAGGATTCTCATTAGAAATAGTTGAACATATGATCACATGTAGTCTAGGAGGAGGGGTGTCGCCGTGACGGACCGATCGCGTGATCATAGGGAGGACCTATGCGAAGAGCATGAGGTTGACTCCAGTGTGACCGCGAAGGCGAGGGCCTCGCTGCCCGATGTGGAACGGGTGGCCTCGCTCTTTAGGGCCATGGGGGATGGGACAAGGCTGTCCATACTGTACCTCTTGTGGAAAGACCGTTGGTGCGTGCACGATTTGGCGACGATCCTGGACGCCTCGGTGTCCAATGTATCCCATCACCTCAGGCTATTGAGGGCCATGCGGCTTGTCCGGGCGAGGAAAGAAGGCCGCAAGGTAGTGTACTCGCTGGATGACGAGCATGTGGAAGCCCTAATGTCGGAATCATTCAAGCACGCAAGTCACGCATAATCCACAAGCACTTTAGGAAGGCGCCCGAAGAGCCACGACGAACGGAGGAGGCCCACATGCACACGCGGGAGGATACGGATGTCGCCGTAACCGGCGAATGGCTGCTCGACGGATTGCATTGTCCCGACTGTGCGGCAAGAGTTGAGAAAGCCGTCTCCAACATCCCCGGCGTCGTCAGGGCGACGGTGAGCTTCCCGTCGGGGAGGTTGCGGGTCACTTACCGTCTGGGCGACGCAGACCCGGAATCGGTTCTTGCCAAGGTTGCGGATCTGGGGTACCGGGCGAAAGGGCAGGGGTCGCGCGCGCGTCCCCGCGCTTCCCAAGACCACGACCACTCCCATGACCATTCCCACGGGCATGCCCACGACCACCCCCACGAACACGGAGGGGCCGTGTGGGCTCCGCTCACCGGGGCTTTCGGGATCGCGGTAGGGCTCACAGCACGTCACCAGGGCGCGGCATGGTACTGGGTGCCATTAGTCATAGCCGCCATAGTGGCGGGGTTTCCCGTGGCCGCAGCCGGGTTCCGCACGCTCCGCCGGGATAGGGGCGCTGTTTTTGGGAGAATACGCCGAGGGAGCTGCCGTTCTCACTCTCTTCTCGGTGGGCGAGTTCCTGGAGGCAAAGGCCAGTGAGCGGGCGCGGAGGTCCATCGAGACCCTCATGGATCTCACGCCAAGGTCCGCTCGTGTCCTGCGGGGCGACGTCACGGAGGTAGTGGGAGCCGATGAAATCGTGCCCGGCGACATCCTCATCGTGTTGCCGGGAGAGATGATTGCCGCGGATGGCTTCGTCGTGAAGGGCGAATCTGCCGTGAACGAATCCTCCATCACGGGAGAGTCGATGCCTGTAGAGAAAGGCGCGGGTGCCTTGGAGATCCGTGCCACACGCACCGCGGAAGACACGACCGTGGCCAGGATCTTGGCGTTGGTCGAGGAAGCACAAGCAAAGAAGGCCAAGTCTCAGAGGCTGGTGGATGCGTTTGCCAAGTACTGGACGCCGGCAATGATTCTCTTGTCGCTCGCGGTCGCCGTCGGAGTGCCGCTTGTCTTGAGAGCTGACTTCCGGGTCTGGGTCTACAGGGGACTCACGGTGCTCATTGTCTCCTGTCCTTGTTCCCTGGTGATTTCCACTCCGGTTACCGTTGTGGCGTCCATCGCGAGAGCGGCAAGGTTCGGGGTCCTGGTGAAGGGCGGTATCCACCTAGAGGATCTGGGCGGTCGCTTTCGACAAGACGGGTACGTTGACGAAGGGCCGCATTGCCGTAGGCGACGTGGTGCCAAGGACAGTGAACGACCCGGAAGGGACGCCGGTACTCGCCGATGACATCATCGCGCTCGCCGCTTCCGTAGAGGCTCGGTCCGAGCACCCGTTGGCTCAGGCAGTTGTTACCCAAGCGGAGAAGAGAGGGCTTAGTTTCGATGTCGGGGAACACTTTGTGCCCATTCGGGGTAAGGGAGCCAAGGCCCGGGTACTCGATAGGACCATCTACGTGGGGAACAGCCGGCTCTTCACGGACATGGATGTTCAGGTGCCCGAGGACCTGCAGGCTGTCGCGGCGTCCATGCGGGAGCGGGGAGAAACGGCGGTGTTTGTGGGTACCTCCCATGAAGTCCTTGGGGTCTTGGGATTGGTTGATGAGGTGAGGCCCGAATCATCTGCCGCCCTTGCAAGGCTCGGCGGATTGGGCGCGAGTACGATCATGCTGACCGGCGATGAGGAGGCAACGGCTAAGGCGGTGGCTGCCAAGACCGGAGTAGGCTCCTACAAGGCGGGGCTTCTTCCGGGCGATAAGCAAGAGGTTATCGCCGCCATGAAAGCGCAATACGGCACCGTCGCCATGGTTGGGGACGGCGTGAATGACGCTCCCTCGCTTGCCGCGGCAGACGTTGGTATAGCGATGGGCGCAGGCGCCGACGTCGCGCTGGAGACCGCCGACGTGGCCCTCCTCAGCAACGATTTGCTGAGGATACCTTGGGCGTTGGGGCTGGGAAGGGCGGCCCGCTCCCTCATAATCCAGAATGTGGCGTTCTCGGTGTTCCTCAAAGTAGCGGCCCTGGGGCTCGTGATGGTGGGGCTCTTGCCGCTTTGGGTCGCGGTGTTGGCCGATTCGGGCGCCGCGGTCATAGTCACATTGAACGGGCTACGTATACTTGGTCATAGATAAGCCCATCATGACCTTCGCGCCGGCTTCAAGGTCACGGATTTGACATCCGCCTGGGTCTTTCGATCCATACTGACACCGGACCGTAACCGTGAAACCTTTGCCCGGCCTATCAGGCTACCTATTCCGCCTGTGAGGGCCTTTCGACCCACAAAGAGAGATGCGGCAACCTAATAAGCCTTCGCTCAGCCGCGGCGCCTCCCAGTTCAGCCTGCGTTGACAGTTCGGGCCAAGGCAAGCCGGATTGCGCATAGGAAAGCGACGCGACCTTAACGCCGGCAGTGCTGCCTCTCTCGGGCAGGACTACCTTTGCTCGACCCACCGGGACCGGACGAGGCCCCGATAAGTCTTTGCTCAGCCATGATGGACC
>CAZYFG010000095.1:7782-8026 GCA_964646835.1 uncultured Eubacteriales bacterium | reverse complement strand
GCGATGGTCCCCATCTTGCTCCCGTGCTCGATGAAGCGTATCACCGAACGCACTTTGGGACCCATGCTGCCCTTCTTGAAGTGTCCTTCCGCCTCGTACTTCTTGAGATCGTCCAGGCTTACTTCGCCCAGCCAGCGCTCTTCGGGCGTGCCGTAGTTGAGGGCGGCGCCGTTTACGTCAGTGAGGATGATCAGGGAGTCGGCCCCGACCGAAACCGCCAGGCGTTCGGCACCCAGGTCCTTGT
>CAZYFG010000095.1:222-7711 GCA_964646835.1 uncultured Eubacteriales bacterium | reverse complement strand
CCTCGATCACGGGGATCCCGCCCCCACCTACCGCTATGACGATGTGACCTGCCTCAACCAGCGCTTTGATAGAAGCCGCCTCGACAATGGCCTTTGGGTCGGGTGACGGCACGACCCGCCGCCAACCTCTTCCACTGTCCTCTATCCAGGTTTCGCCGGATTCCTTTTGCCTGGCTTCGGCGTACGACCGGTCTTTGAAAGGGCCCACAGGTTTGGTCGGGGTCCTGAACGCGGGGTCGTTCCCGTCCACGATTGTCTGAGTGACAACGGTGCAGACAGGGATGTCGAGTCCATGGGCCAGAAGGGCGTTTCGAAACTGGGATTGCATCATGTAGCCGATCATTCCTTGGCTTTCTGCTCCGCAGACGTCCATCGGCATCGGAGGCACTTTCTCGCTTCCCATCTCGTTCTGGATGAGGATGTTTCCGACCTGGGGTCCGTTTCCGTGGGTGACGACTACCTTGTTTCCGTCCTTGATGAGTTTCGCGATCTGTAAGCTGGTCCTGCGAACGTTCTCGGTCTGTTCCTTGGCCGTGCCCTTCTCTCCGCGCTGAAGGATGGCGTTGCCGCCAAGGGCTACTACGATTGTCTGCACCGGCGAATCCCTCCATGAGAAGCTTGCCCTTCTGGACTTCATCTAGGGTCAAATATCTGTCGCATATTCTTGCGGCTTCGCCTTGATCCCTTCAAGGAGCATGAAGGGTTTTGCAGAGCATCATGGAATATAGTGTAGTGCGTGGATTGTACGAATGGCGGTCGCAGCGGAACTTGGAGACACCCCCGGTCAAAGTGTTTGGGGATGCACTAGCGGCGCCTGGAGAGTCGGCGATGCTCTTAGAGCGGCTTGGAATATGCAGCTATATCCCTGGTGGGGCCGAGAAACGCAATGCGCACGTAAGCATTAAGGACGGCATGCTGTTCTCGGTCATGTCAGGCCTAACGGGGCCGTTCTGGGGCGCATTCGCCGTGAAACTCGGCGCGACCGACTATACCCTCGCTCTTCTCTCATCTCTGCCGGCGCTGGTTTCCCTCGTGGCCCAGGTCCCGTCGGCCGTGTTCGTGGAGCGCTACGAGAACCGCCTTCGGCCCACTATCGTGTCGGCAGCAGCCTCCAGGGCATTCTACCTTTTGTTTGCCGTCTTGATCCTCTTGCCCATTCCGGGTCCCACGAAGGCCCTGACCTTTGTGCTCATGTTCTCGCTCATGAACCTCCCCGGCACCATGGCAGGCATCGCTTGGACATCCATGATGGGCGACATGTTCCCTTCGTCCATTCGCGGGCGGTTCTTTGGCGAGAGGAACATGCTATGCACTCTGGTTTCGCTATTAGCCACCCTGGTCTCGGGCCCTTTCCTTGACGCGGTCCCGTGGCCGGCCAACTACATTGTCCTGTACGTCGTGTCGTTCGCTATGGTCATGGGGTCTCTCTACTACCTCACCAAGCACGAAGACCCACCGCTTAAGAGAGACCGGACTTCGAAGGCCTCGGGCCTCTCGGCGTTCTCCCGGCCCTTCGCCGACAAAGCCTTTATGAGGTTCCTAACCGCAGTGTTCGCCATACACATGGGATTCCACATACCCGCAAGCCTTTGGACCATTCTGTGGGTAAAGGAGATGGGCCTGCCCAACACCTGGTTGGGAGCGTTCTCGATGGGGTCGGGGCTCATGTCCTTCCTCACATACAAGGCGTGGGGCCACTGGTCGGAGAAACACGGGAACATGAAGGTCCTTGTCGCTACTGCGCTGGCGCATATGCCGTTCCCTCTCCTGTACGCCCATTTCCGGTCACCCTACGTGTACCTGGTCATCAATTTGGCCGGTGGGTTCGCCGGCGCAGGGATGAACCTATCCCTATTCAACTCGCTCCTGGACGTGTCGCCTACCGACGGCAGGCCGGCCTACATTGCCGTGTACAACGTAGCGATCGGGCTCTCGGGAGTTGTCTGGCCCTTCTTAGGAGTTTGGATGTACCGGGCAGTCGGGATGACCTCGGCTCTGGACATCAGCACTGTAGCAAGGGTCATAGGGATGACCGCTGCCGTCCTTCTGGTAAGCGAAGGGCGGCGGAAAGCCGCCGCCCGCGAGTCCTGAGCCAATGAGCCTTATCTGGCGACTAAGCCTGGTTTTGCGATAAACCCTGAGACTCAGTCTTGCGGTGAAAAGGCCCGCCCCAGGGCCCTCACCAGCCCAGCCCAGAGTACCCTGAAGAAGTTGCCCCTGGGCACGTCCGTCCGGGCCACGACGGCCTCCCGTCCCACTTCTTGACTGTCTACGGTGAAGATGATCTCACCGATCTTGCTTCCCTTGGCGACGGGGGCCTCCAAATTGGAGTTCAGGACCACCGTGGATACTAGCTTGTCTTCCTGGCCCTTCTCGACCGTGGCTCCCAGCGCGCGAGGCGCGACAGCCTCGACTTTGCCGCCCTTGCCTTTCCAGACGCGGGCGGTACCTACTACGGTGTTGGCCGGCGTGGTCTCCACATAGGCGTAATTCCGATAGGCCCAGTCCAGGAGGGATATGACGATCTCGCTCCGCTCCCTTTCCCCCGCGTCGATTGAGTACCCGCGCGCGGCCCCCAGTACAATCGCGGCGATGTGGAGGCCTGACCTCTCGGCAAGAGCTATCATGTTGAACCCGGCCAGGGTAGTGAAGCCGGTCTTCAGCCCGTAGGTACCCGGGTATGACCATAGAAGCCGGTTCCTATTGAACTGAGGGTCCTTTTCGGACTCGCCGGGCGCAGTGTAGGCGAACTCTTTGATCGCGTGGTACGGGAGGGCCTCGGGGTGCACCTTAGTGTACGCGGTCACCAGGGTCAGGAGGTCCTTGGCGGACGTTTTGTTGTCGTCGGACAGACCGTGGGGGTCTACGAAGCGCGTTTCAGTGAGTCCGAGCTCCTTGGCCATGGCGTTCATCCTGTCCACAAACGACGTCACGTTGCCGGATACGTACTCGGCCACGGCGACGCACGCGTCGTTGCCGGACATAACGGTTATCCCTTTCACGAGGTCCTCCAAGCGGACCTTGGTGCCTACCAGGATGTACATCTTGGAGCCACCCGTCGCCCAGGCCTTCTCGGACACGGGTACCATGTCATCCAGGCTGATCTTGCCTGCGGAGATCTCGTCAAAGCGGATGTAAAGGGTCATGATCTTGGTGAGGCTTGCCGGGATATGGGGGGCCTCCGCGTCCTTTGAAGCCAGAATCCTCCCTGTCCTGGAATCGGCTATGAGGTAGTTCTCGACGTTCACCTCTGGCGGAGATTCGGCGGCCAGAGACACCTTCGTAGTGAACGCGGGCACTACGCCCTGGGACACAAGGAGAGAAACCAACAGCACTACGATGAGTCTCGACCCGAACTTCCGTGACAACATGGCAACGACCTCCGGCAGTATGTATGATTCAGGATGGGAGCGCTCCAAGACCCATTGAAACGGGGTGTGCCTCCGTGATTCTAGTTTCGTCGTGCCTCATGGGTTTTCCCTGCAGGTATAATGCACTGATCCAAGAGCGCGCCGCGCTATATGACGCCCTTTCTCGTCACGCGGTTCCGGTCTGTCCGGAGATCCTCGGGGGCCTAGGAGTCCCCAGACCTCCCTCGGAGATCCGCGGTGGCGCCGGAGCCGAAGTCCTACTCGGTTCGGCCCGTGTCCTAAACAGACTGGGCGAGGACGTGACCTGGCAATACGTCCTGGGGGCCCGAAGGGCGGTGTCCATAGGGCTTCAGGCCGGCTGCAGGATTGCCCTCCTCAAAGCCAGGAGTCCGGCCTGCGGAGCCGGGGTCGTCTACGACGGGACCTTCAGCCGCACCCTGAGGCCGGGGGACGGCGTGTTCGCCGCCCTCCTGCGCGCTCACGGCTTCAGAATCTATACCGAGGACGACTTTGAAGAAGCCTTACTCACTCACAATGGGGGAAAATGAAATGGTGCCGAAGGTGGGATTTGAACCCACACAGGCATTCGCCTACGGCGCCCTGAACACCGCGTGTCTGCCATTTCCACCACTTCGGCACGGCAAGAGACAGTTTAGCACAGGTAAGTCGTGTGTTCAAGCAGTCTATCGCAAGGGTTTTGAGGGTTTTGCCGATTGTAGGAGAGATGCTCCCAAGAAAGCCGCGTACCCCGCCGTGCCGTGAACCCGGAGGGTGTTGAACCTGCCTAAGCAGGTGGGTGCCCTCCCGTAGCCTTGCGTTTCTGCCGACTGCGTGGCAGTCTACGCGCCGCTAGGCGGAGTCCAGGCTCCCTCTCACACGGTGTTGGCTCAAACTCACCGTGACCCACGCACACAGCAGGGTTAATGCTTAGCCGAGCGGGACCGCCCGGCAGAACTAATCTTATCACCGGGTATCTCCCAATCGCAATTCTTTCCTGGCTTGGCGGGCCTGCCAAATTGTGGTGACATACTGGCTTGTCCTTGTCTGAAGCCTCATGAGTCGGATATTATCAATCGGATATGGTTAATAGGTGACCGGTCCTCCGGAGGTGGTCAGGTATGAGCAGGGCCAGACGAGCCGCCTTTACTGCGCTTTTCATCGCGATGTCCGTCGTTCTCACCCGGTTCGCGTCGCTCCGGGTTGCCATCGCCGGGGTCGAGGGGATCAGGATCGGTCTCGGCAGCCTGCCCAACATCATGGCAGGGATGCTCATGGGCCCATTGTACGGAGGCATTTCGGGAGCCGCCGCGGATGTCATTGGGTTCATGCTCAGCCCCATAGGCGGCTACATGCCCCATTTCACGTTGACCTCCGCCCTCATGGGAACGCTCCCGGGGCTCGTCATGACTGCCTTCCGGAGAAGGGGATCCGCAAGCCGCTTGCCCGAAGGGTATCAGATAGCGGCGTCGGTCACCGTGGGCGTGATAGCGGTTTCCTGGGGCCTTACTCCCTACTTCTTGCACACGCTCTTCGGACTGCCTTGGGCCGTCATGATGCCTCCCAGGATTGTCGCGGCGCTCATTGAACTCCTGGTCTACTCGTTCATCATCAAGGCGGTGTCAGTAAGCTACGTGCGCTTGGCCGCCAACAGGGGGCCGGCTTAGCCGTTCGCGCGGCCTGTGGGACCCGTGCGAACCTTAGGAAACGCGCCGTGCCTCGCGTCCTAGAACAGCGACAGCTGTTCACCCTCAGGGAGTCCATCGAGCACTCCGAACTTCTGGAGCGCTTCGCACACTTTCTTGCCCAGTCTGGTTCGCCTCCGGAAGTCCTCGATAGAGGTAAACTCATCCTCTTCTCTGGCCTTCAGGATCGCAAGGGCGGCTTGGTTCCCCACTCCCGGTATTGAAACGAAGGGCGGCACCAACATCTCCCCATCCAGCCCATACCGGTGTGAGTCCGACTTGTATAGGGAAGGCTTTCCAAAGCGCACCCCTCGACGGTGCATCTCCACCGCGACCTCCAGCGCGCTTGCGATGTCTTGCTCTTTTGCCGTGGCATTAGGTGACGCGCTGATCTTCGCGATCTGCTCCCTCCAAAGGTCCGGGTCGTTATGCATGTGCTCGACTGTCATTGACGAGCCGTGGAAGGTGAAATAGGCCGCCGCGAACGCCAGAGGATAGTGGAACTTGAAATAGGCGATCCGGAAGGCGGTTGTGACGTAGGCTGCCGCGTGGGCCTTTGGGAACAGATAGGATATCTTCCTGCAGGACTCCAGGTACCACTCGGGTACGGAGACCTGCCGCATGGCTTCTAGATCGTTTTCCGGCAGGGGTATTCCCTTTCTCACCTTCTCCGCTATTGCGAAGGCAGCGGCGCTCGACATACCCATTCTCATGAGGTACAGGAAGATATCTTCCCGGGTGGCTATGACCTCCCTGAACCGGGCGGTACCGTTCTTTATGAGGTCCCGCGCGTTGTTGGCCCAAACATCGGTGCCGTGGGAAAGCCCCGAGATCCTGACGAGGTCGCCGAAGGAAGTCGGTTTGGTCTCAACCAGCATGTTCCTTACGAAGCGAGTCCCGAATTCGGGGATGCCGATGGCGTCATCGGGGTTATTGCCCGAAAACAAGGCCAGCGTATCCGGATCGTCCATCGGTACCTTGAGGGGATCGATGCCCGTCAGCTCGTGGAGCATCTTGATGACCGTGGGATCGTCGTGGCCCAAGATATCCACCTTCACCAAATGACCGGATATGGAGTTGTAGTCGAAGTGAGTCGTGATGGCGCCTGCCTCCCGGTCGTCGGCCGGAAACTGGAGGGGCGTGAAGTCCAGCACGTCCATCCCGGCGGGAATAACCATCACGCCGCCGGGGTGCTGACCTGTGGTGCGCTTCACTCCCTCGAGACCAGAGGAAAGCCTTGTTTCCTCCGCCCTCCTAAGGGTAATGCCTCTTTCCTCCGCATAGTGCTTAACGAATCCGTAAGCCGTCTTGCGCGCTATGGTAGCTATGGTCCCGGCGCGGAAGACGTTCCGCTCGCCCAGGAGCTCTGAGGCGAACCTGAACATCTCAGGCTGCTCCTCGCCAGAGAAGTTGAGGTCGATGTCAGGCACTTTCTCTCCGTGGAAGCCCATGAACGTCTCGAACGGGATGTCCTGTCCGTCGCGCCAAAGGTCCTGGCCGCACTCGGGGCACTTTCTGGGCGGAAGGTCAAACCCCGACCCCACCTCTTGGGAGGGCTCAAAGTCACTCCACCTGCAAGCGGGACATACGTAGTGCGGCTTCAGGGGGTTGACTTCCGTCACGCCGGTACACATGGCCACGAGTGAGGACCCTACTGAACCCCTGGAGCCAACGAAGTACCCGTCGGACAGGGATTTTTCGACCATCCGGATGGCTATCATGTAGAGCGACGCAAACCCGTTGCCGATGATGGCTCCAAGCTCCTTTGATAGCCGTTCCTCTACCAGAGCGGGAAGAGGGTCTCCGTACAGGCGCTTGGCACCCTCTTCTGCCAACCGCCGTAGGTCCTTGTCTGCATTGGGGAGGGACGGGAAGAACGACCCTTCCGGAACCGGCCTGAGGTCGTCAATGGAACCTGCCAGTTCCACCGGATTGGTGATTACGACCTCGCGGGCAGCCTCGGCTCCCAGATACCCGGTGGCCTCGGCCATCAGTTCCGAGGTAGACCTGAAGTGCAGCGGGACCGACCGCTCGCCCTCGACCATCCCCTTGCCCGAAAGGAGGATCGTGCGGTAGATCTCGTCTTCCGGGTCAAGGTAGTGGACGTCACCCGTCATGACGCACTTGCGCCCCGTCGCCTTGGCAAGTTCGTAGATGCGCCTGTTGAGCTGCCCCAGGGACTCTTCATCGGGAACCAGGTTTTCGCCGATAAGGTGGCGGTTGTTGTCCACAGGCTGGATCTCCAGGTAGTCGTAGAAAGAGGCGATCCTCTTGAGTTCCTCATCGCTCCCCCCGGCCAAGAGGGCTTGGAACAGCTCGCCTGCCTCACAAGCCGACCCGACCAGAAGGCCCTCGCGCTTCTCATGCAGAAGAGCGCGGGGGATGCGGGGCGTCCGGTAGAAATGCTTGAGGTGGGCCTGGGTCACGATCTCGTAG
>CAZYFG010000095.1:0-212 GCA_964646835.1 uncultured Eubacteriales bacterium | reverse complement strand
CGAGATAACCCTCTACCCCGTAGATGATCTTGACGCCGTGCTTCCGCCCCGCGGCATATGCTTCAGGAAATGCCTGCACCACACCGTGATCGGTGATTGCGATGGCCGGATGTCCCCACTCCTTCGCCCGCGCCACCGCCTTGCCTACCGTGAGGACGGAGTCCATCTGGCTCATCTTCGTATGCAGGTGAAGTTCAACTCGCTTAACCTCG
>CAZYFG010000094.1:6032-8059 GCA_964646835.1 uncultured Eubacteriales bacterium | reverse complement strand
AAAGGGGGATTTCGGCTCTCTCCAGACGCGGCACGCCCATATCCACCGATATGGCTTCCACTTCGCCATCCTTGAGGATGAGGCGCGGGCGGATGATTCCCGCCCTGGTTTCAACCGCGAACTCGGTTTTCCGCGTGAGCCCGTGGTCGTAGACGTATCTGGCAAAGGACCTCATCCCGTTCCCGCACATATCGCCTTCGGAACCATCGGCGTTGAAGATGCGCATGCGGAAGTCACAGCCCGGAACTTCGGAGGGCTCGACCAGGATGATCCCGTCGGATCCCGCCCCGAAATGCCTCTCCGCCATCACTCGAGAGAGCCGCGACCAGTCGTGCTCGGCTTTGTAGGCGAACCTGTCTATGAACAGGTACTCGTTTCCCAGGCCCTGGATCTTGGCGAACGGGACTTCGACTCTCTTCCTCAATCTCATCTGCCCCCTGGTCGCAAAAGCTTCGGCAGCGGAATCAGAGACGGCGATTGATCTTGCATCGTATCTAAGCCGATGCTCCTCATAGTATACTTGGACACGAGCGGGCGATTTCCTTTGCCCCCGGGGTTACGGCGGTATCGCGGTTCCGCTCCCCAGATCGAGCGATGCGCCATCTCCCCTTCACCCGTTCGAGTCAGGGACCGGGAGGCGGTCGGATCGAGGCACCCGTGACCATCTTCGTTGGCGAAAACGGCTCCGGGAAGTCCACAATACTGGAGGCCATTGCCGCGGCAGCCGGCTCAATCACTGTCGGGAGCTACAGCGTCGACACGGATCCAACCCTTAAACATGCCCGTGACCTCGCTTCGCGCCTCAAGATGACGTGGAGTGTCAAGACCAAGAGGGGATTCTTCATGCGGACCGAGGACTTCTTCGGGTTCGCGCAGGGCGTCGAACACACCCGACGTGATATGCAGGATCGGCTGTCTGAACTTGATAAAGAGTACAAGGGACGCTCCAGGTTCGCGCTCATCCAGGCCAGGAGTCCGTACGCTGGCTCCCTATCCGCCATCGAGTCCGACTACGGTGACGGCCTGGACGCCCAATCCCACGGCGAAAGCATACTGAAACTCCTGAAGACGAGGCTGGTCCCGAAAGGGCTGTACATCCTGGATGAACCTGAAGCCCCGATGTCGCCCGTCACGCAGTTGGCGCTCGTGGCCCTGGTGAAGGACGCCATCGGCGAGGGCTCCCAATTCCTCATAGCCACGCATTCACCCATCGTGATGGCCTGCCCCGGCGCCACCATCCTGTCACTTGACGCATCACCGCCGGGCCCGGTTGACTACGACGACCTGGATCATGTGAAGCTCATGCGAGCGTTTCTGGCGAACCCAAACGCATTCGTTGAGAGGCTCTGAGCGGCACAAGGGCACGCAGAGGTGTCCGAAGGGGTTGGCCTTCGCTGGGCAGTTGGGCAGTCAATCAAAGAAACAGTCACTGAACGAACTTGTAGTCCTTGAGGATCTCCACGATCTTGTCAAAATCCCTGTAGCCGGCCGCGATGGCGACGGCGGAACCGTTAGTGTCAAAAAGGACCAATGAAGGTACGCCGGATATCCGGTACTTTTGCGCCTCAACGTAGTACTTCTCGGCGTTCATCTTGGCAACAGTGACCTGCTTCCCGTAGACTTCACTGACAAGCGCGAGTTCAGGCTCGATCTTTGCGCACCACGGGCAGTTGTTGGTGTAAAACTCCAGGACTACAGGCTTGCCCTCTCCGAGCATCTCGGTGAGTGCATCGGGGGAGATATCCATGATCTGTGAGCCGGGGTCCTCCCTATGCGACAGCCTAGCATCCCAGAAGTGCCAAAACCCCACGAAGACAAGCAGCATTGCGATGGCCATGGCCTGAAAGCGCCTGCCTCCAGAGGGTTTGACCGGTTCGCGCCAGTTCGCCATCGTGCACCCTCCTAGTCTCTAGAGATATGGCCTAAGAATGACGTACAGGCCGAATCCGATTATCACCGTTCCGCCCAGTTTCCTTAGCGCATCGACCGCTCTCTGTCCCCGACTGCTTGCCAGGACCGACTGAAAC
>CAZYFG010000094.1:5070-6022 GCA_964646835.1 uncultured Eubacteriales bacterium | reverse complement strand
GGTCGCAAGTCCGGAGGCGGCAACCAGCACCGACTGACCTATCGAGTAGGCAAATAGGAGGAGCGCTCCGCGAATGACGGACCCGCTAACGGCCACCAAAGCGAGTATCGAGAGCAGCGCCGGTGTGGCGCACGGCGATGCCGACAGGCCGTACAGCGCACCCATTGTCAGCCCGGACAGCGCCCGCCGCACTGTCCAGTTGTACCGGCTGCTATCAACGCTGTTGGAGTCTTGCGGTCCAAGAGCAATTGGTACTGGGCAGGTCTTCGACCCCCCAACCAACCCCAAGTAGGAGACTCCGGCTACAATGAAGGCCAGTCCCGCCACCCACCGGATCCAGGGGGCCGTAAGGATGAGCGACCTGCCTAACACGGCAGCGATGACTCCCACGAACGTAAGAGCCGAGGCCATCCCAAGAAGGAAGAAAAGGAGGTCGCGGACACGGGCACCCTTCCCAGCGTCGGGCGACGTCCCGGCCATGTGACCTATCACCAGGGGGATGGCTGCCAACGCGCACGGACTAGCCGAAGCGAGGATCCCCGCAATCAAGGCATACAGCGGTCCGAGATACGGGTTGGACAGGTCCATCGGCGCCCTCCTCAAGATTTCACTCATCACTAGGAGAATTGTATCATCCACGGTGTTTCGATATGGTCGGAATCAGAAAATGCAGGATCGGACACGGCAACGACCACCCAAGCTCTCAGGGGGCTTCTGGGGCTAGACCGCGGCCAGAGGATCCCCTATGGCCACCGCCATGACGGACTTTCGACAACCTGTGCGCCTGAGCGTAGATCCGTGCGGGAAATAGGCGCCCGCGGTGACGTTCCGCGGGAAATACGCGCCTGTGGGGACATTCCTGCGGGACCCATGCGCCTGTGGGGACGTTCCGCGCCGACCTGTGTGCCGGTGGGGATGTTTTTCGGAACCTATGCACCCGCGCGGATGTCCC
>CAZYFG010000094.1:2104-5060 GCA_964646835.1 uncultured Eubacteriales bacterium | reverse complement strand
TGATCGAGTATGCCGGGCTTTTGGCAGATCCCGATGTTTCTTGCAGGGGTTGGGGGCGACAGGTCTGAGGGGGCCGACAGCTTTGCAGAGTCTCAGGAGCCCAGGGTTGATAGCTTGACTCCGCCCTGGCACCGGGGGTCTAATTAGTTCCAGTGATAGCAAGCTCACTCTGCTACGTTCTAGGAAAGTGGAGGTTAATGCGGCGATGGAGAAAATCAGAGTCTGCGTGGTCGGCTATGGAAATGTGGGAAAAGAAGCCATTGAGTGCATTCGCCAGGCTCCCGACATGGAACTGGCGGGAGTCGTGAGGAGGAACCCCGAGAATCCCGGCCTGGACTGCCCCGTGGTCGCCTCGGTGGATGAATTGGGCAAGGTGGACGTGGCGGTTCTCACCGCGCCGTCCCGGCAGATTCCGGCGATGGCACCCATCTACCTCAAGAAGGGGATCAACACTGTGGATAGTTTCGACATCCACGGCGATCCTCTCATGACCCTAAGGAGGGACCTGGGTCAGTGCGCCAAGGAACATGGCAGCGTGGCGGTAATCTCCGCCGGATGGGATCCCGGCACCGATTCGGTGATCCGCTTGCTGTTCCAGGCCATGGCCCCGAGAGGGATTACATACACCAACTTCGGCCCCGGAATGAGCATGGGCCACACCGTGGCCGTCAAGGCTATCCCGGGTGTCAAGAACGCGCTCTCCATGACACTGCCCGCGGGGTTCGGAGTTCACAAGCGGGATGTCTACGTGGAACTTGAGGAAGGCGCCGATTTCAACCAGGTCGCCGATGCCATCAAGAAAGACCCCTATTTCGTCAAGGATGAGACGAGGGTCACCAGGGTAGACAACGTTATGGAAGTCGAGGCCATGGGACACGGCGTGCTGCTCCAGCGCTACGGCGCAGCCGGCACCGCCGAGAACCAGGTATTGGAGCTCAAGATGAGGATCTCGAACCCCTCGGCCACGGCGCAAGTGATGGTCGCCGCAGCGAGGGCTTCGACAAGGATGGCTCCGGGATGCTATGCGTTGGCCGAAGTGCCGCCGGTCGCCCTGGTGGCAGGGGATATCGAGGAGCTTCTGAAGCACCTGGTTTAGCGGCGGAAGGTGCAACTAAGTGAGAAAAGGTTCGGACCTGTCCGGCGGACAGGTCCGTTCGTTTTCCCAGTTGGAATTATTTGCCGTGCGGCACTTGTGTGTCTAGTTGTACTGGTAGTTCCCCAGCCTTAGCTCATTCGTGTTGGTCGTCCCATCGAGGAGGGTGATCGCCCCGGGGGGCAGGATCACGACGCATGCTTCGCTCTTCGGCACAACCCCCTGTGTGACAATGACCAGCACCTTCGGATCCATGCTGGGGACCTCGATACCCCGAAGGGACACCGCATTGCCCTTACTGTCAAGGACCTTGATGCCGCTCGCGCGGTAAGATTTCACCGGTTCCGCGAAGGTGATGAGGAAGTAGCTGAAGCGACTCGCATAGGAGAACTTCATCACATACGGCGGCCACACGCTGGTCTGCCCCGGAGCGAGGCGCTCCCCGAGCACGCTCGTCAGGAACGCGACGGTGCCGGACGAAGTCTCGAACACCATATGATAGGTGACGCCGGGCTCCAGACCTGCCGGAAGCCGGACCTCCCCCTCGCTATAGACAACAGTCTTCAGGACTTCTCCAGTGTCCGTCCTGACCAGACGTACCTTCTGGATCTCCTGGGGGCCGCACGCAATCGTCACCGTCTTCTCCGCGAGGTCAAACGAGTCAGTCGCTCCGGACTGCACCCTTAAGGACCCTCCTTGCGAGGCGGCGTCGACGATGATCGTATCGTCCGGGTACCGCCACTCGCGTCCCGCCGTGATCTCCCTCAGTCTCTCCAACTGAATATCACGTCCTGCAATGAGGTCCAGCGCAGACGTGTGAACCGGTATGTCCGGAAAGAGGGCAGGTTCGTCAGGCAAGCTCCGCGGCCTCTCGGGCGTGGCCGTAACGAGCATGTAGTGCCAGCCCGTCACAGGGAGGTCCCCGCCGCCTTCTCCTCCGTTCCGGTTGAACGCGGGGTTCTCGCCAGTGGGCTCACCGAGGGTCACGGCCAATCCGTTGTCATGGAGCATCGTGGACGCCAAGACCGCCGCGCTGTAGGTTCCGTTGGAGGTCATGACGTAGACCTTGCCGGTGAACCGGGACTGCTCGGGTACACGATCGACCTCGAATTCATTATAGCCGCTCGCATAGACCGGGCCGGCGGTTAGGTAGCCGAGTATCCTGCTCATGATAGGCGAGAATCCTCCGCCGTTATATCGCCAGTCGAAGACGATGTTCCCGACACCTTCCCGGCGCACGGCCTCAAAGAAGGCATCTACTTGGTCCACCAGCGGGCCCATCTCGTCCCTATGGGGGAAACTGTCAAAGCGGAAATAGCCGAGGTTGTTGTGCTCTTCTATGACCCAACTCATGGCAACGTAGGCTGGTTGAACAACGGTACGGTTCGTCGTAAGAGGCAACCGGTACACTGAGACGACGCCGTCCCTTTCCACCTGGACATCCACCGTCCGATCCGGGTTCACCAGGCCGAGATACTCCAGGCATCTGGCGCGCGTTAGACTATCGGGGGCGTCGTAGCGGATCCGGTACTCATTCTCATGGGATGTGATGGTCGCCAGTCTCCGGATCAGCTCGTCATAGTCCGCCCCGCCGATGCTGAGCACCCGGTCCCCTTTCCTTAGGATGCTAGTGCCGGCGCTCACCACTATGCCGTCGTCCATGAGCCACTGGAAAGGAAGGTCCAGAAAGTGAGTGTCGCCGCCTTGGTAATGAAGGACGGTGTGGCCGTCACCCATCATTGCAAAGAGGCGCTGCATCTGGAAGTAGTAGTCCTTGAGAAGCATTGGCGAGGCGATGGCCTGCTTCACCGAATCAATGACCTCTTGCTGCGCCGGAGTGAAACCCTTCACCTTGGTCTCGGG
>CAZYFG010000094.1:0-2094 GCA_964646835.1 uncultured Eubacteriales bacterium | reverse complement strand
GTGGACCTTTTGGAACTTGGCCAGTATTTCGTCAACTTCCCGCGTCATGTCTGCGGAGCTGATCAGGTCCCGCTCAGGCGGCGCATTATCGGTGAAAGCCTTGACACAGACATTCGTGTTCGGATGCAGCGAGTGAAGGTCTTTCCAGGTCCCGTCGACCAGAACATAACTCTCGCCTGTATTCGACAGAGTGCGTTTCACGTGCCGTGAGAGCTCGGAGTCGGTCGCTATCGCCTGGGGCTCGGGGGCGCTCAGACTGACAACTACGGCGAACCAGCTCTCCTCCGCCAGCCTTACCGGTTCCGGCAGCGTCACTGTGTAATAGCCGGCCAAGTCCAGTTTCCCGCCGGCCACGACACGCCGGTTGTTGAGTGAGGCTGACCCGGAAAAGCCTGTGACCACGCTGATCTCGTATTCCGTGTCCTCATTCAGCGCGTAGAAACCAATAGCCCGGAGGTCCTCGCCGTATCGGTTCGCCACGCGGAAGACGTTGGCGTAGGTGACTTTTTTGGACCCCTCGGAACTGAGCTCCAACGGGTAGTTGTACCCGAGGACGTCATGCTGGTAGAGGTTATCGTACTTGGGTGTCTCGGACACCCGTGAGAACACGTGGTTGCCAGTGAGGGAATCCCGGGGTGCCATGAGCATGGTGTCGTAATAGGAGATGTAGAAGTACCCGCCCATGCTCTCCTTGCCGTCAGGGCGTCCCCAGTCCGGGCCTTTGGTGTTGCGCACGATGAAGGCACCGTCGCCGGGGGGTGTGATGGAGAAGTTCTCTTTGGGGAAACTGTCGTCCCAGCCCACGATGGTGACGGCGTGCCCGTTTCCTTCTTCATTCGGACCGGGCTCGTTATAGTACCAGGCATAGGTTTCTTCGTTGTAGTAAGGGCCGAAGGTGGACGGAGAACCCTTCCACATGGCCACGGCCACCCCGCCGTACTCCTTGACCGCCCATTTGACGAGGTCATTGTCCAAGGGGCCCGACCGCTCCGGCAGGAACAGGACTTCCTCTACATGGAGCGCGGGCTTGAGCCCCGGCTTCACGGCCATGTCCTCTGCCCGGAGTGATGCGGGAAACGGGTCGTGCTCCTCCAGCACAGGCCCCCTCAGACTCGTGTAGTAGCCCGCAGCCATGAGGTCGTCTCCCCCGTCGGCAAGGTCCCGGGCGTAACTCTCGTGGTAGGCCGTACTGAGTTGGGTCATGACGTTGTTCTCCGAGAGGTCCATTCTCCGCCCGTGGACAACTGCCATGTGGGACTCGAGCGCCGCTATGGATGCAAACGCCCAGCACCCGCCGGTCCCTCCCTGGGCTTTGACCGGAGTGAGGTCATGAGACGTCCTGCCCTCCAAGAGAGGCACGGCTGGCCCCTCGGGTACCGAACCACCCGAACCCGTTGCGCCCGGGCTGCCGGGACCCGGGCCGCCCCCAGGCGAACCCGGGTTGGAACACGAAGACAACAAGGATGCGGCGATCAGGAGAACCAGGATACAGGGGACCAAGAGGATCCGGATGGACTTCATACGGCTACTCAACCTCCACCTGGAACGCTGTCCTAGTAGGCTACTGGACTACACCTGCACGTGAACCACCTTTCCCGGATTGAGGATCCCTGCGGGGTCGAACAATGACTTCATCCTGGCCATGAGTGCGATCTCATCCGCTGAAAGGCTCTTCTCCATGTACGGTCGCTTGGCCACCCCGATACCGTGCTCCCCGGACACCATGCCGCCGAGTTCGCGCCCCCTCTCATAGAGGAGATCCATGGCCCGGGGCAGCTTGTCCTCCCATTCACTCTGGGCCATGCCGTCCCGGAGGACGTATATGTGCAGGTTTCCGTCGCCGGCGTGACCGAAGCTCTCGATGCGGACGCCGACCTTCGCCGCCACTTCCTTCGTGTACTCAACTAGGTCGGCGATGCGATCTCGGGGGACGACCACGTCGCACTCATCCACTTCGTTCCCCGACTTGAGCGCCGCCAGGAAGGCTCCTCTGGCATCCCAAACCGCAGACTGGCGCTCCGGAGTATCGGCAATGAGGACGTCCTCTGCGCCGGCAGCCAGACAGGTGTTGCCGACCAGGTCCATTGACGCAAC
>CAZYFG010000093.1:7897-8130 GCA_964646835.1 uncultured Eubacteriales bacterium | reverse complement strand
TCGGTTTCGCCGAAAGCCGGGACGGGCCTAGGCCTGTGCACATTGGGCTGATGGCCGGCCTTTCCGTCGTGTCACTGCACTTCCGGCCAGCATAAGATCCCCCGGTGGAGCGTTCCGCCGGGGGTCTTTCGTCTGCGTCCTCTTCAATACCCGTGGTGCCGGGGTAATCCCTTTCCCGGCAAGGAGGTATCTCCGTGCGCCGGCACAGTCTATCCGTTTTTGTACCTGAGGAG
>CAZYFG010000093.1:7577-7812 GCA_964646835.1 uncultured Eubacteriales bacterium | reverse complement strand
TTCGGAAAGACCTGTGAAGTGACAACGACTTCACCACTCACAGCCCTGCACCTTCGTCCCGAGGAGGTAAGAGCGGGCCTCGACCTGGGAGATCTGGAGACGACGAACCTGGTCTCCAAGCACGGAGCATTCGAGCTCCTCCAACTGGATACCGCGGGCATCCCCATGGATGACGGTACCCAGTCCTTTGCGACCGTCGAGGTTAGGGCGATCATCTCCGGCCGGGAGGTTAGGG
>CAZYFG010000093.1:7127-7543 GCA_964646835.1 uncultured Eubacteriales bacterium | reverse complement strand
CACATACCTCTCCAAGTCACATCGTTGCCCCATGTACCCGGCTGGTACGGCGGAGACGGACACGTCCACACTATGTGGAGCCCGGACGTGGTCCTCCTCCCCATCAGTCAGCGCGCCCGCCACGCCCGGGACAACGGATTCGGGTTCATCATCATAACCGACCATGAGGACGGCATCGGACGCAAGTGGGGCGTGAGCGGCGGTTACTGCGACCAGTGCCTCAGGGCGGAAATGGAGTACAACATACCCGTGCTGCCGGGAGTCGAGATCGCCGTCGACGGTGGCGGCCACTGCCTGGCATATCACATGAAAGAGACCGCGCAAACGGTTCCCTCGAACCGCGGATTCGACGCCCGAAGGCTCCTTCTGCAGATAGCCGGGCACAACCGGCCGCTATCTTACGGAATCGCTGCTCA
>CAZYFG010000093.1:6370-7041 GCA_964646835.1 uncultured Eubacteriales bacterium | reverse complement strand
GATTGCCACAACCTCCAAGAGCCCGGGGGAAGAGGCTTCACATGGATTAAGCCGGAGCAGCACACGAATTACCTTGATGCTCCGAGGCTCACAAACACCGGGGAAATCTCCGAGCTCCTGAGACCACGGCTCAGCGGAGTCGAGGTTTGGAAAACCATCCGCTCGGGCCGCGTGGTGGCTTCAGGCTCCAAAGACCTGGGCTTTTTCACTCTGAACGGAGCGGGCATCGGCGAGACAGCGACCGCTTATCCGGGCTCCGCCTTGGTTTTTTCCCTGGAATGCCACCCATCCGCAGGGAGAAGATGCACGAAGATAACCATCTTCTCAGGCGACGGCAGGGAAACCGTCGTGACGCCCGGGCGGCCTGGTACGCCCCTTCGATTCGAAGCCAGGTGCCCCAGGTCGAGCACGTTCTACCTGGCGAGATTCGACTTCGCCGGCAGGAGAAAGCAACTGGATTCCGAGGTCTGGACCAACCCGGTGTTCGTGAGGGTGACCGGCACCTGAAGCAGCCTTCAGTCAAAAGGTCCGACAGCCTCTCAGGCCAGCACCCCATCCTTCATCATGACGACACGATCGCAGACGTCCCCGACCTCCGGGCTATGCGTCACGATGACCAGCGTAACTCCTTTCTCGGAGTTTAGCTGCCTGAGGAGGCCCATCACCTGTTT
>CAZYFG010000093.1:2313-6264 GCA_964646835.1 uncultured Eubacteriales bacterium | reverse complement strand
CCCGACCGCCTCAAGGAGCGACAGGGCGCGTTCCCTTCTCTCCTTCGCTTTCACTCCCCGGTACGTCAGTGGAAGCGCCACGTTCTCCCACGCCTTCTTATCAGGCAGAAGGTTGTAGCTTTGAAACACAAATCCGACGTGGCGGTTTCTGAAGCCCGATAGCTCAGTATCATCCAAGCCACCCAGATCCCGATTGTCCCAGAGCACCTGGCCTTTGGTCGGACGGTCCAGTCCTCCGAGGAGGTAGAGCAGCGTTGACTTCCCGCATCCGCTTGGCCCCATTATCCCCAATAACTCTCCCTGGCCGATGACCAGGTCAATGCCTCTCAAGGCATGCACTGTGTTCGGCCCTTTGCCGTAAGCCTTGGTGATACTCCGGGCCTCGAGAACGCTGTTCATGACGATCACTCCTGCCTGATAACTTCTGCCGGATCGCTGGACTACTGACCCTTGGCCGGAAGCGGGATGTCGAGCTTCAGCAGTCGCTGGTTCGAACGACCTCCGGAAGGACCCGCGCAGGCCACTTGGAACGAAAGAGTCTGGACGGTAGCCGGAGTCGGCTCGAACACCGCCACCCCCGACACCCATCCGGCTGCTACCCGCTCCTGTCTCTCCAGAAGGAGTAGAGACTCACTATCTTTGGTTACCAGGTTGACCGCGTGAGCTGCTACGGGCTTCTCGTCTGATAGCGAGTACCTCACCTCTGTAACGCGATCGGTCATGGTTACGCTGTGGACCGTGAGGGTGCGGCCGTCGCTCTCCACTTCCTGTTCAACAGCCAGCTCACCTTGGTGGGTCCCCCCCTCAGGGTACTTCACCAAAAACCCGTGATAGCCGCCTACATGGCATTTCCCACCTTCCTCCATAGGGACCGCGAGTGTGAGAAAGTACCAGCCCGGCTCCGTCGGCGCGGTTATCAAGTATTCCTCGGTGTGCTCATCGCCTTCTGCAATATGCGTACCCGTCAGATAACGCATGATCGGTACCTCGGACACGATGAGATTTCTCCCGCCTCTTGTCGCCAGTTGTACGAGGGACATGTCCGACCCAATTCTGACCACCCCGCCTTGGGCAGATACCTTAAGACTGACAGGCAAAGACCCCCCGGGCAGAACCTCGTTGGTCTCGGCTTTTATCTCCGCCCTTGTGAACGACCTAGATACGTAGATGTCACGCCTCGCAAGCTGGGAGCGCGCCAGGAAAAAAAGCAGTATGACTGAGACCGCCAGGGCTGCGTACGCCGCGGCCAACGCGATCCGACGGCGGGTTCCACTTCCTTCACCCAATCCCTTTTCGATATGCGTCCACATGCGGTCCGGGGAACCATCCCACCTCAGTTCCCCCTTCAAGGCGGCGGAGATGGCCTCATCCACCGCGAAATCCTCCTCGGGACCCGCCGGTTCCCTTGTCCCGCAAGTGCTTGCTCCGTCGCTTTTTAGACTGTGTAGTACACGTATCATTTTCGGCCGGCGATCCTCGCGCACTCGGCATCACCTCTCTCGTCAAAGAGCGCGTCTTTGAGCCGCCTGCGGGCGACAAACAAACGCGACTTAACCGTCGTAAGCGGGATGTCCAATAAAGCGGCTATCTGCCGTTCAGAGAACCCCAGGAGGTACTTTAGGGCCACGGGCACCCTGTGGTTTTCGTCAAGCAACCATAGCGCCCCGATCACCCTGGCGCGCGTCTCACCCCGGATAGCCGCTTCTTCAGGTGATATGTACCCGATACCGGTTGCAGCCCCGACCGCGGCGCAGGCAGTGATGCCGGCCA
This sequence comes from uncultured Eubacteriales bacterium, assembly GCA_964646835.1. Taxonomy (GTDB): domain Bacteria; phylum Bacillota; class Sulfobacillia; order Fermentithermobacillales; family Fermentithermobacillaceae; genus UBA3951. The sequence continues at coordinate 4,494 of CAZYFG010000093.1, read as the reverse complement.
GAGCCCCGGCATCCTTTCCCCAGTCAAGGCTTTCCGCGCCCGGGCCGCCAAGCAACACGTGCCTCTTGTTCTTCTCCCGAACGCGCTTGGCTTCGTTCAGTACAACTGTGGTGAACCAGGGGAGAAACGGAGCGTCAGGCCGCAAAGAGCTGAGCGATCTGAAAGTACGCAGAAAGGCCTCTTGGGCGGCATCTTCAGCAAGCGCCCAGTCGCCGGTTATGACATAGGCAAGCCTCACGGCCTTTTCCACGTGGCGCCTGAAGAGCGCCTCTATGGCGGCCATGTGACCACGCGTCGCTTCCCGGATCAACTCAACGTCGTCCACCAAACCCCCCCGCCTGAGCTTCGCCCCAGCAGTCTTCACATCCTATATACCCGGCATGAGCCCGATAGGTTGATGGCCCTGCGGCCCGGAGGCGATGAACTTGTCACCGGATGGGACGATGTCCCAACACGCGCAAACGAGGCCGTGTGTCACTGCACACGGCCTCACACATTCTGCTAAGTTGCTGGTCCTACCCTCAGGCTACTCCACTGGGAAATCCGGCTTAAGGTACTTGGCGAGGAACCTCCAGATCTCTTTTCTCGATTCTTTGGCGAGTTTGGTATCGATCCTGTTGAAGACGTGCCCACCGGGCTCGTTCTGGTAGATCTTGTACTCGAAGTCCTTGCCCGCGGCCTTCAGCGACTTGATGAGATGCTCCACTTCCAGGACATTGACGTCTTCGTCATTGGTATTGGTGTGGATAAGGAGCGGGGTCTGTAGCTTCTCCGCGTGCCACGCTGGCGAGCGGCGCTTGTACTCCCACGGATCCTGAACCGCCGACTTGCCGATATGATACGGCGCCGAGTAGAGAGAGTGATAATGCTCGCCCTTGTAGCCCATACGGGCAACGAGGTCGGATACCGGCACTCCGGCATACGCCACCTTGTAGGCCTCAGGGTGCTGGAATATGTTCATGAGGGTGATGAGACCGCCGTGGCTCCATCCGAGGATGCCAACGCGGTCCGGGTCGACCAGCGGCTCGTTCTCGATCATGAAGTTCCGGCCCTCATAGACGTCCTCGATCTCAAGCCCGCCGTAGTCTATGAACTTGTAGAACTGCTCGCCGTAGCCGGTGCTCCCGCGATAGTCGCTGGAAATCACGATGTACCCTTGGGTCACCATCTCTTTGATGATGTGCGCGGAGCCGGTCGTGAAGTTGGCGTGCACTCCACCATGGACAAACACCAATAGCGGGTGCTTCTTGCTCCGGTCTATGTTCTTCGGGACAAAGGTGTAGGCGTGGATCTTGAGCGGATTGCCCTTGTCCTGAGCCGACTGAGCGAACGTGTTGGCCGGGGGCGGACCGCAATAGACTACCCTATCGACCACGGCGACATCCTGCATGACGTGGTACCACATGAGATCGTCGACGGCCTTTTGCAGCGAAGCGAAGACGTGTCCGAGGCCCTGTTGCTGTCTCTTCAGTTCCTCGATCTGCTTTGCCAGATCGTCCACGGGAAAACCTCCTTTGTGGCCCTCCCGAGGTCCGCGGCCGTTCGCCAGTGCCACGCGCCTTGCCTCGCCGGGGCCAAGTGTGCTTGATTTATTGTTTCTCCCGACGGAGAACCGTTTCCTCCTGTACCCGAAACATCTGCGGCCTGTCTACTCCACCCAGACTTGGGCCCCGGATCTTTCGGGCTTCAGCAAGTGGACGACCCATCCGCCCGGAATCCGGGCCAGCCTATCCGAGACCTGAGCGGCAAAAGCGGCTCCGTCGCCCCTCAATAGGGCCATGATGGTCGGCCCCGACCCGCTCACGAACTCTGCTTCGGATCCTGCGGCCCTGGCAGCCTCGATGACCTCTCGGGAATGAGCTATGAGCGGTAACCTATACGGCTGGTGGATCCGGTCTTCCACGGCCGCCCTGAGGCAACTCAGATCTCCGGACGCAAGGGAGGCGGTGAGGAGGGCGGCCCTGCCGATGTTGGAGACCGCGTCCGCCCTGTCGTATTGGGCGGGGAGCGCGCTCCTTGCTTCCTCCGTGCTCAACCTGAAGTCAGGGACGAGAGCCGCCATGGTGAGGTCCTCGGGAGGATCTATGCGGCAATACTGCACCCGGGGCTCGGCAGGTTGGCGATCTTCGCCCGGTCCAACGTCCGGCGGCTGGTGACGCTGGCGCTGGGCAATGCCTATGC
>CAZYFG010000093.1:0-2303 GCA_964646835.1 uncultured Eubacteriales bacterium | reverse complement strand
TCACGCCCCCGACCATGGCCGGAACCACGTTGTCCGGGTGACCTTCAATCTCGACGGCCAAGTCGATTGCATCGGCAAGGCTCATCTCGGCCCCGCCCAGGCGCGGAGCAACTGCCCGAGCGGCCAGGACTCCTGCGACTATGCAGGCGGCGCTGCTGCCTAATCCCCTGGCTACGGGGATGTCGGCCTTAAGCATCCTCAGCCTGACCGGCCGAGGGACGACGCCCAAACGCTCGAGAGCGAGGTCGAAGGACCTGCAGATGAGGTTGTCGCGCACGCACGCCCCCTCCCCGACCTGGAACTCCACCTCGTTGTACAGGGTAAGGGCCATCCCCAGACAGTCGAAACCGGGGCCCATATTCGCAGTGGTGGCAGGAACTCTGGCCTTCACCGTAAGACTCATCCTCGGGGTCCGCCTCCTTTGAGCCTGCGCGTACCTGGAACCGGCGCTAGCCCGATTACGAGGGACGAAGCGCGCACAGTGAGGCCTCCTCACTTTGCCGCAATCAGCCTCTCGATTTCCGGAAGCTCGCAAGGCACAGCCTTTATCTCGCCTCCCAGTCCCACGGCCGTGTCCGGGTCTTTGAGACCGTTTCCCGTGAGCACGCAGACCACAGTGCTTCCCTCCGGGACCTTCCCTTCCTCATAGGCCTTGAGGAGCCCGGCAACGGAAATGCATGATGCAGGCTCGGCAAACACTCCCTCGGTCTTGGCCAGAAGACTGTAGGCCCTGAGAATTCCATCGTCACTAATCTTGTCTATCGCGCCGTTCGACTCTTGAAGAGCAAGGACAGCAGACTTCCAGCTGGCCGGATTGCCGATTCGGATAGCCGTTGCGATGGTCTCGGGGTTAGGGAACACCCTGTTTTCAACGATGGGCGCCGCTCCCTCGGCCTGGAAACCGAGGAGTCTGGGGAGCGAGGATATCCGCCCGTCTTCCAATACGCGGTGATGTTGCCCGCGTTGCCCACGGGGATTGACAGATAGTCGGGGGCACGTCCCAGCGTGTCGCATATCTCGAATGCGGCCGATTTCTGCCCTTCTATGCGGAATGGGTTTACCGAGTTCACGATGGTGAGTCCGTGTTTGTCCGATATCTTTCTAACCATTTCCAGGGCATCGTCAAAGTTCCCCTGAACGGCCACAACCTTGGCGCCGTAGACGATTGCCTGCGCCAGCTTGCCCAGGGCTATCTTGCCGTCGGGGATGAGGACCACGCATTCGAGCCCCGCCCGAGCGGCAAAGGCCGCAGCCGACGCCGAGGTGTTTCCCGTCGACGCACAAGCGACGATCCGGGCCCCCTTTTCCGCGGCCTTGGAAATGGCCATGGTCATGCCGCGGTCCTTGAAAGACCCCGTGGGGTTCAATCCGTCGAACTTTAGGTACACGCTGATGCCCGGAAGGAGCCTCTCCAGGCCCCTCGCCCGGATGAGAGGGGTCCCTCCCTCCAGGAGCGTGACGATCCGTGTAGTCGGTTTTACCGGCATATACCGGCGGTACTCCCCGATTACGCCTCTCCAAACCATCAAGCCATTCCTCCGTCCGTCGGGCGCCTGACCGAATCCGGCGGCACCACTCTGGCAGCACCACTCTAGCGGCACCACCCCGGCGACACCGTCCGAGTTCGCGATCTGACTTCGTGTCACTCCCATTTTGACATACATTTGCCCGTCAAGTAGTATTGGAAACGGGTTTTCCAAGTAATTGGCGACTACAAACCCTCGGGAGGCCGAAAATGGTCTGGGAACTCACAGCCTTCGTCGCGGGCGCACTGTCAATTCTAGCGGCGGTTTTTCTGTATAGGTGGGTAATGGCTCAAGCCAACGAAAACAAGGCAATGGCTGAGTTTTCGGGGGCAATCCAGAGTGGCGCGGCGGCCTATCTCAGAAGGCTATTCCAAGCGTTGGGTGGCCTGGCATTCATAGTGGCTGTTATTATCTTTGTCGCGCTCGGCTGGGAAGACGCCATTGCCTACTTGCTTGGCGCCGGCTCTTCGGCAGCGGCAGCCTATACGGGGATGTACGTAGCAACAAGGGCGAACGCCAGAGTCGCTTGGGCAGCCAGGACGAGCTTGAGCAAGGCGTTTCCCGTAGGCTTTTTCGCCGGAGGCGTCATGGGACTCTCAGTTGTGGGACTGGCCCTCATCGGGATGACGATCCTCTACATGATCTTCAGGGATGCCTCTGTCATCCTCGGCTTTAGCTTCGGCGCCAGCTCTTTGGCCCTGCTCGCCAAAGCGGGCGGCGGCATCTACACCAAGACGGCGGACATTGGAGCCGACCTTGTGGGCAACGTCGAGTTCA
>CAZYFG010000092.1:4891-8360 GCA_964646835.1 uncultured Eubacteriales bacterium | reverse complement strand
GTTTCTGTTGCACTTTCCCTGAAGTCACCTTCGCTGGGCGTTACCCAGCACCCTGCCCTGTGGAGCCCGGACTTTCCTCAGGCCCGGCCAAAGCCATACGGCCCGGCCGTGCCCGCGACCACTTGACCTGCTTACCCAAACAATGATAGCAAGGCCGGTGGAAGGCGTCAAAGCGCGTTATGCGCCTGACTCGCGGAAAACCTCCGCGTACCGGCTAATTCAGTCTACTTCGGTATAAATATTATGTCAACTCTATGTCCTGGTTCAGGTCATGCGACACACTCACCTATGCCCGCCCCTTCACACCCACTCCGGGGATTGTGCATTTCTGGCCGGATCACAGCCGTCGATGGCACATTCCGTGCCGGACGATATCTGCCTATGTGACACGAAATGGGTGTTGACACTCGACAACGGTACAATTTCTTCCAGACGAGGCAACTGGTGGTTCACGTTGTGCCTACTGCCCCCCAACCATGGTACATTTTCTGCCGGCTCTCCCCGACAACCCCGCTCAGCGATCACCTAGTCTCCGAGAGGACTTGCGCGATTCTTGGGGTAATTGAGCTATCACGCTGTTTTGGAACGACTCATAAATGGGAATCGCCGGATCAAAGACGAGGGGTGCCACTCATGGTCGGAGCCCGCCGCCCAGACGAAAGGGGCCTGGCGCTGGTAAGAGCCCTACACCATGATGAATCGGCCATGCGCGAGTTCTTCGAGGAGTTCGGACCCCAGGTGTTCCGCTACGCTCTGTCGGCTCTTGGAGACATTCACGCGGCTCAGGAAGTCCTCCAAGAAACCATGATCGGCGTCTGGCAAGCATCTTCGCGATTCACAGGCTCTTCCAGCGTCTCAACCTGGGTCCACTCCATTTGCCACAACAAGATCGTCGACTACATCCGGCGAGAGTCAAGATACGCGCGGCGAGCATCGGAAACCGGCTTGGACGCAACTGGCTTAGGCACAACCGGCTTAGGCACAACCGGCTCAGGCACAACCGGCTCAGGCACAACCGGCTCAGGCGCAACGGGCGCCGGCGTAACCTTCGAGGACGAGTGGCGCGGACCCTGGAATGACGTCGACCCAAGCGAGACCAGCATGGAGTTCTGGGAGATGTTCCAACGCCTGCCCGGAGGACAGCGAGAAGTCCTCCTGCTCTTTTATGACACCGGCTTCTCCGTGGCCGAGGTGGCCCAGATCCTGGAGATACCGGCAGGCACCGTGAGGTCTCGGCTCCACGCAGGAAAGCAGAGGTTAAGGGCTCTTTTGAAAGGACGATAACCGTGAGAACTGACACGCACATCAAATCCGACGGCCTGCAGGCCCAGGCGATCAGAAACGTCGTGGAAGGCGCTTGGGCACGGATGTCCTGCGATGAGGTAGTTGATGTAATGCCCCTCTTGGCGAGCTGTGATCTCCGCTCTCCGGTGCGAGAAAGAGTCTACTTCCACCTGGCCCGCTGTCCCGCTTGCAGAAAAGAACTCGTCGAGTATCTGAGAATATCCAACGCACTCAAATCACACATGGCGGGCTGGCGGGGTCTTCCGGCTACTGCCTGGAGTGGATTGCGTGAAACCATGGAAGCGTTGCGGCGCCGGGAGGAGATGCCTCATACATCAGGCGGTGTCCAAGAGAACGAGGACCGGGGTCTAGCGAACCGGCTATGCGATGCCTTGGCTGACTTGCTTCTCATTGGAGGAGTGCCACCCACGCTTGCCGGTCTTTGCCGTGGCACGCTCCGCTTGGCTATCGCATCCGAGGATGTCCAGTGAAGAGCTTCTCGCTCGATGTCTGACGAGCAGGTTCTCGCTGGCTGTTAGCGAGCAGGTTCTCACCGAAGAGATGCGTGCAGTCGCACGGGCCTATAGGCCAGGAGCATCCGGAAGGACTTCGAGACGTTCTGAAAGAACTGCGTTGAAAGGAAGAGGAAACATGAGTGACGACAAAACCACCGCAAAGACCCGTTCCGGGATTCAGACAGAGGAGATCGGGCGCCTATTGGACATGGCCAGTGAGAGAATCCCCAAGCTCATAAGGGCCATCAAGACTGCCGTCTATTCGCCGGAAGCCGGAGAGGAGTTGGGAAGATCGGTAGGAGCCTTCTACAAGGGGCTGGTCGAAGCGGGGCTCCCCGACGAACTCGTGGCGACCATGACAAAGGACTACATGTCGGGGTTGCAGAGCGCCCTCACTAAGGCTGCGTCCGGCGCGAGCACCATCACAATAGAGCGCGACACCAAGAAAGATACCTGCGAAGAGACTGAATAGACGCCTGGTCTCTCGACCGAACCGAAAGGAGGAGACGCTATTGGCCACGCAGGCTGCTCCGGCGCAGGCAGTCTCTCCGGCCAAGCCTTCGGTCTTGAAGGTTCTCGGTAGGCTCCTAAGGGAGGCCGGGCCTCGGTCCGGCCTTCTCTACGTGAGTGCTATTTCCGGCCTCGCGATATCGATTGCAGCGGTCGTGTCCGCGGATCTCTCGGCGAGGCTCACCAACTCGCTGCTCGCGAGGGACCTCGCCGCATTCATGGGCCTTATCCTTCCCGCCGTGCTCACACGCCTGGGCCAAGTGCTCCTCACGGGACTGCAAGAATACGTGAACGGCAAGTTCGGGCATGAGACTGCAGAGGACCTCAGGCAAGGAATCGCAGGGCGACTGAGCAAGGCGACGGCCGAAGCATCATCCAAGGAGCATTCGGGAGAGACCCTTTCCAGATTGACCAACGACCTCGGCTCGACCCAGAGCCTACTGCAGTCGTCAGTCCCGGGCCTCTTCACTGGGGTTGCACAGGCCGCTTTCGCCCTGGCGTACATGCTGTGGAAGCACTGGATCCTGGCTCTCGTGGCGGTTTTCGGGGCACCTATGGTCTTCATGATCGTGAAGCGCCTGACCGGCCCGGTGATGTCCGCATCCAAGCAAGGCCAGGAGATGCTTGCCAAAGTGAACGAGATCTCTGCCGAAAGCCTGAGTGGAGCCGAGATGGTCCGGTCCTTCGGCCTCCGTGGAAACATGCTGGCGGCGTTCAACAAGCGTGCCGACGAGTGGCTTGGGATCATGAAACGCTACAGCCGCTTGACGTCCCTCGCGGCGGCTGTTGGCTTCGGAGCCGGCTTCACGCCATTCATACTGGTCTTCGGCGTCGGCGGCTTCATGGTCTTGAGGGGCGACATAGAGATGGGGATACTCTTCGCGTTCTTTGACCTCCTGAACTACCTGTCCTTCCCCATGGAGCAGTTGCCGCGGCTCCTCACGCAGATGGCGGCCGAGGCGGCCGCAGCCCAGAGGGTGCTCTCTCTGTTGGAGACTCCCGTTGAGCGCGAAGACGGGGCCGACTTCGCGCCGGACCCTGCCTACCCTGCGGTTGAGTTCCGAAACGTCACCTTTGCCTATCCAGGCTCCCAGACGCCGGCGCTCTCTGGAGTCAGTTTTGCGGCCAACCTGGGTGAGACGGTAGCCGTGGTCGGCGCA
>CAZYFG010000092.1:3783-4843 GCA_964646835.1 uncultured Eubacteriales bacterium | reverse complement strand
GCTGGTGGGCGACTACGATCCGGACGAGGGCGAAATCCTCGTGTTCGGCCACAGCCTGAGGGAGTGGTCGCTCCACGCGCTGCGCAGCCACTTCGCGAGCGTGAGCCAGACGACGTACCTTTTCCCATTCTCAGTGAGAGAAAACCTGAGGCTCGGAGACAAGACACTGGACGACGACAGGATACAGGCTGTCGCCAGGCTCGCTCAAGCAGACGAGTTCATCACTTCTCTCCCGCAAGGCTATGAGACGCCCGTGGGCGAACTCGGGAACCGCATCTCCGGAGGCGAGAGACAGCGCCTCTCGCTGGCCCGGGCTCTCCTCCGACCCGCCCACATGCTTCTCCTGGACGAAGCCACGTCGGCTCTGGACTATCACGCGGAACGTCAAGTGATCGAAGGTATCCGCGACGCAGGGGATTACCTGGCGACCTTGGTAATAGCGCACCGGTTGTCGTCAGTGCAGCATGCGGACAAGATAGTGGTCCTTGAATCCGGAAGACCGGTGGAGATCGGGACCCACGACGAACTCATGGCCGAGAAGGGCCAGTATTACCGTCTCTACAGCTCCCAACAGGAACTCGAGAAACTTGACGACACCCCGGGTCTCACCGCATCCATTGAGGGAGGTGAGCCGCATTGATGAAGCCACCCTCACCCACCCTGTCCGTCCTGAAAAAGGTCCTTTCGTTCTTGAAACCCTACTCGTTATCCTACATAACAGGCATTATCGGGATTGGGTTTGCCAACTTCTTTATCAACGCTTTTCTTGCGCGCATGCTGATGGACCTAACCAGGGGGATCATGGAACTGTCCCGTGGCAAACTGGCCCTCACGACCCAGTTAATGATAGGCGGCACTCTTTTCATGGTTGCCTGGGTTTTTGGCTCGGCCCGAGTGCTGGTCTTCTGCATCCACAGGACCACCAACGACATCCGCAAAGCTCTGTTCGGCAGATTCGTGGAGATGCCGCTCTCCGAGATAGAGCAAAGACACTCGGGGGACCTTCTATCGCGTTCGACAACCTCGCTCCGCCAGGTCAGCACCTTGCTGATGGTCGATG
>CAZYFG010000092.1:0-3730 GCA_964646835.1 uncultured Eubacteriales bacterium | reverse complement strand
CAGATGTTCATGAACGTCGCGTTTTCGGGCGTCGGTTGCGCCGTCTACATGCTGAGACTCGATCCGAGGATGGGGATCGCGGGGATCTTGTGTGGCGTCGTGCCTCTCGTCGTCAATCTCCCCTTCGCGGAACCACTTCGGAAGGCCGGCACAGAGCATCAGGCGAAACAGGCGGCATTCACACAGAATATGTCCGACCTCATTAACGGTAGGGACACCATCCGTCACTTGAACTTGGGAAGCTACGCCGCAGCACTTGCGGGGGAGTCAAGCAGGGAGGTCCTCAAGACCGGGATGCGACAGGTGGGCCTTTCGGCAGGCAGGTCGCTGGCGGCGAGCATCTCAGACCTATCGTCACACGGGTTCTTCGTATACGTAAGCATCCTCGGCATACACAACCCCGCCCTCATCCCTGCCGCCGTGGCGATGATGCAGCTCGCGCAGCCCGTGCGTCGCATGTTCGGGGCTTTGGGGAACATTATCGCTTCCATCAGCACGAACCTTGGCGGAGCCCAGAGAGTCGTCGAAGTGCTGGACCTACCGGGCGAACCGGAACGCTACGGGCGGTCCGCAGTCTCTCCGGAAGCCTCACAAGGTGAGCGCCTTGAACCTGCGGTTGCGTCGAGCCACCTGGACAGCCACCCTGACAGCCACCGAGCGATCGAAGGTGACTCGACGCCGCTCCGGGTATCCGGCCTGTCCTTCACCTACCAGCGTTCTGAAAGGCCTGCGCTCGCGGGCGTCTCATTTGTGCTTGAGAAGGGACGAAGGACGGCGCTGGTGGGACCTTCCGGCGGGGGCAAGAGCACTCTCGTCAAGCTCATCATGGGGCTCTATCCGCCGGCATCTGGAGAGATAATAGCGTTCGGTCGGAGCATCTACGAGACGCCCCTCGGAGACTGGCGACGCTACTTCTCCTACGTACCTCAGGATGCCTTCCTATTCGCCGGGACCGTGTACGAGAACATCCTGGGCGGCATGGATGACCCCGGACGGGAGAAAGTCGAGGAAGCAGCCGTCCTTGCCAACGCCCATGAGTTCATAGCCGCGCTGCCGGACGGGTATGACTCTCTTGTCGGTGAGCGAGGCGCCAATCTCTCGGGCGGGCAGAAACAGCGCATAGCGATCGCGAGGGCTATTTTGCGGGACTCCCCCATCTTGCTCCTGGATGAGGCAACTGCCTCACTGGACGCCGAATCGGAATCCCTGGTGCAGGATGCGTTGGATAGGCTAATGGCCAACCGGACCACCCTGGTTGTGGCCCACAGGCTGTCCACTGTGCGCGAAGCCGATGAGATCCTGGTCATGGAGAACGGGACGGTCGTCGAGCGCGGCCGGCACGCCGAACTCATGGCCCTAGGCGGAACATACATGCGCCTGGTGGAGGAAGGGCTCGGCAAGAAGAACCAAGGGCGATAACCAAAGAACGAGGCCCCCTCACAAGAGGGGGCCGTTCACGGAAAACCCGGCTAAAACTCGACTTTGGGAACCGTCATCGCATCGGGCGAGACTTCGTAGTACACCCTCTCGGCGAACCCGGCTATCCTCGCGAAGATGACCATTGGGAACTGCTTGATCTTGGCATTGAACACTCTGACCGCCTCGTTGTACCTGCCTCTCTCTGTGGCCAGGCGGTTCTCGGTCCCCGCCAGTTCATCCATGAGCGCTCTAAACTGGGCGTCGGCCTTGAGCTGGGGGTAGTTCTCAACGACCACCAAGAGCCTGGATATGGCTGACTCCAGTTCGCCGGCCGCCTGTGCCCTCTCATCGACGCTCCCCGCGCCGGCCAGTTTCGCCCTGGCGTCCGCGATCGCAGTGAAGACTTCCTCTTCGTGGGCAGCGTAGCCCTTAACGGTACTCACCAAATTGGGGATAAGGTCGTTGCGCCTCTGAAGCTGGTTCTCAACTTGCGCCCACTGGCCGTCAACTCCCTCGTTGTCCCTAACCAGCGAGTTGTAAGCCCCAATTGCCCAGCCTCCGACGAGCACGACGATACCCAAAATCACAAGCAAGACCAGTGCTGTCTTTTTCACCGATATCCTCCTCCTACCATTTCCTGCTGGCTCCGCCTCCGCCGCTGCGGCCTCCTCCAAATCCCCTGGGACCGGAGAAGCCGCCCGAACTCTTGCCTCCGCGCCCGAATCCGCCCCAGAACGGGCCGGGCCCCATCGTGGATCCCCCGCCGGTGCCTGGACGCTGCAACTTGTTCGTCCTGCGTTCGGTCTCTTGATGATAGCCGCACTTCGGGCAATGTAGAATCGTCATCGCGAGCCCACCCGCATCATACGTTGCCTTCTCTATCACCCGGTCGGTCACCGTCAACCTGCTCTGGCACCGGGGACACCGCCGTCCCCTCCACGCGAAGTAGGTTATGGCCGCGATCGGGATTCCCAGGAACAAGGCCAGGAACCCGAAGGGAATATCCAACGGTTCAGTGTAGAACTCCTCATACTCTTTGGTCGCGGCCTCTAGGTCCAGAGTAACCCCGGCGTCTCTGGCCACGTATTCGGCGGCCACCAGTAAGCCCGCGTAAAGGCCTTTCCCGAATTCTTCCTCTCTCAAATAGGGTTTCATCGCGTCCAGTACGTCCCCGGCGCGGGCATCGGTGATGACAGGCTCAAGACCGTAGCCGACCTCGGCCCTCAATTCCCGCTCCGCAATGGAGATCACGACGAGAAGACCTTTGTCTTCGCCCTTTTTCCCGATACCCCACGTCTCATAGAGGTGAACCGCGTACTCCTGGATGGACTCGTCCCCGTGATCCTTGATAATCGCCGCCGCGAACGTGGTCCCCGTTTGCTCAAGGACCGCGTTCACCAGCTTCTCCAGATTCGCCTTATCGGTCGCCGTAAGGACTCCGGCATAATCGTTGATGTTTCCCGTCGGCTTCGGATACGCCGCAAAGCCGGTGGAAGCAGCGATCACGACGAAGGAAACAACCATGACGAGGAAAGCGACCCACGAAATGCTCCGGACCAGAGCGCTCTTTCGATTTCTAGCTTTCGGAGTGGCCATGGCCTCGTCACCTCCCTGACACGTCATCCTACCATTACGAGTCAAGCACTCTGTTTGAGATCGAATCCGCGGCCTTGTTCTCCTCACGTGGGATGTGGCGTATCTCCCACTTTCCGAAGCGAGAAAGAAGACCGAGGACCCTCCTGTGAAGCACGGAGAGGCCCTCGTTTTTCACCTTGTATTCGCCCGTTATCTGCCGTACGCAGAGCTCCGAGTCTGACCTTATCGAAACCTCGTCCACGCCCATCTCAAGGCACTCGCTGAGGCCCGCGATGAGCGCCGTGTACTCGGCAACGTTGTTCGTAGTGACGCCCAGGTAGAACCCTAATTCCCGTTGGCGGGCGTCCTCGGTCCGAATCACTGCGGCACACGATGCCTGGCCCGGATTTCCCCTTGACGCGCCGTCGACATTGAGCATGGCTTTCATCAGGGCACCTCCTCGCGATCTGGAAACGCCTGGTGCCTAGATGATCTCACGGTCTCCATGACCGACGCAAGATCCCCGCCAAACGCGCCCCACACGCCGGAGCCCACCGCCGGACCCCCTGGACATGCCGCCACACCTACCGCACCGGACGTCCTGCTAGGCCCTCTCGCCGGAGCCCATGTACAGCGCGTTGAAAAGGACCTTGTACGTACCCCTGGCTTGCGCCCGGAAGTACGGGTTGAACCCGATGAGCACGGCGCGCCCGAGCCCTACGGGATATTCCACAAG
>CAZYFG010000091.1:1659-8371 GCA_964646835.1 uncultured Eubacteriales bacterium | reverse complement strand
TCCCACCTTCCTCACCGCTCCGCGCCCATCTACCCGGCCAGCGCGAGGAGATCCTCTGGAAGAGCCCGTCTCAGGCGTTCGAGCTCGCGTCGGAACCCTCGATCGTCGTCCACGACGTGCACTCGTCCCCGTATGGAAACTACGCCTACTGCCGGATTGGATACGAGGTTCTGGTGAAGGACATTCAATCGGATGCGACGCAACGTCAGGTGATATTGGAGGAGGTCCGGCTCTCGACCGTAGTCCACGGGCGCTGGGAAGTAAGGTCGGCGCCGTGCAGTCTGCCTACTATGGACAGAAGTGGAGCGATGACGGAGAGTGGTTTGCTTTCACGGGCTCCTCCGGCGGTATCAACGGGATTTGGGCTGCTTCGCGGGACGGGTCGCGCTTGGTGAACCTCGTCGGGTTCGAGGAGACTGACGTACGGCTTCTGGACTGGGTATCCGACCAGCACCGCGTGCGTTTCCTGAGCTACGGGCATCACTCGAATGGACCCCACGCTGACAAGACCGGCTATTGGGTCGCGGAAGCCTGCCTGGATACCCAAGAAGTGCGCGATATCGCTTTCATAAGATATCCCAGGGTTTTCTTTCCTCGAGACGTAGCCGTGTTCCAAAACCGCCGCTACTTGACGTTCAAGCACACGCCCGACCTCTGGAGAGTCGATATGGAAACCGGAGAGGTCGTGAGACTGGCTGACGATGTTCCGAGCTGGGACGGTCTTCTGGCCCTCCGGTACTCGCCGTCAAATCGTTACACGGGTTACGGCGAGCCTTTCGGTTCCAGTCAACCCGGGTTCACTGTCTGGGACATTGTGACCGGCGAGAAGCGGTTTGTGGAGTTCTCGGGCATAGATACAGAGCGCTTTTGGGCCAAATCCACCGGCTGGACTCCGATGGAGGAATTGATGGTCCTGGTCTGCCCGTCGGATGAGGTCAACCACGGCGAGGACGCATCCTACCCGGCCGGAGCCACGGCGATCCGTATCTACAGCCCGTCAGGCTCACTGCTCTACGAGATACCCGTGCCGGGAGATAACGCGGCCGACCGCATCGGACCGGTGGCCTGGAGCGGCGATGGCAGCGTCTTGGCTCTGACCGTCGGTACGTTGTCGGAGCCTACAGCCAGGTACCCCTCCGGCACGGTGGAGATGCGCCACCAATCCAGAGCGGTATATGTGTGGACCCGGTCCGACGGTACGCTGCGCAAGGTCGGAGACCTATCCGGCGAGGTCGAGTCCCTAACATGGGCGGAGGATGGAAAGACGATAGATGCTTGGTACCGCCCATCCGATGACCAGGAAGTCACGCTTCAGGACGGGGTGAGGCTCGGGCTGGACGGTGTCCTCTCGCAGATTCAGCGCACCAATCCGTATCGCTACCACGAAAGGGAAAGCGTCATAGGAACGCTTGGTGACTTCACGCTCGTTGAGAAGTTCTCACCTGATAGCGGTGAGACTCTCCTGGTCGTGCCGGGAGCCGGTGGGAGCCGGGAGACTGTCGTTAACGAGGCCGGACCTCTGCGCCTTGAGGAACCCATCATAGTGTCCGGAGCGGCCGGAGTTACCGGTGAAGAGCCGGACCGGTACGGCGAAGGCGCTCACTGGGTCTACCTGGTCGTACTTCGCTAAACGGTCACCTTACTCATGGATGACAACCTTGGTCTTTGCAGGGATGTTGTCGTAGATCCACTTCGCATCCTCAATGGCCAAACGGATGCACCCGTGGGATGCGGGCTGCCCTAGCTTGGCTGCTTCCTCAGGGATAACCTGTTGATTCTTGTCCATGGCCAGAGAGTGAAATAGGTAAACGCCCCAACCTTTGAACGAAACCCAGTACTTGGCGCCCTGCCCGTACTTCTCGTTGAAGAACCATTCGCCCCGGTTCTGTATCTCAAATGTGCCGAGTGGTGTTTCGTGGCCTTCCACACCCGTTGACGCGGTCATGGTCTTCACGACCTCTTCACCCTGCATGATCCTTACCTGCTGGGTCGTCACATCGACGTCGATCCAGTACGGGATCATGTCTTCTTCCGGATTGCCGGGAGCATCTCCTGAATTGTCCCCGGCAGCGGGGTCATCAACTGTGTCAGGCCCGCCGGGAGCGTCCCCGAGACCATCCCCGAGCCCATCTCCGAGAGCACCTCCGGAGGCGGGACCAACCGTGTCGCCGGGACTTCCGGCGTCTGCCCGAGTAGTCCCCCCTGGGGTGCCCGACGTCCCCTGAATGGAGCCGGCATCTGGGGTACGGCCAGAACCCGGAAGAGCGGTCACGCTGACTGAAGGACCCAGAGGATCTCTTGGCAACACACCGCACGCAGCCAAGCCAAGGGCCGCGAACAGCAGCAAGGATATGATGATCGCCGATTTTCGCACCGGGAAACCTCCCAGGTCAACGCGCATATCTAGTCAACATATTATATGGACGGGTGTTCCGGCGCAACGGTGAATCGCAGCATACGCGAACCCGCAAGCACTGCCCAGGGCTTATTGATCCCCTGTAACCGCCCCGGGTTGCGGCTGTCGTCGAAGTAGAACCGCAGAACCTGCTGCTGGCCCATAGCCTCAAAGAAGAGAGTCCTCTCATCGCTGGCCTTCGCCTCGAACTCCTGGCCCTCGCGCCTCACGATAAGCGCATCTCCGTCCATGAAGATCTCGACTTGTCCGCCTTCATCACACCGGTAGAACCCCGTGAACCGCGACAACTCCGGAGGCGAGGCTCCGCAGTCAACCTCAACGCTCTTCTTTGTGTCGAGGGGCAGCCCGAGGGCCACGTTGACCGCCGCCAACCATATGGCGCCGGCAGGCACCCCGGTCACGTTGGTGAGAACCGCCACGGTGATGCCTCTTTCGGGGACGAATCCGAAGTTGGAAGATACGCCGGGCTGACCGCCGCCGTGCTCTACCAGCGTAACGCCCGTGCCTGCGTAATCCGGACTGACCTGCAACCCGAAGTTGTACCAGGTCTTCCTCCCGGTGGGATACATGGGGCTGGTCCACATCCGCCTGAGGCCCTCAGGCGACGCTATACACGCTCCGGTGTTGGCGACTCCGCCGTTCAGGTATATCTGCCCGTATTTCATGAGGTCCAACACGCAAGAGCGGACCCCGCCGCCCACCTCGTAGGTGCCGAGGACCGGCCACGGCCGCTTTTCATGCCTCTCTTCTTTCATGTTGTAGATATACGGAGTGGACAGGTTCCCCAGTTTCTCAAGCTCCTCCAGGTTGTAGGTGGACCTGTTCATTCCGGCGGCATCTAGGATGTTCCGGGTCATGTAGCGCCGGTAGAGCTGCCCGCTCTTCCGCTGGATGATGAGCCCGTTCAGAAGAAACGTGTCGTTGCAGTAGCTGAAGTACTCGCCGGGCTCGCCCAACAGCTCGAAATGGGCTTCGGCTAGGTAGCGCACGTGCTCGTCAAGATGGATTATGTCCTGCCTGCGGGTCATTGGCGGAAGGCCAGTCGTGTGGGAAAGGATGTGGCGCACCTTGATTGCGCCCATGTCCCTGGCGCCCTTCAGTTTGAACTCGGGGATGTGTTCGATGACCGGATCGTCAACCGACAGTAGCCCCGCATCGGCCAACTGGGTGATGGCCATGGCGGTGAATGACTTGGACACGGACGCGCACCCGAAGATGGTCTCAGGGTCAACCGGCTCCCTTGTCTCCAGGTCCTTCACCCCGAAGCCTTTGGCGTAGAGCACTTCCTTTGCGTCGGCGACGGCGACCGCAGCCCCTACGATGTGGTTTTCATCCATCGTTCTTTCAACGTAGTCTTCAAATGCTGCCCAATCTCTTCTTTCCACTAGAGACACTCCAATCAACCCCGCAGTAGACACCTGCTTCAGTCACGCAGACTCGAGTGGTACCGGGCTTTACATCATCCGAATGCCCTCATCGAGGCCAAAGCTTCCGCAGGGGTCCTGTGGCCGGACCAAATATCCTCAAACGCAGACTTGATGCGCTCGAGATAGCCGAGCCAACCCGGGACGCGGGGATCGCTCACCAGAGCGCATGTTGACAGGATGTCGCTGAACCTCTCTATCTGCGGATTTGGATGACGTTCAATGAAGGACCGGGACCACACGCGTAGCGGAGATATCTTGTTTTGGCCAATAGCCAGCGTCTCGATGTTCAAGGTCTCGGAGGCAAAGTCGATGAACGCCTGAGCCCCGTCCGGATTCTTTGCTCCCCGCGGAATGCAGAGGACATCAGCGACAACAAGCGCCTGAGGACGCCCGCTCAAGGAAGGCAGAGGCGCAGGGACCCACTCCAGATCGGGGTGTCGAATAAGCTGCCTCACCAGCCAATCTCCTTCTACGACCATCGCTACTTTCCCTGACATGAACGGATCAGGGTCAAGCCTGCCTATTGGATTGACGGATGCCGAGAAGAGGTCCCCACACAGGCTGCGCGCTCGGCCGGCCAGATGGGCCACCCACTCATAGGCTCTAACGTTGGCGGACACCGGTACGCCGTACGGAGTCCCCTCAACCGTGCCAAGCCGCTCAAATGCAGGGAGAAAGATGTCCCCGGAGTACCGGGCGAGCGGCACCAACACGTCCTCTTGTGCCAGGTCGACGACCTGATGGTCTTCGAGCCCGATGACATCCGGCGTGTTGCCCGATGATTGGGCTGCTAGGAACCGTGGAAGGTCAGGACTTGAGGACCAGTCCCCGGCCTGTTCCATCTCCGCCAGGAACCGGTCCTGTGACTCGTTGAACGCCGAGACGATCCCGCGCATGGCGCGTTCTTCCTGGCCACCCCACTTCTCCCAATACCGGACAACCCGCCTAGCCATCATTTCACCTCTCCGAAGAGCATCGTTCAAAACATAGACAGGCTGACTACACCAGGCAGTTGAACAGCAACTTGAACGTCCCGTGTGTCTGGGCCCTGAACTGAGTCCTGAACCCGAACAGGATGACGTCTCCCTTGTCCACCTTCACCCGGAGCATGCACGGCTTGTTCACCATCCGGTCTTCCCCGATGAGCCACCCGCTCTGGAGCAGGTCCTTGCCCGGGTATTCGGCAATCACCTCATAGTTGTCGGCCTGGAACATATCGACGATCTCGAACGTCGGGCTGCCCATGTTGAGGACCAGGGCCTCCTCAGGCATGCCGTAGCCCAAGGGGCTCCGGTTGTTCACCTTGACGCGCAAGGTGGAACCGTGGCAGTAGAACTCTTTCCAGGTCGTGTTCGCCACAACGTTCCGTACCCTCAACTCGCACGTCTCGATGGCGAAGTCCGACGAGGTATCAAACGCCACAAGCCTGCCGCCGTTCTTCACGAATTCCTTCAGGTTCTTGGCCCCTTCTTTCCCTATCCCGCTCTTGTACTCAGGCGGCATTGGCGGTATCGGGCGTCCGCGTCCCCTTTCTCTCTCGCCTGCCTGGTCGGGACCCAAAATCATCATCGCCCGGTCTGCCGGGAGGATGATGACGTCCACCTTCTCGTTCAGATTCCCGTCCTTGAAGTCGGCATCCATCAGAGTGACATAGGGGAACCCGAACTTCTCGAGCACCAGTCGAGTCCAGCCTTCATCCATATTGCCGCCCCAATACCTCTGGTACATGCCGACGCGGAGCCTCCGCATCTCGTGCTTCGGAGCATCAAGCGTCGATTCCAGTGCTCTCACGGGAACGTTAAGTTCCTTGCATACCCTCTTGACCGCGGCCGCGGCGTCCGGAGTACCCTCGATGTAGATGGCCCCGGCCGGATAGCTGCAGAAAGGACATGCCTTGCTGACCTGGATCGGGTCTTGGAGCCGCCACACTTTGACTCCCTCATCCAACAGCTTGTTGGCCGCGGTGAACGAGTCGTTGAACCTGGGGTCGAGGATGTATGCCGGCGCGTCGTTGACTCCCGGCACCATAACCTTAGCGGGCACGGCGACCTCGAACTTGCCCTCGAACTTGCTGTCGATGGCCACGACGTTCACACCCATGAACTCGCCGATGGTGTCCGTAGCCGTGTCGTACATGATCGGCGAGCCGTCCGGATTGCGCGTCCAATAGCTGTCGGGATAGAACGTCCTCCCCAAGAGGTTCTTGATGACGCCCATCTTAGGCTGATCGCAGAACACGACGTACGACCCTGCTGGGAACACCCGCCCTTCGACCCTGAACTCCTCGGTGGCCCTCTTGATCTCGATGCCCTGAAGCTTCAAGAGCTCCATGAGCTTGAGCGCCGTAAGCGGGTCGTTGTTCTCAAGGGGAGAAATGACAAAGGCGTAGGGCTTCCCCTCCGCGCCCCGTTCGGTCTGCCTCTTAGCCTTTAGGTAAGCGTTCCAGAGGACCTTCTCCCTGTGCTTCGCGCAGATATCCAAAAGCGCCCACGAAGATATCTTCTGTTGCTCTACAATATCCCGGAGCCTCCACCAACCTCCCGGCCAAGGATGGGGGAAGTTGGTCTGGGCTTCGTACTTGGGCATGGTCTTCTGGCTGGCGCCCCTAAGCTGGTGCGGGTGAATGTAGACCGGGGTAGCGAGCTTTGCGCTTGCCGACTCAGTGAGCATCCCCGCGATGTTATGGTGCGTCGTAATCCAGTGGAAGCCGAAGTGGCCCCATCCGGGATACTGGGCTCCGTTCAGGATGCCGGTCTTCCCATGCTCCTCAAGCGTGTACGCCATATGGGCGCCGTACCAGGAATCTTCGCGCCAAACCAACGGGTCGGCGTGAGGCCTTATGGCGTCGGAGTAGGGCGCTAGGAACAAC
>CAZYFG010000091.1:0-1649 GCA_964646835.1 uncultured Eubacteriales bacterium | reverse complement strand
TGCCCATATGGTGATGGTCCTGATACGCGTGAGGACGCCACTCAGTGAACAGGATTTGGGCCATGTACCTCGACTCGGCCAGGTTGAGGGCGAACGCGTCGCGGTTATTGTCGTGGCCCGCGTACTTGTGATAGAGAAACGGAGTGCCGGTCCCCTCATACTCGGTCCCCAACCACTTGTTGTACCAGTCTGTGACCATTATTTGACCATCGGGGTTGAAAGACGGGACCATGAGAAAGATCACATTCTCCAGGATCATCCGGTTGTCCGGGGAGTCTATCGCCAGAAGGTCCCACGCCAGTTCGGGAGCCATCTGTGTGCCTCCGATCTCTGTGGCGTGGAGGCTCATGCTCTGGCAGACGATGGCCTTGCCTTCCTTGACGAGTTCCTTTACCGCTTCTTCGGTGAGTCCCCGCGGATCGGTGATCTTTGCGTTGACTGCCTTGTAGTGGTCAAGTTTCTTCAGGTTCTCGGCCGACGTGATGATGGTTAAGAGGAACGGGTGGCCTTCGGTGGACGGCCCCATGTCTATGACCTTGATCTTGTCGGATTCCTTTTCCAAGAGGTAGAAATACTCGACGATCTTGTCCCACCTGGCCATCTTGCGGTCCGTGCCCATCTGGAAACCGAAAAACTCTTCGGGAGAGGTGACTCTGGATTTGACTTCAGTCGCCATCCTTGTCCTGGCTTCCCGGCCCATGGAACCGGCGGGCGGGGCGGCTCCCGCGCCAGGTTCACTCCTTTCGGTTGTAGGCTGGGGCGCTTGAGCGCCAATGAGGGAGCCTTGGGTGATTCTTGGGTTTCGCCCCATGGATTTCGCCCAAGGCGAGCCAAAATCCTACTGGATGCTAAGTATCTCGGCAGGACACTCGCTGACCTGGTGAAGACAGAACCGTCGGCAAACCGCTCGTCATCAGTGCAGCAGGCAGCGCACTAGAACGTTTGGGTTGTGCAGTGAACCAATTGACCCTAAAGTCCATGAAACGGTATCATCAACATACGAACAACTTTGGGTAGCGAAATAAAGGAGATTGCCTTGGGAAACCGGTCGGACGACACAAAAGAGGACCTCAATACGCAGCCTGATACCCAGTCCGCGGGAGAACTGGACGAATCATCGGTTGAGACGGCTGCCGCGCAGGTGAAGGCCGTTGAGATAGACCCGGCGACCGCCGAAGGTAAGGAATCCGGAGCCCCTATACCTAAACGCAGACGACGGGCCCTGGATTTGGCCGGCCACACCATTGAGCAGAACCTGTGGATTCTGGCCGGACCGCTCATAGCCGAGCGATTGCTTCAGTCAACAGTCGACGCAGCCGACATGGCCATGGTTGGCCGAGTGGGAGCCGCCGCCGTCGCTGCCGTCGGACTATCCAACCAGATCTCGATGATCGCCACCGGTTTCTTTGATGCCATCCGCGTCGGGACAACTTCGGTCATCGCCCGCCGCGTAGGCGCCGGCCGGCTGGATGAGGCCCAAAAGACACTGCGCCAGTCCCTTCTCATAGCCGCGTGTCTGGGCTTCTTCTCCTTCCTGTTCTTCTCCGTATATTCGGCGGGAAGCCTCAAGATGATGGGCGCGGAACCCGACGTCATCGCCATGGGAGTGCGCTATTTCTTCTGGAAGGGCCTCTCGCTTTGCTTTGAGT
>CAZYFG010000090.1:6224-8401 GCA_964646835.1 uncultured Eubacteriales bacterium | reverse complement strand
CCAGGACGAATCGGGTCCTGTCGGTCACCCTCTCTAGGATGAGGTCCTTCACTTGCCTACTGGATTCCACCGGGAAGGGGATATGCGCGGTAACCACCTTGGCCCCCGACTGCCTGGCATAAAGGAGGGCGGCGTTGTTGCACGCGTTGTATATGTGGTCGGTGACCAGTATCTCATCTCCGGGCGAGAGGTCCAGCCATCGGAGCACCGTGTTCACGCCTGTTGTGGCGTTGGGGACGAAGACCAGGCTTTCCGGGTCGGCGCCCACAAGAGCGGCGAGTCTTCTTCGTGAAGAGTCCAACAGGCCGTCCAGTTGTCTCTGGAAATGCCTGACCGGCTGGCTTTCGATCTCGAGCCTGAGCTCATGCTGCTTCTCGATGATGGTCTTCGGCATCGCTCCGAAAGAGCCGTGGTTCAGGAACGTGAACGTGGGGTCCAGGTTCCACAGGTGTTTCTTGCCGGTTCCGAGTGTATTCGCGTCCATTCAGCATCCCCCTCGCCTATTCATTCGGCGCATCTCTCCGCATACCTCCGGCAACGGGCGCTCCCGATGCCCCGGCCTTATGCGCCGGTTGGAAGGGAACAAGCGACCCGCGAAAGAATGTAGAGGGACTCTTGGAGACTCTCAGAGACTCTCTGAGGCTCAACGGATGTCTCCGGAAGGGGTGGACAATCATGGAAGAGATGAAAGGCAAAGTAGCGCTGGTAACCGGAGCATCCAGCGGGATCGGGAAGGCAGCGGCCGAAGTTCGCGGAGGCCGGTGTCAAGGTAGCCGCCGTCGCTCGCAGGATGGAGATGCTGGAATCGCTGTCGACAGGAACTTCCGGGGAGATACTGCCCATCGCCGCCGACATCACGTTGCCCCAAGAGGTCGACCGTGTGGTGGCCGAAACCGTGGAGGCGTTTGGCGGCATCGATATCCTCGTGAACGCGGCCGGGATACTGAGAAGCGGAACCATCGAGACCACCACTTTAGACGATTGGGACGATCTCATGAACCTGAACGCCAAGGCGCCTTTCTACCTCATGCAGAAAGCCATGCCGTACCTAATCGAGCGAAAGGGAAACGTAGTCAACGTCTCGAGCGTGAACGGATTGAGGGCGTTTCCGGGCGTGCTCGCGTACTGCGTCAGCAAGGCCGCAATTGACCATCTGACAAGGTGCGCGGCGCTTGAGGTCGCGTCAAAAGGAGTACGGGTGAACTCCGTGAATCCGGGCGTGACCGTCACCAACCTTCACCGGGCCAGTGGCATGGATGACGATGCCTACAAGGCGTTTCTGGAGAGGAGCAAGTCAACTCACCCTTTGGGTCGCGTCGGAACGCCCGAAGAAGTGACAGACCTGATATTCTTCCTGGCTTCGCCGAAAGCCGGCTGGATAACCGGGGCCAATTACTCCATCGATGGGGGGAGAGGCCAGACCTGCCTTAGGTAGTCGGCACTCTGAATCTTTCCTGGAGTATCCCGGGCCCGACGGTCTCACCGGACGGGCCCTTATCATTGTAAAGGCAGTCTTGACACGTCAAGCGGGTGAGACCTAATATGTCTATAGAAGATTGTGAAAGCCATCACAAGGATTATCCGAGGTCAAAAGTTGGAGGAGGGAATCTCGTGGAGTTCGGCGCCCGCCTCAAAAGAATCAGAATGACTCAAGGTATCTCAGTAAGGGAATTCGCAAGACGCGTAGGTGTATCCGGTTCATACATATCCCAACTGGAAGGCAACGAGTGCCGGCCTTCCTATTCAGTCCTCAAGAGAATCGCCGAGCAGCTCGGCACGACCGTCAGCGTCCTCACCGAGGATCACCTGCCGGAAGAGTGGGTTGTTGTTAGGGAAGCCGCCCGCCGCCGTCTGGTGACCAATTGTCCCGGCTTCGAAGTCGAGTATGTCGCGTTCCTTGGTCAGCGGGACAAGTCCATGCAGTCGTGTTTCGTCAGGATGAAGCCGGGGTGCGAGGGAACCGACCCGGTGTTCACCCACGACCGGGAAGACATGGTCTACGTGACCGAAGGTACCGTGATTGTCCATTCGGGCACAGAGGAGTATGTCCTCTCCAGGGGCGACGTTGGGTACTTCAACTTCCAGAGCCCCGAGCGGTTCATAAACCCGGGTCCCGGTGATGCCGCGTTTTTCTGGGTGGTATCGCCGTCTAGGTAGCCGGTGGGGGGATCATCTGT
>CAZYFG010000090.1:0-6214 GCA_964646835.1 uncultured Eubacteriales bacterium | reverse complement strand
ACGATAACGGTCTGTGTGGGGAGTTCGTGCTACCTCCGAGGCGCCCCGGCGGTTATCGAAGGCTTTCAACGGCTCATTGAGAAGGAAGCCCGGGGCAAGGTGGAGCTCAAAGGGAGCTTCTGCATGGAGAGATGCGGCAACGGCGTGTCGGTGAGCGTTGGGGACAAGATCTTCGCCGACGTCAAGGCAGACGATGTGGAGAGGTTTTTCCGCGAGCATGTGCTGCCCGTTTTGGAAGGAAGCGGGGTGTAGCGCGCCGTGTCCATCATCGAGACCGTAAGAAGCAAGTGTCGGGACTGCTACAAGTGCTTGCGGGCTTGCCCGGTCAAGGCCATTAAGATAGAGCGGGGAGATGCTCCCTACGAGGTGCATGCCTCCGTGCACGAGGATTACTGCACCAACTGCGGTACGTGCATCCGGGAGTGTCCCCAGAAGGCCAAGAAGCCCAGGATCGATACTGCCAAAGTCCGTGAGTTCCTTGAGAGAGGCGACCGGGTGGTCGCCAGCGTCGCGCCGTCTTTCGCGGCGGTCGTGGATGAGCCCATGCGTTTCATCACGGCGCTCAGGAAGGCCGGGTTTTCCTTCGTGCAGGAGACCGCTCTCGGGGCGGAGATGGTATCGGCGGCTCACAGGAGAATCCTGGCCGAATCGGAGTCCCCTTACATAGGGAGCGCTTGCCCTGCCGTAGTAAGCCTCATTGAGAGGTATTATCCAGAAGCACTGAAGTACCTGGCTCCGGTGGTATCGCCGGCCATCGCTCACGGCAAGTACCTGAAGAGCACCATGCCGGGAGTCAAGGTGGTCTTCATAGGTCCCTGCGTTGCCAAGAAAGAGGAGATAGAAGACCCCCAGGTCCGAGGGGCGGTGGACGTGGCGCTCACGTTCGAAGAAACCCTTGCCTGGCTGGGCGAACAAGGCATTCAGGTAAAGAAGTGCGCGGAAGGCGGATTTGACGGTCCCTATCCGTCAAGAGCCCGCCTCTATCCGGCGGACGGTGGGTTGCTCCGGGCCACGGTCGATTGCGGCTATTTGCGCAAGGAATACGTGTCAGTTTCCGGGATGGATGCGTCAGTGGAGATGGTGAGGCACTTCCTGGAGAACGAGGATGTGCCCAGACTCGTGGAACTCCTAGCATGTCCTGGAGGGTGTATCGCGGGGCCTTCTGCCGTGACCGGCCGCGACCTCTTCGAAAGGCGCAGGATGCTTGTGGAGTATGAAGCGTCGGCCCGGACCAACCCCGAAGACACACCCGTCGACTACGGGAGCCTTCTCCCGCTTGAGGAGCTTACGAGGTCTTACAGGGACTTAAGGGTGCCTTTGCCCCGGCCTTCCGAGAGAGAGATCAGGGAGATCCTCGAAAAAAGCGGCAAGTACGGACCGGAGGACGAACTCAACTGCGGGGCTTGCGGATACTCTTCATGCAGGGATAAGGCAGTGGCCGTCTACAACGGGATGGCCGACCCTGAGATGTGCATCCCCCATATGCGGCGGCGCGCCGAGTCCATGGCCAACGTGGTGGTGAACGCCACGCCTGACGGAGTGGTTGTGACCAGGCTGGACGGGACCATCGTGGACATGAACTTGGCCGCCGAGGTCATGACGGGCAGGAAAAAGAAGGATTTGTTGGGCACTTGGGTCGGCGACATCATGGATGCTTCGCTCTTCAACGAAGCCTCCATGACCAAGGCTACTTCCCGGGGCGAGACCATGATGAACGGTCTTGTGATAGACGAACAGGTCATATACGTATGCGACCAGAAACTGCTCGTCGGGATCTTGATGGATATCACCGAGGAACGCCGCCAGGCGGAGATCCGGAAGCGAGTGGCCGAAGAGGCCGTGGAGCGAGCCAGGCGGGTGATCGAGGAGCAGATGGAAGTGGCCCAGAAGATCGCCGGTCTACTGGGCGAGACGACGGCTGAAACCAAGATATCCCTTACCACCCTCATGAACGTGATTGAGGAGGAGATGCCGTCAGATGGTACGACTAAAGGCGGAAGTGGCGGTAGCTCAACTCACTAAGCACGGCGAGGAACTCTGCGGAGACTGTGTTGAAGTGGCCCGGGACTCGTCTACTCTCGTGGTGCTTTCGGATGGTCTTGGAAGCGGCGTCAAAGCCCATATCCTTGCCTCTATGACCTGCAAGATGATATCGACCATGCTCCGGGGCGGGCTGCCGCTCGATGACGTGATTGATTCCCTCTCCAAGACTCTTCCCGTGTGCGAAGTCAGGCACTTGGCTTACAGCACGTTCTCCATACTTAGAATCATGCCCGACAACTCGGCGCATCTGGTCGAGTTCGACAACCCCCAGGTCTTCTTGGGCAGGGGGTCGGACCTTTTGCCGCTTGAGCGCGAGAGCCGAGACTACGGCGGCAGGATCGTGAAGGAAAGCCGGTTCACTCTGGAAGACCGTGACTGGCTCGTGATGGTGAGCGACGGCGTCCTCCACGCCGGCATAGGCGGCGTATGGAACCTCGGCTGGGGTTGGGACAGGGTTGGCGACTACCTGAAGCGGATGTGTCCGTTCGAAGAAGATGCCCAGTCCTTGGCGCATGGCCTCCTGGAAACCACCAAGAAGCTCTACGCCGGCATGCCCGGCGACGACGCGACCGTGGTGGTCGTGAGGATGCGGGTGCCGAGAAGGCTCGTTGTGCTTGCCGGGCCGCCCGAGAGAAGGTCCGACGATGCGGAAGTGGTGCGATCATTCATGGAGAGCCCGGGCAGGAAGGTCGTCTGCGGGGGCACCACCAGTCTCATGGTTGGCCGCGAGATTGGGAGAAAGGTCGAGGTGGATCTAGGGTCACTTGGGGACACCGCTCCACCTACCGGGCGGATCGAGGGGATAGACCTCGTGACCGAGGGCATCCTCACCCTGACCAAGACCCTGGAGACGCTCAGGGACGGGCCGCCGGCCCGAAACCGGCTACGCTACAGGACCGACGGCCCGGGCAGGCTTACGGACCTCTTGTCCGAAGCCGACGAGATAAGGTTCATTGTCGGGAGAGCCATAAACCCCGCCCACCAGAGCGCCGACCTGCCCGCAGAGCTTGCGCTGAAGAGCAAGGTCGTGGAAGATTTGGCCCGCGTGTTGACGAGTCTCGGGAAGGAAGTGACCGTGGAGACTCACTAGCGGCCTTATCATGCGGGCAATCGCTTTTCTATCGTTGGGACTCAACCAAACTTCAGCCCCGTCCCCTCCTCATCCGGCGGGGCTCCTTTTTGCCCGGCTTTCCGTCCCGGAAGGATTTCGGCGGATGCCGTGTTGAAGTCCATTTCTCATCACCTGGGGCTCTCTTTTCTGTGGACAGTGTCATCTGATGTCAGGGGAGAAACGCCGGAAAGGGGCATGAGAGAGTGAGGTACGACTTCGATACGGTCATAGATCGTAGGAACACCAAGAGCAGCAAGTGGGACAATGTGAAGGCGCTTTTCGGTTCGGAAGATGTTCTTCCCATGTGGGTGGCGGACATGGATTTCCGGATTCCCCAGCCCGTGATCGACGCGGTTGCCGAGAGACTGGCCCATCCGATCTTCGGATACACGAGGACAACTCCTGAAACCTTCGGGGCCGTAGTTCAAAGGCTGGAGGCGAAGTACGGGTGGAAGATCGCCCCCGAATGGGTGGTCATAACCCCCGGGGTTGTCCCGGCGGTGAATGCCGCCGTGCGGGCTTTCGTCCCGGAGGGCGGTTCGGTTGTGGTCCAAAGCCCGGCCTACCCGCCGTTCTGGTCCACCGGTCCCAACAACAACGTCAAGACGGTCTCCAACCTGCTCCGGCTTGAAGGCGATAGGTACGAAGTGGACTTTGATGCCCTGGAAAGGGACTTCAGGGACAGCGGGGCCAAGGCCATGATCTTGTGCAGCCCCCACAATCCTGTGGGCCGGGTCTGGAGCCGGGACGAACTCGTGAGGATGGGCGAGATAGCCCTCAAGAACGGTGCCGTAGTCATCTCCGATGAGATTCACTGCGAGCTCATACTGAAGGGCCACAAGCACATCCCGTTCGCATCCATATCGCCTGAGTTCGAGGCCAATTCCGTGACCTGTTTCGCGGCGTCCAAGACGTTCAACGTCGCCGGCATGCACTGTTCGGTTGCCATCATCCCCGACGAAGAGATGCGGAAGAAGTTCAATCAGGCAAGGTCCGGCATGCAGGGCTCGCCTGATTTCCTGGCCATAATCGCCATGGAGGCGGCGTTCAGGCACGGCGATGAGTGGCTCGAGCAGCTCTTGGATTACATCGAGGGCAATGTCCAGTTCCTCCTCAAGTACTTCGCCGAGAGAATTCCGGCCATAAAGCCCATAAAGCCCGAAGGGACGTACCTTGTCTGGCTGGACTGCCGCGGCCTTGGGATAGACGACCCCAAGGAACTGCAGAGGTTCTTCAACGAGGAAGCCAAAGTAGGAATGAACGCGGGGTACATCTTTGGTCCGGGCGGCGAGGGCTTCATGAGGCTGAACATCGGCTGCCCTAGGTCGCTCTTGGAGGAAGGTCTGGGGCGAATCGAAGAGGCCGTGTCTCGCTTGGGCTCCAGAGGGTGTAAGATACACTAAAGCTCACTTAAAGGCGAACGGAGGCGGTAAGAGTGCATCCCCTCTACCTGTACAACACTTTGACCCGCAAGAAGGAGAAGTTCACGCCCATTGTGCCGGGCAAGGTGGGGATGTACACGTGTGGCCCTACGGTATACCAGTATGCCACCATAGGGAACATGCGGTCTTACGTCTTCGCGGATGTCCTCCGGAGGGTGCTTGAGTATAACGGCCTTTCGGTGAAGATGGTCATGAACATCACCGATGTGGGCCACCTGGTGTCCGATGCCGACGAAGGCGAAGACAAGATGCTGGTGGCCGTCGGGCGCGAGAAGAAGACGCCGTGGGAGATCGCCCGCTTTTACGCCGATGCCTTCATGAAAGACGCGTCCCTCCTCAACATAAAGAGGCCGGATCTGGTGACCCCGGCCACCGAACACATAGGCGAAATGCTGGATATGGTCGTCGAACTGGTTGAGAAGGGATATGCCTACGAGACAAGCGACGGCATCTACTTCGACATATCCAAGTTCCCCGATTACGGGCAGCTCTCCGGCATAAACTTGGAGGACCAGCTTGCCGGGGCAAGGGTTGAGGAGAACCCCGAAAAGAGACACCACGCAGATTTCGCCCTATGGAAGAAGGCTCCCAAAGAGCACATCATGCAGTGGGAGAGCCCGTGGGGGATGGGCTATCCCGGCTGGCATATCGAGTGCTCGGCTATGGGCAGGAAGTACCTTGGCGAGCAGTTCGACATCCATACCGGCGGGGTCGACCATATACCGGTCCACCACGAGAATGAGATCGCCCAGTCGCAGAGTTGCACGGGGAAGATACCCGCCAACTACTGGATGCACGGAGAGTTCTTGCTCGTGGACGGCGGAAGGATGGGGAAGAGTCTCGGCAACACCTACACCGTAAGCGATCTGGTGACCAAAGGGTTTGAGCCCCTGGCCTTCCGGTACTTCTGCTTCTCGGCTCATTACCGGAGTCACCTGAATTTCACCTGGCCAGCGTTGGAAAGCGCCCAGAGCGGGCTGCGCTCGCTGAGGACCCTAGTTCAGAAGTCCTCGCAGGAGGCGGAGAAGGCCGGATCGGGCGAGGATGTTGAGAGGTTCAGGGAAGCGTTCCTCGCAGCGGTGAACGACGACCTCAATATGCCCAAAGCGGTTGCCGTGCTGTGGGAAGCCGCGAAGGCGGACCTGGGCCCGGGTTTCGCAAGGCTCGCGAGTGAGGCCGACCGGGTGCTGGCGCTCGACCTCCTCAAGGGAGCCACCAAAGAAGACAAAGTGCTGGCGCTTTCCGAGCTGCCTCCGGAAGCCTTGGCCATTCTCGAGGAGAAGAGCGAAGGCTGGCCCGTGAGGCCAAGGATTGGGCCAAATCGGACCGGCTCAGAGAGGAACTGAGGGAAATGGGCTTCGCCGTGAAGGATGTCAAGGGTGGGTACGAGATAACCCGGATACCTCGCAGCGACTGACCCGCGGAAGGCGGCCGCCCTCGGTTCACGCGAGCGGCCCGGGCTCCAGACCAAATACTGTGGGCTCGCCCCGTAGGCCGGAGGTATCCCCGGGCCAATTAGCAAAAAATGACAGCCGGCGATGGGGCACTATACATCTGATGTATCATCCCCAGCAGCTGCCTATCCGCACGTGCGTAGTTGACGAGTGTCAACATGCGT
>CAZYFG010000089.1:5585-8488 GCA_964646835.1 uncultured Eubacteriales bacterium | reverse complement strand
GCCCCGGAAACCTCTCCGTAAGGCCTGGCCTCTTCACACACTCTCTCCACCTGGGCTTCATCGAGGCCCAAGACCGCGGCCATCGCTCCCTCGCCTTCCGGGCACGCCTCCTGCATGTATATACCACGGTTTCGCGTGAGCACCACGGCATCCTCGAACTTCAAAGAACCCGCTATCACGAGAGCGGTGTACTCGCCCAGACTGAGCCCAGCAGCCATATCAGGCTCCAGCCCGTGCTCCCTGAGGACCTGGGCGCACGCTACGCCCACCATGAGGAGCGCAGGCTGGGCATGTTCCGTCATGGTGAGTTTCCCGATCGGACCCTGGAAAGCGATCTCCGAGAGGGCGAAGCCCAATGACGCGTCGGCAGCTTCAAACACTCGTCTTGCCGCGAGATAGGCGTCATACATCTCCTTTCCCATCCCTACGGTCTGAGCACCCTGGCCCGGAAAAACCCATGCTATCTTGGACACACTGATCCCCCGCCGCCTCTACTCGGGAAACACCTGAACGCAGATGCAACCCGGACCGACATGCGTGCCGATGATGCTGCCTATCTCAGCTTCATAGAGCCGCCCGACTTTGAGCAGCGAAAGGACGCTCTCTTTCATCTTCTGCGCTTCCTCGGGCGCATCCGAGTGGGAAATGGTAACCACAGAAGCCTTTCTCGAAGGCACTTTCTCGGCGACTATCTCCATGACTCTCGGCAAGACTTTGCTCTTGCCCCTCACGCGTTCGATGGCCGTCACGTAGCCGTCTTTGTCGAGGCTGAGGAGCGGCTTCATGTTGAGGAGCCCGCCGAGGAAATGCTGGGCCTTGCCGATCCTCCCGTTCCTGGCAAGGTAATCGAGGGTGTCCACTGAGAACACCGTGACGCATTTGGAGGCCATCTCCTCCAGGAATGCGGCTATGGCTTCCGGCGAAGCGCCTTCTTCCGCCATCTCGGCAGCCATGATGGCCAGGGCGCCGTATGAGCATGACGCCAGTCTTGAGTTCACCACGGTTATGGAGCGGTCCGGAAGCATGTCCTTAGCCAGCACAGCCGACTGGAACGTCCCGCTCAGCACCTGGGAAAGCAGGATCGCGATTACGTGAGACCCATCGGCCGTAAGCTCTTCGAACCTGGCTCTAAAGGCTTCGGGCGAAGGCTGGGATGTGTGCGGGTGGTGGGGCGAGGTCCTGAGCTTGTCATAGAAGGCCTTGCCGCGAATCTCGTAACCGTCGAGAAACGCCTCTTCACCGAAAAACACCATTAGCGGGACCACCGTGATTCCCTTTGACTCGAGGAACTCGGGCTTGAAATCCTGAGCGCTGTCAGTCAAGATCTTGACCTTGGGCATGAAATAACCCCCTTATCACCAGATTATCGCGGCCGAACCGTATGATAAGCCCGCGCCGAATGCCACAAGGACGACCAAGTCGCCTTTCCTTATGCGACCTTCCGAGATGGCCTCGCACATGGCGATGGGCACCGAAGCCGACGACGTATTCCCGTATTTGTCGATATTCACCACAACTCTTTCCTTTGGGATTCCGAACCTCGCGCATGCCGACTCAATGATACGGAGATTGGCTTGGTGCGGGACAAGGACCCCGATGTCCTCGGGACTCCTTCCGCACTTTTCGAGCACCTTCGTGACTGCCGAATCGATGATCTTCACCGCGAACTTGAAGACGGCCTTGCCCTCCATGTGTATGTAGTGGAGACCCTTCTCCACGGTTTCCCTGGATGCCGGCGATTTGGCGCATCCGGACGGAAGGGAGAGAAGGTCTGCCCCCGAGCCGTCCACCCCCAGGTGAAAGCCCAGAATGCCTTCCCCGGCCTGGCCCTCTACCAGCAGCGCGGCCCCCGCTCCGTCTCCGAAGAGGCAACACGTCGTGCGGTCGCTCCAGTCAACGAACCTGGAGAGACACTCGGCGCCTACCACAAGCACTTTCTTGTACATACCGGAAGCGATGAACTGAGTGGCCGTCGCAAGAGCATATATAAACCCGGTGCAGCCGATTTCCATGTCGAAAGCCGCCGCGTTGAGGGCGCCTATGGCGTGTTGGACAACGCAGGCCGTCGCGGGAAAGAGGTGATCGGGGCTGGCCGAGGCCACGATGATGAGGTCCAACTCCGGCGCTTCGACGCCAGCGTCCTTGAGGCACATGAGAGCTGCCTCTCTGGCCAGGTCCGAGGTGGTGACTCCCCTGCCCGCCAAACGGCGCTCCCTGATCCCGGTCCTCTCCACGATCCATGCGTCGGAAGTATCGACCATTTTCTCGAGGTCGAAGTTCGTGAGCACGTGCGGAGGCACGTAGTACCCCATCCCAGCGATCTTCACCGGCCTTGTGGACTCCACCTTATTCACCTTCCAGGTTCAGTTCGGATAGCGTGTTTTCTATTACTTCGGTTACTTTTCCCACAATATACCGGTGGGCTTGCCTTATCCCGTTGGCCACGGCCACCGGCCCAGAAGAGCCGTGGCACTTGACCACGCAGCCCCGGAGGCCAAGAAGGGGCGCTCCGCCGTAAGCGGAGTAGTCCAAGAGGGATCGCACCTTGGAGAAGGCGGGTTTCAAAGCCAGAGCGGCCGCCTTCCGGGTCAGCGTTTTGGCGACTTCGGATTTTAGGACCGACATCAGGAACTCCGCCGTGCCCTCGCAGGTCTTTAGAAAGACGTTCCCGCTGAACCCGTCGGCCACAACGACATCGGCGTTCCCCGTGAACACGTCCCTTGCCTCGATATTGCCTATGAAGTTCAAGGGGGCGCTCTTCAGGAGCTCAAATGCCCTTTTTGTGACCGCGTTGCCCTTCTCGGGCTCGACCCCGTTATTGAGCAAGAACACTTTGGGCCTTTCCCAGCCCAGCACACCCTCGACATAGGCGCTTCCCATGACGGCAAACTGCACCAGGTGGC
>CAZYFG010000089.1:5239-5519 GCA_964646835.1 uncultured Eubacteriales bacterium | reverse complement strand
GGTTTGTCGACTCCCTTGGCCCTTCCCAGGATGAGAGCGCCGCCAGCGACCAGGGCTCCCGTGGAGCCGGCGGATACAAAGGCTCCCGCGACGCCTTCCTTCACGGCGGTGATCCCTCGCCTTATGGAGGAATCCGGTTTCCTGCGAATGGCTTGCAGGGGAGGTTCGTCCGGGAGCACTCTCTCGCTGCAAATGACGGTCATTGGCGGCCGGTCACCCGCGCGGCTCCGGAGAGCCTCAACTGCCTCAATATGGCGGGTGGACGTCTCCCGTCTTAAAA
>CAZYFG010000089.1:3046-5229 GCA_964646835.1 uncultured Eubacteriales bacterium | reverse complement strand
CGCCGTCCCGAAGGCAACTACCCGGTAGCCCTCTCTCTCCGCCATAAGGCAAGCTTCGATGTTGGATCCGGGTGCCTCGTCGCCTCCCATGAGGTCGACGCCGATGAGGTCATACGCTTCCGGGGATTGGGACATTGACTCTCCCTCCCGCTATTCGCGGGCGAATACGAGGAACTTGCCGCGGAACACTTCCTCGCCGTCCGAACGAGTTTCGACCAGCACTACAGACTTGTTGCCCTTTTCCCTGATTACGGTCGCTTTGGCCACCAACTTCTCTCCCACGCGGGCCTGCCTTTTGAACTTCAGGTTGGCTATTCCGGTCACTACCTTCTTTGCGTCGATGACCGCTATCGCCAACGAGTCGGCCTGGGCGAAGATATAGTGGCCCCGGGTAACGCCGGTCCTTTGAAAAGCCATTTCGGGGATTACCTCCAGCACCGAGATGGCCGACTTCCCCAGTTCCAAATCGATGAGCTCGCCGACGATCTCACCTTGGCTCATGGACCTCACTCGTCCGTACGCTCTCTCCGCCACTTCCTTGGTCCGGGTCCTCTGATCGGGGATCCCTAGGGCCATCCGGTCAAGCCTGATTGTCTGGACGCTCACTCCGAAATGCCGGGCCAACCTGCCGTCACTCAAGAACGGATTGGAGCCCAATACTGCCCGGAGGCGCTCCCGGCGGTCCTTTGGGCTTACAGGCATAGGGCTTCATCTCCCCCAGGTGATTGTGGCCTGGTGCTAATACCTTGATATTAGTGGCAAGTATATAATGTTTGTCCAAAGTTGGCAACAGAAAAAGACCCCGGATTGGCCGGGCCATACCCTCAATAAGCAGCCAAAGGCCCCGGCACATATGCCCGGGGCCTTTTCACTCCGTCCGAAATCCAGAGGGGCGTTGTATGGACAAACGCCCGCTTACTTCTCTTCGACTTTGACTACCTGCTTGCCGTCATACCAGCCACACTCGGGGCACACCCTATGCGGCAGGATCAGGGCGTGACAATGCCCGCATTCTACCGTGGTGGGCGCCACAAGTTTCCAGTTGGCCTTGCGCTTGTCCCGGCGGGAAGCCGACGTTCGTTTCTTAGGAACGGCCATTCTTCTTTCCCCTTTCGTTGAGAGCCTCCAGAAGCTTCCTGCCGAATACCGTCTCCCCAGGAGCGGGTTTCTCACAATCGCACTCTACCTCATTGAGGTTGGCTCCGCACACCGGGCAGAGGCCCTTGCAGCGGGGAGAGCAAAGCGGCTTCATAGGAAGGTTCAGTACGATCTCGTGCCTTACCATCTCACCAAGGTCGCAGACGCCGTTTTCCATGGGGAAGATCTCTACCTCGTCCTGGTCCTCATGAGACCGGTCTTGGGGATTCTCCACGAACTTGGCTTCGCAATCAAGGTCCACTTGCTTGGTGAAGGTGGAAAGACACCGCGAACAAACAAGTTCCACCGTGCCCTTGGCGTGGGCATCAACATATACGCCGTCGCCGATGGACGTAGCTACTCCGCGGACGGCGAAGACACCTGGGCCCTCTCCTTCATCCTCCGGATCGGCAAGCATGATC
The DNA here is from genome assembly GCA_964646835.1 of uncultured Eubacteriales bacterium. Classification (GTDB taxonomy): domain Bacteria; phylum Bacillota; class Sulfobacillia; order Fermentithermobacillales; family Fermentithermobacillaceae; genus UBA3951. The sequence goes on along the minus strand of CAZYFG010000089.1, from coordinate 3,670 downwards.
TCGCCCTCTACCTCGAAGGGCATTCCGGCACCCGGAGTCTTCAGGATCTCGGTTACGTCAATCTTCATCTCGACCCTCCATCCAAGGCACAGTAGGGATTATACTCAGGCGAAAAAACGGGTGTCAAGGAGGCTAATTCCGCGGCGTATCAAGGCATATAGATTAGAGCGTACGAAGGAGGCGGAGTCATGAAACTGTCGGCGCTCGTTCTCGCATTAGGGGTCCTATGCGGGATCGCACTGATCCGCAAGGTGAGGAAAGACGCCCTCTTTACTTTGACCCTCGCCTCCATGATCCTCTACCCGGAGCCTTCATTCCAGGCGGCTGAAAGGGGACTCGGGGTCTGGTGGGAGGTCGTGTTGCCGGCCCTCCTCCCCTTCTTCATAGCCGCGGAGCTCCTCATGGGTATGGGAGTCGTCCATTTCATGGCCGTCTTGTGCCAGCCCATCATGCGCCCCCTGTTCAACGTCCCCGGTTCAGGATCTTTCACCATGGCAATGGGAATCGCTTCGGGCTACCCCCTGGGCGCCACGCTCTCGGCTAGACTCAAGGACCAGGGTCTTGCCAACAAGACGGAAGCCGAGCGCCTCATGTGTTTCTGCAACACTTCCGACCCTCTCTTCA
>CAZYFG010000089.1:0-3010 GCA_964646835.1 uncultured Eubacteriales bacterium | reverse complement strand
CCGGTGCGGTGGCCGTCGGGATGTTCAAAAGAGCCGACCTGGCCGCGGTGATCGTGGCCGCCCATTACTCGTCTGCGGTTCTAGTGGGACTGGCGATGAGGTTTTGGAAAAGGAGAGAGGAGACAAGTCCCCCGCTCAAGTCGGACGGCTCCTTCATACTGCTCCGGGCATACCGGGCTATGAGAGAGGCCCAGACAGAGAAGAAGCAGCCCTTCGGCGAACTACTGGGGGATGCCGTCAGGCGATCGGTCAACACGCTCATGGCCATCCTGGGGTTCATGGTGCTCTTTTCGGTCATCTTCGAACTCCTGCGGATCGCGGGCGCGACGGAAGCCATATCGGCGGCGATTTCCAAAGTCGTGCCGGACTCCTTGATACCGAAGGCCCTCCACGAGCCGCTCGTGAGCGGGTTCTTCGAGATAACCATCGGCACGTCAATGGCCAGCCAGGCGGAGGCTTCGTTGGTGGCAAGAGTGGCTGCGTGCAGCGCCATAATCGCCTGGAGCGGCCTCAGCGTCCTGGCGCAAGTCGCGGCGGTGACCCAACCTTCGGGCCTATCGGTTGCCCCCTACGCCTTCGCCAGGCTCTTCCAGGGTATTCTGGCCGCCGCGTTCACCGTCTTTTTCATGAGGCCTGAGGCAGCCCGTTGGTCCCTCCCCACATTCGAGCCTTATGCGGCAACAGGTTCCCTGGTATGGGTGCAGAATGTGGGGAACGCAGCCAAATCGTGCGTGTTCTCCCTCTTGGTCGTGGCCGTTATCTCGCTCATCTTCTCGGGCTTAAGCGAAGCCTTCAGGAGGAGGACTCTATAGCTTTCTTACTGCTACTTCCTCCGGCGCTTCGCAGCCCGGGAAGGTTCCTCTTCGTCTTCCGACTCGGCAAAGAACGCGTCTTCCTCGCCTTCCCGGAGAGCCTCCTCGTCGTCTTCCAGGTCGACGGGCCTTGATGAGGCCGGCTCCTTGTCAACGGCCAGCTCACGACGACCTTGGCGCACTCGCTCAAGTGTATCGGTGATGGCGTCCTCAACAGCCTTCATCAGTTCATCCGCGTATTCCCTGGCCCCGAGGTTTATCTCCTTGGCGACTTCCTTTGCCCGGGTCATGAGTTCCTCGGCCTGCATACGGGCTTCTTTGGCGATAACCGATTCGCTGGCCAGAGTGGCTATCTGCCCCTGGGCGTCCTTGACTATCTCTTCAGCCTCTTTCCTGGCCTCCTGGATGATCCTTTCCCTCTCCTTGAGAAGCCACTTGGCCTGCTCCAACTCCTGGGGGAGCTGGGCGCGGAGGTCGTCGATAAGCGCGAACACCTCCTCCTCATCCACAAGGAGCTTCCCCATGAGGGGAACCCTCGAGCACTCGGAGAGATAGGCGTCCAGTTTGTCTAGTAGAGCCAGAACGTCCACGTATAGCACCTCGCCTTGCTAGATATCGCCTTCCGGCTTCTTCTTGAGTTTCTCGAATACTTTCGCCTCAACGGCGGGAGGTACCAGATCCTTGATGCACCCGCCGTAGGACGCGACTTCCTTCACAAGACTGGAACTGAGGTACAAGTACTTGAGAGACGTCATCATGAAGACCGTCTCCGTCTCGGGTGACAGCTTCTTGTTCATGAGAGCCATCTTGAACTCATAGTCAAAATCAGAGACCGCCCTCAATCCCTTCACTATAACCCCTGCGCCCCTATTTCTGGCGTAGTTCACCAGGAGCCCGGAAGACGCGTCAACGCTCACATTTGGGATTTCGGCCACTGCCTCCCGGATCATGGCCACTCGTTCTTCGACACTGAACAGGGCATTCTTGGCCGCGTTGTCGAACACGACGACATGGACATGCTCGAAAGATCTGGCGGCCCGCTTGATGATATCGAGATGGCCGTTGGTGATCGGATCAAAACTGCCCGGATAAACAGCCTTCAACGAAAAATCCTTCTTTCACCGGAAAATCTTCGCGACGCGCGCATAAACAGTCTATCACGGGACCATACTTACTTCCGAGAGTCGAGGCTCGATCGTGAGATCGACCGAAGCAGGCTCTTCCTCCGGTTTCTCCTCTCCCAATGCCGCTTCCAAAAGAAGCGGCGTTTTTTTTGTCAACGAAATCGGCTTCTACGAGGAATCCTGGAAAACCTTCTTTGGCTCGAAGTCACCCCTAGTCATGAGCCATCTCGCAAGAGGAGGTACACGCCTCCGATGAAAAGCACTGCACCAACGACCTTCATCCAGCCGATGCTCACCTTCTCGCCGGTCACTCCAATGCAGTCGAGAACGATGGCGGTCACTATCTGAGCCGCCACAATAGCAGTGTTGGCGTTGGATACTCCCACTTGAGCCACGCTCGTCAAGACTCCCCAGATGATGAGGACGCTCAAGGGGCCGCCCAGGAAGCTCCACCAGGGCGCCTCAAGCGCTTTGCGCAGGCCTCCCTGGCCGAGTCCGAAAGCGAGAAGGCCCCCGAGCAGGATCGCCCCAATGACGTGAACTATGAACGACGCCTCAAAGGAGCCTGCCTTTTTTCCCAATACTGCGTTGAAAGAACCTTGCACCGCCATGGAAGCCCCGGCCAAAGCGGCCACAAGGAGCGGCACTCTCTTCACGCGCGTCCCTCCGAAAACTGCGTCATATATTGGCGAGTTCTCTGGGTAGTATAGCACTGGGATAGAGTAGGAAATCCCAAACGAGACGATTTCGGGGGGACACAACTTGTTCCTAAGCCACAACGAACGGACCGACCTGGCGCTGGAACGCGCCACCATGGCGACTACCCGGGCAGGACAGCAAATACCCGGGATGAACGTGCGCGAAGAGGAAATGGACGGCATCAAGATCACCAGGGTCCAAGTCATGACCCCGCAGGCCGGAGCCCAAATCGGCAAACCGCCGGGAAGGTACTTCACGCTCGAATGCCCCGCCCTCCGGTTCCGAAGCCGCGAGACTCTCAAAGGAGTGGCGGGCATCATAGCGTCTGAGTTGGCGGAACTTGCGGGCCTCCCCAAGAAGAACGACGTTCTCATA
>CAZYFG010000088.1:7361-8496 GCA_964646835.1 uncultured Eubacteriales bacterium | reverse complement strand
TGGCCGAAGCGGTGGATTATGTGATGCTCATGGCCTACGACGAGTTCTGGGCGGGCTCGCCGGTGGCGGGACCGACCGCCTCGCTGCCGTGGACCGAGTGGACAATCCAAAAGACGCTGGAGGAAGTGCCTGCCGAGAAGTTGGTCCTCGGTGTGCCTTTCTACACCAGGCTCTGGACTGAGACCAAGGATGATGCCGGGGTAAAGGTGACCCAAGTGGCCTACGGCATGAAGTCTTCCGAAGAGTGGGTCCGGTCTCAAGGCGTGGAGGCTTCTTTCGACGCGGAGACCGGGCTCAGGTACGCCGAAAAGAGTTCGGGCAACAGGACCTACAAGATCTGGCTGGAGGATGCCGCGTCCATGACCAGGAGGGTCGAGTTGGCCGACCGGTACAACTTGGCAGGGATCGCCGGATGGAGGAGAGGGCTTGAGTCTCCGGCCACCTGGGAAGTAATTGAAGAGTACTGCGGGCGGCATCCCCTCCGATAACTGCCCTGGCCAGGGTCTTTCTTAATTCCTCGGGCCACTGCAGGAATTTTCCACCTCGAGAGCGAACCCTACGTTAGCCCCGCGCGATGGGTGATATTGTTATTGTTGCCGTAATATCACTCGCGGGTTATAGCGGAGGGAGGTGCAATGATGTATCGCATCAGTGTTTCGGGACGCATTGGAAGGGTAAGCCTTGTCCTCGTTTTCGTCCTCGTGTCGGTTCTTGCTCCGTTGGTTCCCCAAATGGCCGAGGCGGCCGATCTCTCGTCGGTTACGCTGCCCAGCGTGGGAACCGATGTCAAGGTCGGAAGCGATGTCAAGGTGCCGCTTACCGTAGTGCCGGTTACCTCATTCTCTGACGGAACCATCAACATACTGTTTCGATTCAGGCGAAGCGGTTCGGTCGTGCATGAAGGCTCGAGCACAATGGCACTTGTTTACAGCCAAATCTACGACACGAAACTGGTCGACCTCGTCTACGGATTACCTTCAGATTTCGGCGCATACGGGGTTAAGCTCGGTTCAGGTAGCGATGCGCAGTTCACTGGGACCACGATCAACGTTGTCGTCTATCTGGATGAAGTCGCCGCACCCTCTGAACCCCCGTCCGGGGGCGGGCCGAGTCTTCCGGGAGGTACAACCCCCAC
>CAZYFG010000088.1:6529-7351 GCA_964646835.1 uncultured Eubacteriales bacterium | reverse complement strand
GGTTGGCAGACATATGACCCGACAGAAGACAAAGCTACGGTTTACGTAGACCCCGAGCTCACCCAATCGCTCTTCGCGGAGGCCCCGGAAACAGGGGTAACGCTGGTTGACGTCCAGCCAGTCCCGGCCACCGGAGAAGTGCCTCAGGACGTCACCGCCAACTTGCCGCTGGATGTCTTGACCCAGGCGGGCAACGCGACGGTCGACAGCGTACTGAAGCTTGGTTCCATTGATGTCCAGGTCGGGGCCGACGTGATGAAGGCGCTTCGCGAAGCCGTCAAGGCGGCAGCAGGGTCTTTCTCCAACCTCGAGATCAGGGCAGTGACGTCGGATGCTGAAGAGACCGGCGAGGTTTTGGCCGGGCTAGGTGACGACGCCGTCCGGCTTATGACTCAGGCGTCGGAAGTGGTAACGCTGAGCTTCTGGGCGGTAGCGCCCAACGGGACCGCCACTCGGATCAGCGTGTCAGACCTGCTCCTCACGGTGCCTTTTGACGTAGAGAAGGTGGAGAACCCGGCCCACGTGAACCTCTACCGGATCGGGTCTCTCATCTACGTAGGCGGCAAGGTCGCTCAGGGCAAGGTCTCAGGGAGCCTTTCGGATCTAGCGGATGGTAAGTTTATCGCGCTTGAACATAACAAGACGTTCGGCGACATCGCCGGCCACTGGGCTCAGGCCGAGATAGAGCTCATGGCTGCCAAGTACGTCGTCACCGGAGTATCGGAGACCGCCTTTGAGCCACAGCGGGATGTCACCCGGGCCGAGTTCGTCACCATGCTAGTGAGGACGCTGGGGATAGCACCGGCGACGCCGGAGTCCGGG
>CAZYFG010000088.1:3941-6519 GCA_964646835.1 uncultured Eubacteriales bacterium | reverse complement strand
CCATTCGGGCACTTGGTATTTCGGCTACGTCGAGGCGGCGTTCCAGGAGGGGCTGGCCCAAGGCGATTCGGGACTCGGCGGCACTTTCCGCCCACAGGCTCCTATTACCCGCGAGGAAATGGCCGCCCTCCTGGTGCGTGCGATGAAGCGGGCCGGCAAAGAAGCAGCGGCCTTAACCGAGGAGGAAGTGGCTGACCTTATCTCCAGGTTCGCGGATGGTGTCAAAATCAGCGATTGGGCAGGCTACGAAGCGGCCCAGGCTGTGAACGAAGGGATCATCCTCGGTCATGATGACGGCACCTTCGCGCCCAAGGGCAACGGGACAAGGGCCGAGTCTGCTACCATGATGAGCCGCTTCATGAAGCAAGTAGGCATTTTGTAAAGCCGAAAAAAGGGGCGGATGGCGCATCTCCGCCCCTTTGTTCTTCCCCTCGAGTAGAGTGGGCGAAGCCTGGGAGAGGAAAGAGGAGCGCGGGGGTAAGGCATTGACTACAAAGAAGATCAAGACGAATCTGAGCTTGGGTCTTAAGTGCCTCTTGTACCCAGGTTTCGCGTTGCTCCTCTTAGGCGCCCCGCTTCTCAGGGGGTTGTTCTTCCCCGGCGACCTCCTCCCGTATCAGGTATTTGCAGGCGCTCTTATGGTCTTCCTTGCCGTAGACATCGTCTTCTCCGGCAGTGAACGGGTATTTGGAGGCGTCTCAGCGTGGGGCTTCTTGCTCTTGGCGTTTGCGTACGGGGCATCAACGTTTGGGGCGGTTTCCAAGGCTGACGCCGTCCGCGGATTTTTGAAGCACCTCTCGTACTTTGGGATTTTTGCGGTCTCATTCCACCTCACAAGGACTAGACGGGCGAGAAATGCACTGGTTCTGGTCATCTTCCTAGGGGCAACTGCCGTTACGGCTGTCGGCGTGTTGTCCGCCACGGGTCTTTTGGTCTTCCCGGGGGCGGCTCAAGGAGGTCGAATCATGTCGACCCTGCAGTACCCGAACGCCCTCGCGGCTTACCTCATGTTCTCCTCGATCATCGGCATTTCGCTCGCAGGCTCCGTGAGGAACCTCATTGGAAGGGCCGCGGTCTCCCTAGGTACTTTCCTCCAAACCGTCGTCTTTTTGGCGTCCTACTCCCGGGGCGGATGGGTCATATACCCGTTCACCTTGGTCGCCTTGTTCGTCGGACTTCCGCGAGAGCGCCGGTCCCGCACGGCTTTTGATATATGCGCCATCCTTTCCGCCGTCTTGCTGGTTGTAAGAGGGTTTGCCGAGTCCATCGCGTCAAAAACCCCTGGGAGAGGGCTTTGGTACCTGGGCGTTGGGTTTTTGATTGTGTGCGTCTTCTACGCGGGCCGCTGGATTTGGAGGATTGCTCTTAGCGACCGGATTAGCCCTCAAGCAGGTAGAGCATTGACGTGGGCCGCGGGACTTTACGCCACGGCGACCTTCGCGTTGTACATCTTCCTCATGGCTTCCCAGCACAATGCGGGGTTGGCCGGCGTTGTGCCCGCGTCCATCCTGGACCGGCTGTCGACCATCTCCATCGATGATCCCAGTCTCATTACAAGGGCTTTCTCGACGAGAGACGCCCTGGCTATCTTCGCGGACCGCCCGTTCCTGGGAGGCGGAGCCGGGGCCTGGAACGCCCTCTATCACCAGTACCAGCGGGTCCTGTACTGGACCACCGAAGTGCACAATCACTTCGCTCAGATCCTTGTTGAGACAGGGGTCTTTGGCTTTCTCCCTTATGCCTTAATCTGGGTCTCCGCGCTCTATTCGGGCGCCAAGTATTGCTTCCGGAAGGACCGGGAGGCTCCCTTTGAACGCGACGCGGAGCAGGATGCCGATAGGGCGCTGGCGTGGGGGCTTCTGACGGCTGCACTCGCCATGGGGGCACATAGCGCCATGGACTTCGAGCTGTCTCTTCCGGGCATAGCGATCCAGCTCTGGGCGGTTTTCGGCATCCTGTCGGGCATGGTGGGCCGGCGAACTGAGGCAGAGGTTGTACCGCAAAGACACTCGACCTTTCGCCGCTTGGGAGCGGCGCTATTGGTCCTGTGTGCCGCAGCAGGGATCCTGGTCCCATCATACCGCTACATTCAGGCGGCCGAATTCGGGCGACTCGGTGCCGTTGCCCTCATGCGTCAGGACTTCCACAACGCGGTGGGGCTGTATGACGAGGCGCAGGCGCTCGACCCCCTTACGGCCGACTATGCCTTGGACAAGGCTCAGGCATGCGCGGCAATGTACGTGTTCAACCGGAGCCCCAATACCAAGGAACAAGCATTGTCGGCCCTTCTTGACGCCAACCGGCTTGAGCCCCTGAACCTTACCCATCGAATGAAGGAAGTGGAGGTGCTCATGAGCCTTGGTGAGACTGGCCGCGCGGTAGAGGTGTCACGACGGCTTACGGAAATGCTTCCTCTCGACATAAGGGCCTATGAGGTCTTTGCGCGTTCTGCCGTGATCGCGGCGATGAACGAGCTGGGTGAGGATGGACTTGAGACACCAAGCGACGATATTCAGCAGGTTTCCACATTGCTGGATGAAGTCGTCTCCCTACCCGACACACTTGAGTCCCTGCGCAA
>CAZYFG010000088.1:0-3931 GCA_964646835.1 uncultured Eubacteriales bacterium | reverse complement strand
TAACCGGCGTCTTTCGGGAACGCTGGAACCCCGACAACTTACTCCCTTCTTCCGTCTTGAAAAACTACATTGGACAAGCATACTATTTAAAAGGCGACATCGACGGAGCCCTTTCCTACCTCAGTGAAGCCTCGAAAGCCGGCGATACGAGGAGAGAGGCCAGTTTGTGGCTGGAGGCTGCATTCGCCATCAAGGACGGTATTCCGGTGGGGCGAGGCGTCTCCCAGGAAGTTCTTCAGATAATGTCTTATTTCCGACGCATGCCGGTCGAGGAACCGATTGCCGGGGGGTAATGTGGCGTGGCACCTGACGAGATCGACCTAAGGCATTACATGGAAGTGCTTTGGAAGTGGCGTTTGGCGATCATCCTGCTTACCGGAGTCGCCGTTGTGGTAAGCGCCGTATTCAGCTATTTCGTCCTCTCGCCGGTATACGAGACCAAAGTGACGCTCTCCGTATCCAACGCAGTGGCTACGCAGCAGTCGGCCAGACAGGATGACACCTCCATCACAGAGACGCTTTCCCGCATCCAGCCCGTCACCCTGAATACCTATGTGAGCGAGATAACCAGCCCGTTCTTGATGAAGAGGGTAGTAGAGAAAATGGGTCTCGCCCTGAGCCCGACAGATCTCCAGTCCATGGTCGCGGCCCAGGTGCTCAAGGATACGAACCTCATCGAAGTGCGTGTCCAGAATACCGACCGTGTCTTGGCCTCAGACATAGCCAACACGATCGCCACCGAGTTCGTTGACTATGTATCCGAGAAGAACCAAGAGCGTATGGCTAAGTCCCTCCAGTTTCTAGAGGAACAGAAACAGGGGCTTCAGAAGGAGATGCAGGGCCTCTACGCCGAACTGAGCGCCGTCCAGTCAAAGCCGGACAATGTGACCTACCTTACCCGGGAGATCGGGGCCAAGACCGCCCTGATCGACAGCCTCCGGACGAGTCTCTCCGAGACGAGGCTCGAGAAAAGCATCCTGGAGACCGAGCTCGCGGTGCTCGATCGGACCATTGCCAACACGCCGCAGACACTGGAAGGAGAGGAAGGTTCGCCACCTCGCCCCAACCCCACGTATACGTCGCTCCTCGACGAAAGGGTAGCGAAGGTCACGAGTATCTCGATGTCGGAGAGCCGGATCTACGCTCTCGAGAAGGAGATCGCCACGCTTGAGTCTTCACTTCTCGGATTGGAGTCACGGCTTGTCAAGGCGCAGAACGAGGAAGCGGTGTTGAGGGCGAGTTTATCCAGGATCGAAACCACGTTGAGCCTTCTTAATGGAAAGATCGTGGAGGCGCAAATGGCCCACTCGCTGAACTTAGGCGAGACGACCATATCGATCACGTCGCCGGCTCTCGAACCGACGCACCCTGTGAAACCGCGCAAGCTGCTGAACATGGCGGTAGCGGGTGTCTTGGGCGGGTTTTCGTCAGTGCTTTTGGTGTTTGTGTTGGAGTACCTGGACAACACCATAAAGACTCAAGACGACGTCCAGAAGCACCTGGGGCTCGCCACCCTAGGTGTCATCCCGCTGTTCGACCAGCGAAACCATAGGAAATAGTCGTCTCAGGAGGAATCGCCATGGGCCTGTTCATTAACCCGAGGTCTCCGGGAGCGGAAGCGTTCAGGACGCTGAGGACCAGCCTTCACTACACGGCAGACAGGGACAGCTGCCGCGTGATCCTCATAGCCAGCGTTGGACCCGGCGAAGGAAAGACCGTCACTTCCTGCAATCTGGCGGTATCAATGGCCCAAGCCGGCGACAAAGTCCTCTTGATAGACGCGGACCTCCGTAAGCCAAGGGTTCACCGCATGTTCGGAGTGAGCAACAGGCAGGGGCTCACCAATTGCCTTGTCGACTCCGTCCCACTGAATGAAGCAATTCGCGAGTCGGAGGTGCCGGGTCTTTTCCTGCTGACAAGCGGCCCAATTCCCCCAAACCCGGCCGAACTCCTCGACTCCAAGAGAATGGACGCGGTGCTCTTATCCGCGAGGGACTCCTACAATCGCGTCGTCGTCGACACCGCGCCTGCAGGTCCTGTGGCCGATGCCACGATCCTTGCGTCAAAGTCCGACGGGGTCATCCTGGTGGTTGTCTCCGGCGAGACTAGAATTGACCAGGCTTTGGAGATCAAAGAGACCCTGACACGGGCGAGGGGCAGAATCTTGGGGGTAGTGATCAACAAGGTTAGATTCTCCCATTCCGACTACCAGTACCGTTACTATTACCACGATGACAAAGGGGGCCGGGCCCCTGTTGACGACCGACAACGAACCTAACCCGGAAATCCGGTACACAGACCTTCACTGCCATGTTCTCCCCGGCCTAGACGACGGGGCCCGAGATTGGGATGAAGCCCTGTCCATGGCCAGGCAAGCTGTGCGAGGAGGCGCTACCAGGCTGGTGGCGACTCCTCATGTTATGAGAGGCGTGTACTACACTTCGCCTGAGGACATTAACCGGGCGGTTCTCGAGCTCCGCGCACGGCTGGAAGACACCCGAATACCTCTGGAGGTAATACCGGGGTCCGAGGTCTACCTGTCGTCGGGAGTCGCGTTGGAGTACCGCTCCGGCAAGCTCCTTCCTATCGGACAGAGCGGATACCTCCTTGTTGAACTGCCGTCCCTCTACTTCCCGCGATACGTTTTCAGGGAGCTTTTCGAGCTCCGGCTTGCGGGCGCCGGCGTCATAGTGGCACATCCTGAGAGAAACACGGAGCTCTCTAAGAAAAAAGGTCTCATAGAGGAGCTTCTGGAAACGGAAGTGATGTTCCAAGTGAATGCAGGGAGCTTCACCGGTTTCTTCGGGGCGGAAGCCCGGGCTTGCGCCGAGTATTTGCTTCGCGAGGGGCTGGTTCACTTCATAGGGTCGGACGCCCACTCGGGGCAAAGCGCATTCACCTCGAACGTGGGAGCGGATATCAGCGAACCGCTCCGCCGGATTTCGAGGTTAAACCGGGAAGACAAAGGTTTCTGGACGTCACTGGAGGCCCGCGCAACAAGGCTCTTGGCGGGCAAACTCTGAAACAAGATCATGTGAGAAGGGGTGGTGGTATGTCGAAAAGGGTTCAAGCGCTTGTAGACGAGATATCCGGCGATATGGCGGCACTGAGTCGCGACGTGTGGCGGTTTGCCGAGGTAGGTCTCAAAGAGGAGCGTTCGGCCAAATCACAAGCCACTTACCTGGAGAAGCAGGGTTTTTCAGTAACGATGGGGACCGGGGGGATGCCGTCGGCGTTTGTGGCAGAGTGGGGTAGCGGCAAGCCCGTTATCGGCTTTTTGGGCGAATACGATGCCTTGGCAGGGCTCTCCCAGGAAGCCGTCGCGGTTCAGAAATCGGTGACTCCGGGCGCGCCCGGCCACGGGTGCGGCCACAACCTTCTCGGCGCAGGCGCGTTGGGCGCGGCCGTCGCGCTCAAACGGTATCTCCAAGAGAACGGAAGGACCTGCACGGTCCGGTACTATGGATGTCCGGCTGAAGAGACCCTCGTCGGCAAAGTCTTCATGGCCAGAGACGGCGTCTTTCATGACCTGGACGCCGCCATCACATGGCACCCCTCTTCGGTGAACACCGTTCAGGTCGGAAGCTCCAACGGCGTGAACTCGGCCAAGTTCATCTTCCACGGCAAGACGGCGCACGCGGCGGGAGATCCCCACAACGGCCGCTCCGCTCTTGACGCGGTCGAGCTCATGAACGTGGGCGCCAACTACCTCCGCGAACACGTGATCTCTGACGCGAGGCTGCACTACGTGATCACCGAAGGCGGTGGCCAGCCCAATGTCGTCCCTGCCAGAGCAGGGGTCTGGTATTACGTGCGGGCCCCCAGACGGGCGCAGGTCGGGGAGATCTACGAAAGGCTTTTGGACGTGGCCCGGGGTGCTGCTCTCATGACCGGTACCACCTTTGACGTGGAGTTTCTTGCAGGCTGCTAC
>CAZYFG010000087.1:4884-8587 GCA_964646835.1 uncultured Eubacteriales bacterium | reverse complement strand
AGCTGCCGAGAGATGCATCGAGAATCCCTATAGGCGCCCGGGAACTCCATCATAGGTGGGCGACTATAAAAGATGTGTCCTACTTGCTTCCCGGTCCGACTATGCACCGTCCCTCTTCGCGCAACTCAAGGCGGGCTTTGAGCCGGGCCTCGTCAGCATCGAAAAGCGGGCCTCGCACGTGCTCCATTACCAAACGGTACAGACCGGAAGTGAACTCTGAGGCCTTTGAGGAAACGGAGTAGTAGACCCACGTGCCAACCCGGGAGTCTGCTACCAGTCCTACCTGCCTTAGAACCGCCAGGTGCTTGGATATTCGGTACTGGGGTAACCCCAGCGCATCGGCGAGCTCACATACGCATACCGGTTCACCGGCTATCAAGATCATCCGGAGCGCCCTCAGGCGAGTAAGGTCGGACAACGCCTTGAATTCGTGATTATACCTCTTCACGGCCTCACCCCAGACCCAATTATATGCGTGATCGGGCATATAGGCCAAGTTGTGAGCAGTGTGAACGAAGTCGCCCGCGAGCCGATATGATGGTACAATGTGGATAGATCTGAGCAGGCGATGACCCAACCGGGTTCATGGGGCTGGGCCGAATTAGGCAGCAGATGACTATTCAGCGCATCTGCGGGACAGAAATGTTTCCGCAGATGCGTTTTTATGTCGCCGATTGGAGGGGGCGCGATGATCCGGCTCTTAATCAAGCGGTTTGTGAGAGACCATCAAAACCTGTCCGATAGGAGCGTCAGGGAGTCCTACGGGACCCTTGCCGGAACACTTGGCGTTGTGTGCAATGTGTTTCTCTTCGCTCTGAAGATGGCCATCGGGCTCCTCACGAACAGCGTGGCTGTGATATCGGATGCCTTCAACAACCTTACTGACACCGGCTCTTCGGTCGTGGCAATACTGGGGGCCAAGATGACGAACCGTCCCCCGGATAAGGAGCATCCCTATGGGCACGGCAGGTCAGAGTACATTGCCTCCCTCATCGTTTCCTTCATCATCTTCGCAATGGGTCTGGAGCTTCTGAGGACTTCCGTGGGCAGATTGGTGAGCGGGGAGAAGGTACTGTGGAATCCCTACCTTGCGGCCGCCTTGGCGCTATCGGTCCTGGTAAAGGTGTGGATGTTCTCCTACAACAACTACATCGCAAACGCCATTCAATCGAGCCTCAGCCGGGCGGCCGCCCGGGATAGCCTTAGTGACGCTGTCGCCACAGGCGCTGTGGTGGCAAGTGCCGTATTGGGGAGGTACACCGCGTTTCCCGTGGACGGCGCGCTGGGCGCGGCTATCTCCGTTGTCATCGTGCATACCGGCTTTAGAACGGCAATGGATGCCATTGACCCGCTTTTGGGATCACCGCCCGATCCCGAGCTCAAGGACAAAATCGACGCGATCGTAATGAGCGGCAAGAACATAAGAGGAGCCCACGACCTGAGGGTTCACGACTACGGGCCGGGACGGACACTTGCTTCGCTGCATGTCGAGGTCTCAGACGAAGCGAACATCGTAGATATCCACAGCGAAATCGACAGCATCGAGAAACGCATCGAGAGGGAACTCGGGGTGAGTATGGTAATCCATGTGGATCCCGACCAGTCCTTCAGGCAGCCATCCTCCAAGCGAGAAAGCTAAACCTCTGCTGGGCTTATCCGATTAAAGGAGTGTCATGCAGCCTACTTGCTTGGAGGAGGCCCAAAGGTGGCGACTCGTACCAAACCGATTGGCACTTCCTTTCAGCCGAAAACGCAGCCCGACGCTCCCACGCAGAGGTTGTCGCCTTCGCTCGTAGCCCGATCCGGGTCTTTTGGGGTACGCAAGGCCGTCTTCGGAGACCGCCCGTTGACTTCCTCAAGATAGACGGAGCTTTCGTCAAAGACATGGATAAGGAGCCCACCCACAGAGTGTTTGTCCAGGCCATGAATGACATGGCATTGGGACTCAAGCGCCCGGTCTCAACCCTGAGGTCGCCAGCAACAGGGATTTCATGACCTCCTTGAGGGTCCGGCCGTCGGCGTCCTGGTCCGCCCTGTACGATACCAGCGAGAGAGCGCTCACCTTTTCGTAGCCCACCATGTGCCGTAGGGCCAGACCGAGCTCTTCTCCGGTCAGACCGCCCGGCGACGGCAGCCCCGCCTCAGGCGCGACGCTCGGGTCGAGAATGTCGAGGTCAACGTGGACGTATATTGTGTCCACCCGGTCCGAAAGGTCCTGCATAGTCTCGCGCAAACCGGGCGAAAGCTCGACCAAGTCCTTCTCCCGCAGCACTCTGAGTCCGTCCTCAAGGAACGCCTCTTCCTCCGGTTCGTCCAGATCCCGCATACCCGCCATCACCATGTCTTCACAGAGTACCGGCGTGAGTATGCCGCTTCGAGTTCTAAGGCGGGGCAGGCACTTTCCTGCGGCTACCGCCGCCGGCATGCCCCCCAGCATCCCGGACGGGCTGGTATCGGGCGTGTTGTAGTCTCCGTGGGCGTCAACATAGACCAAGCCCACTCTGGGAGACGGGCCGGAGACACCATCCCGGCGGCTGTTCTGCAGCCCACCCAGCACCCCCAGGCATCCGTTGCAGTCGGCCAGGAGACCGAGGATGAACGCTCCGTCAGCTCTTGCGCCGCTCACCAGCCGGCACAGGTGGCCTCCGGCAAGCGCCACCCGGTTCCAACCTCCGTACTGGCTTTCCTCGTCGGGCGTGAGCTGAACGCTCACGGGCTCCGGCACTTCGTGACCTTGCCTTTGAAGCTCTCCGACGAGCCCCGCTCTAAGGAGAGCCTCGGGTCCGGAGGCGCCGCCTGTTCCTTTTCCCTGCACGTTGTAGGAAAGCGTGACTATCTGGATCCTCATTGCCGGCCCTCCCCTTGGAAGCGGCGAATCGTGACTCTTTCTGACGTCAGGCCAGAAGGTCGGCGAACAGCTTTCTCCACGACTTCCACGCCAGTACGGCCTGGCTGTTCGTGTACTCCGTGAGCATAGCGACGGCCTTGGCAGGGTCATCCTCGAAGGCCCTATAGGCTTTCGCTTCGAACGCGGCCTGCGCGTTTTCCCACTTCTTCTCCAAAGCATCCCTGCGCGCAGCGATCTCCTTAATCACGCAGGCGTATGAAGCGTCCGCCAAGTCCTGAACGTCCTGGAATGCCCACCACGCCCGGCCGGGCCGGTGGGATAGGTCCGCCGGCGGGACGCTGAAGTGACTGGCCGCACCGATGTGAGGGGCGTACCAGCCGTAACCCGCCGGGACTCGATCGATACCCAAATACCACGGGACGTACGGGCTCGTGCAGGGATTCAGCGTTGCTCGCCACATGCATGTGAAAGCCGGGTTCTCGCGGAACTGGATGACGAAGCTCTCGAGGGTCGTGCCGGTGCTGATGGTCCGGTTCCCGGTGCGGTGGGGGTTCTTGGCGTACCCTTCCGACAAATCGTCTTCGGTTCCTTCGTAGTGTGTCCGCAGTACTCTCTTGACGTCGGAGATCCCCAGTTTGCGGGGAGGCTTCACTGAAAACGCGCGGATGTCCTCGGGTTCTTTTTCGAGTATGATCCGGAGCGCGTTCTTATGGCGCACCGCATTGCCCGCCTGGCTTTGTTCGGGATCCTGGTATGCGAGAGCGAAGTCAAAATCGCTGTAGTCCCCTTCTTTGGAGGGAGTGTACCATCCTCGCTCGACGGCGTACGTGATGAGGTCGGGAGACGCCACGTAGT
>CAZYFG010000087.1:0-4874 GCA_964646835.1 uncultured Eubacteriales bacterium | reverse complement strand
AGATCGACGTGGTGGATCGTATACCAGTTGGGCATGAAGAACACTTCGTCGTCTGCGACCCTCTTGGCCACGTAGTGCTTTCCCTTGACGACCTGGAACACCCAACCCTCATTCTTGTCCACAATCTGGTATGCCCGTCCGGCTCCGGTGTAACCCCACTGAGATACCAGTTGAGCGGCTATCTGAACGCCTTCCCTCGCGGTTCTGGCCCGCTGGGCGACGATATGTCCAACCCCGTATCCGATCCCGCCGTTTGTGAGCTCCGGCATGTCTTCTCTGGTCCGGCCACAACTGTCGCTGGCTATGGCCACGCCCCACTCGTTCAAGAAGGTGTCGCTGAAGGACGCCTTCCAGCTCGCCCTTGTCTCAGACCAAAGGTAAGCCCACGTCTCGGGGACTTGCGGGATCTTGGCGCATTCCGGCTCGAAAGTCAGCAGTTCACCGGGCTTATGAGTGGCTCTGGGGACTCTGTACTGGATCATGGCGTTGTGACCGCCGTCGTCTTCGTTATGGCCGAAGAGGACTTCGCCGGTCACCGAGGCTTTCTTCCCAACAATCATCGCGCTGCAGTCGTCAAGAAGTGATTCGTCTACCCACGGCCTTCCGAAGGGGTAGGGGTTTACGCCGTCGCTCATCGTCTGTGCTCCCTTCCGTATTGGCTCAGCTCACGCCTGACCATCCTGCCGGCTTGTTTTGCCGGCTCATCGTCATCGTAGTCGAGGGTCCTGGCCGACATTGAGTTTCGCTAACACGCAGCCTACTTCCTGCTGAGGGTGGCCCCACAGGAAGAGCGGTCAGAGATCCCGGAGAAGGTCGAGAGACGATCGAGAAGGCGTCTAGCCCGAGGAGCAGCGAGAAGCCGGTCCCTGGCGACAGGGACCGGCTTCATCTACTATCTCTGCAGGTTATCTCTGCAGATATCCTGCGGGCTGCACCCCGGGTCCCGGGATCATTTTCCCGAGACGGTCACTCCGGATACGGCTACCCACGGCAATATGGAGTAGCCGGAGTCCACGCGTTCTTTCGAGACCGCGATCACATTGAGGAGCATCTCGGCAAAATTGCCGGATATCATTGATTCGCTGACGGGAGACTTGATCTTCCCATCCTCGATGAGGTAACTGTTCTTGGCTACGCCCGAGAAGTCGCCGCTGTTGCTGGGGTTGCCGCCGGAGAACCTGGCCATGAGAATGCCCTTCTTGATTGACTTCACCATGTCGTCAAAGGACGTGTCTCCCGAGTCGACCACCCATGCGCCGCCTTGGCTAAGGGCCCTCTCTTTGCCCGTCTTTCTTGCCCCGTAAAGGCTGAGCATATAACTCTTGAGGACTCCACTGTCCACCAGGGTCATATCCCTGGCCTTATACCCGTCTTCCGTGGTGAAATACCCGCTCGCGATCTCACCGGATACCGGACGCGAGTGCACGGTCAACGACGGGCTTGCCACTTTCTTGCCGAGGCTGTCCTTGTAGATGCTGGTCCCCGCTATCATGGGTCCGTCGCTCACGGACCGGATCAGGAATCTCAGCATGTCTTCCAGGCACTCCGGAGTAAAGACGACGTCGCCGACGAATTTGCCCCTGACCGGGACTGTCGTAGTCTGCTCGCCCGATTCCTTGAGGAGCCTGTCGAGCCCGGCACACTCCAGAAACGGCCTGTCAAGGTCGTTCACGGCGAAACCCGTGTAGTTGAACGACGATACCTTCTCCCCATCCCTGGATGAGAAGATGGTGACCATGTTATACACGCCGGAAGTACTCTCGAAGTCGACCCCGTTGGAGTTCAGGACGAATCTCCTTGTCTTGGTGAAATCCACGTAGGCTTGGCGAATGACTGCCTTGGGGTGGCGCTTCTTGGTCTCGTCAAGGAGCTCCCTGAGACGCATGTGCATGCGATCCAGGTCTGGGGCATCGCTCCCTCTGGAGAAAACCTCTGCCGGTTGCTTTTCGGCGATGTCGTTGGCATCGTCAGGCTGAGACGCTTCCGCGATGGCCAACACATCGGCGGCCGCTTTGTCGATGGAGGACCGGTCGGATTTGTTCGCCGCGGTCTGCCCCTTCTTGCCCCCTTTGATCGCTGTCAGTCTCACCTGCGTATCAAAGGTTGTCCTCAAGAGGCTGAACTCGCCGGCGTCCACGTTCATCTCGTGCTTTTCCACGAGTGACACGATGCTCTGGGCTTTTTCGGCTCCCGATCTAAGGAGCGCCTGAAGACCGTACCGTGCAGTCTCTCTTCCCTTATCCATGTCCACTATCTGCCTCCTATGCTGACCACGCACTTCAGGGCCGGGCCGCCCATACCCACCGGGATGGCCTGCTTCTTTCCGCACATACCCGCGCACAGCCACTTCATGTCGTCGGATACCATGGTTACCGTCTTTAGGAGGTCGAAAGCGACTCCCGAGATGGTTGTGTCCCGAATCGCTCTTCCAAGTTTGCCGCCCTTAATCTCATAGCCCAATGTGACTCCGAACATGAACTCGCTCGTCGAGTCGGCCAGCTTGCTTTCTCCCGGGAGAATCGCCGTATTCCTCATCCTGATAAGGGGCTCGTCCGAGAACTGGAACGCGCGCGCGTTCCCGGTTGGCGCGACTCCGAAGTGAGCGGCGCTTTCCTTGTTGTGCATGTACCCCTTGAGGATCCCCTTCTCGATAATCACCGCGTCCTCGGCCTTCGTTCCTTCATCATCGACATAGACCGGCATCGGGCAGGTCTTCTCCAGGGCGGTGTTGGCGAAGTCGACCAGCGTAACCAGAGGGCTGGCCGCCTCTTTGCCGAGCATCGGTCCTGCCACCGACCCGCCCAGGACTAGGTCGGCTTCGGTCGTATGCCCAATGGCTTCATGAGCGAGGATACCGGCCATCTCCGCGTCCAGTACGCACGTCTTGGCGCCGGCGTCGGCGAAGACTCCCTCGCTCTTTTTCACCAAGTGCTCGTAGTGAGTTTGAATGCCCTCATAGATCACGCTAGGTGACTGCAGCCTGTCTTCGAACTGCCCCAGACCTCCGTACACCGATGTCAGGTCCACCGGTTTGCCGTCTTTCACAATCGTCATCGCTACCTGGATGAAGCTCCTGGGTATCAAAGAATGGCTGTAAGAGCCGTCTGAGGTGAGGAGCGTCTTCTCCATGTCCAGGGAGCTCAGGTTCACGACACGGCTGGCCAAGTTGGGATAGGTGCGGACGATGTGGTTGTCGATCTCCCTTACGAACTCCACAAGTTCCTTTTGGCTGAGCCTCGGCTTTGTGGTTTGGAAGACGTTCTCAGACGTAGCGCCTGTCTTGGGCAACGGACCTTTGCCCTTTCGCTCCCTCGCGTCCAGGAATGACGCGTTGTCCGATGCCGCCTTAATGACCGCTCTGATGGCCTCTTCCGTCAGATCGGGGCTGGAGGCGAATCCCCATGAACCGTTCAGGTAGACCCTTGCCGATATGCCACCTGTGTCCGTTCGAGAGTTGTGCGCTATGTTGCCTCTTACCGAGCTGATGCTGACAGTCCTGTTCTCTTGTGCCCTGAGTTCTGTGTAAGCCGTGAACAGCCGCGCGAACTCGTGTAGGTCCACATTTCGCAAGCGAACCCCTCCTAATACCTTATCTCCAGTCCGGTGATAGCCAAGATCGATTCGGCGCTCCGTGCGATGTAACCTTCTTCCATTTCCGAACCTTCATGCAACACCTGCATGCAAGGTTAATGAAGGATTTACCCGTGAGGAGGGGAATCAATGGAATGGAGGTAGATCTCGCCATGGCCAAAGATTCCCTGGTTGAATGCGTGCCGAACTTCAGCGAAGGTCGCGACCGGAGGATAATAGATGAGATAGTGAAAAACATCCCCGAGCAGGGTTGCAGGCTTCTCGATGTCCAGTCTGACGCCAGCCACAACCGGTCGGTGGTGACCTTCATCGGACCTCCGGACAATGTGTTGGAAGCGGCTTTTGCCTGCGCCAAGCGCGCAACTGAGCTCATCAATATGGAGTATCACCGCGGTGAGCACCCTCGCATGGGCGCGACGGATGTCATACCGTTCGTCCCGGTCCAGGGGATTTCAATGGAAGAGTGCGTTGAGATGGCCAGAACCCTCGGGAAGCGGATCGCCTCGGAACTGGGTATACCCGTGTACTTGTACGGCAGGGCCGCCACCAGACCAGAGCGAGTGAGGCTGCCTGACATTAGGCAAGGCGAATACGAAGGGCTGAAGGTGGCTATCACCACGGATCCTGAGCGGAAGCCCGATTTCGGTCCCTCAAGGATGCACCCGACGGCCGGAGCCACGGCGGTGGGAGCCCGCCCGCCCCTAATCGCCTACAACGTGAACCTGGATACGGGCGACATAGCGAAGGCCAGGGCCATTGCCAGGGCCATACGAGAGTCATCGGGCGGTCTGCCGGCGGTCCAGGCAAAGGGAATCCTGATAAAAGAGACTGGCGATGTCCAAGTCACCATGAACCTCCTCGATCACAAGGTGACCTCCATGGACGCGCTCATGACTCATTTGGAGGGAGAAGCGGCCAAGGTAGGGGCCACGGTCAAGGGGTCTGAGATCATAGGGCTCTTGCCGCTGGACGCGCTACTGGACGTCGCGATAGCCCGGCTGAAGCTGACAGGGTTTTCGAGAAGACAGGTCCTTGATTTGGTGGGACAGTCGGGAGGAGACGGCGAGACGGACGAGCGCCCGACGGACGAGGGCCTGACGGACGACAACGAATCGACCACTACCAAGAAGGGGTGTTACTACTTGGCGGAAATGGACCTATCCCAATTCGTAGATGACCTGGCGGCGCCAACCGGCGCGCCGGGGGGCGGTGCAGCGGCGGCGATCGCGGGAGTCCTCGGGTGTGCTCTGATACGGATGGTGGCGGGCAACACTCTGAGCAAG
>CAZYFG010000086.1:6929-8601 GCA_964646835.1 uncultured Eubacteriales bacterium | reverse complement strand
GCATGAAGTGGACTCCCGAAAGCACCCTGCGGGCAGACTTGCTCTCTCGGTCTCCCATCCGGTTCCCTCTCTCACTCCAGGACTACGCCGGTCTCCAGGACACCCGCTCTTTCTCCAGAAACTCTGATTGTGACTTTCGTACCTTTTTTGCCTTTCACCACCCAGGAGACCTTGGTTTCTCTGGACGCGGCTCCTCCCCGGAAGTAGCCTCCGCCGAACCCCCGGGTCTCGCCTGAACGCCCTTCCAGATGACCGATCTCCTTCTTGGCCTTGCCGACCACCTCAATTCCATCTCCTGAGACCATCGCCTCCAGGGGCATGGCCTTGTTCACGGCGCGGGCCTGGTGGCTTCCGAAAGTCGGCAAGAAGCCCAAGTTCCTCACGACAGTGCTCAGCTCATACAGGCCTCCGCCCAACGCCCGGACGGTTACCTTGTCGAGGTCAAGCCTGGGGAGCGTCATCATGGCGCGAACGGAGAACACGCAGTTCTTGTAGCACTCGGCCTCCAGGAATCCCTTGGGGGCGTTCTGCACCACGAACTTGGTGTACCAACCGCCAATCTCAACGGGGCCCAGTTGTGGGTGATCGAACGGGCGCCACGGTTCAAAGCCCGAGCCGCCCAGCTCCCGGTCGTTCCAAGCCAGGAGCTTCAGGAAGTCCTCATCCTGCTCCTCTGGGCTCTTGGGACGCCGGGGCCACTGCTTCACTCCTGCGCGTTGGGCCTGGTTCCAGGTCTCAACGGTGTAGCCCAGAATGCCTCTGTGTTCGTACAACCAATCGTCAAAAGCGCCCGTCGAATAGCTGTCGGGACTCCCTCCCATGAAATCCTCGTAGCACGGGATGCACGGATATCCGGTCTCCTCAGTGCCCATCTCGCCGATGGCGATGAGCGCCTGTATGTCCCTCTGGGGACTCTTGGACGCAGGGTGAGCTCCGGGTACGCGCAAGATTACGCCGCCGGTCGTGTGGTAGGTAAAGGCCAGAGAGATGTTGGGGTGGGCGGTGATGAACTCCGCCACTGCCCTCGTCTCAGGCTCCGAGAGCGGAAACTCTCCGGCGCCGGGCTGCCTCGTGTCGGGCGCCCAACCGTAAGGGTAGTTCCGGTTGAGGTCGATTCCCCACTTGGGGGGAGCCGCCTTCACCGGACCGCCATCGTAATCCCGTATGAACCCTTCAGTGTAGACGCGGTAGAAAGTGCCCTCTTCTTCGTCAGGAGCCCGTCGCACCAGAGCCCTGGGGTCTTTGGGGGACACCTTCCACTCACCCGCGGGGTCCTTTACCCTCATGAGGAGGATGTGCCCGTCGCCGTCTACATCGGCAGGGTACAGACCTTCCTTTTCCTCGGGATTGGGGTGCGGGTAGAACCGCGGCACGGACCGCAGCGTCTCGGGAGTCGTGAGGTAAACCTCGGCTCCGTCAGGGGATACCCTGGGGATCGCGTACACCGTGTAGCGCTGCAGGATTTTGGTGACACGTTCGTCCTTGCCGTAGTTCTCCAGAAGGTACTTTATGGTGTACATGGATATCATGGAACCCGTGACTTCGCCGGCGTGATGGTTGCCGTCGAAGTAGAAGGCCGGCTTCTTGGAGGCAGGGCCGGTAGAAGCGTCGGTCATCGTGACCGCCCAGATATCCCTGCCGCCGGGCGTCTTGCCGGCAGACTCCAGCGTCA
>CAZYFG010000086.1:0-6834 GCA_964646835.1 uncultured Eubacteriales bacterium | reverse complement strand
TTGGCACGATCCCGTATCCAGTAGAAGAGGTACTCCTGGGCGTATCCGGCGAGACGCCCGAACTCCCGTTCCCCGAACTCCCTGGCTTCCCGGGGGCTCAGCGTCCTTCCGCCCATGAAGTACTCGGACACCGCTCGCGCGATCCAGACATCCACGGGGAACGTCTCCAGCCTGTGATATGCAAAGAGGAGCACGCAATCAGCAACTTTGGGGCCGACTCCGGAAATCCTCATGAGCTCGCTCCTGGCTTCCGTGGCGGGCATAGAACCCACGAGCTCCAGATCGACCGCTCCAGACGCGACCTTCAGGGCGGCATCATGCAGGAACTTGTCGCGGTAGCCGCACTTGGACTCCCTTAGGGACGATACCTCTTGACACGCGATTCTCTCGGGAGCGGGAAACGCGAAGGCCCCCATGCCCGCCGGTTCGCCAAAACACCTTGCCAGGTACTCGACGGTCTTTGAAATGCTCGGGATGTTTTTGCGGAGAGAAAGCACATAGGACGCCAGGCACTCCCAGGGGTCTTGGGTCAGGATGCGGAGTCCCCTACCGTGCCGGACCGCCTCGGCCATCACGCTGCCTGACCGGGAGAGAGCGTATTCGATCGCCTCGACATCGTCGCCGTCCGAGAAATAACGCTTCACAAGGTCCGCAACGTAGGAGGCGCTCCCGAAAGACCCCTCATACGCCACGAATATCTCATGGGTCAGCCGGTCCGCCTGGCCCACGGCGACGGCCAACCGGCCCATTACTCCTTCATAAGCAACGGGCATCTCCGGCCGCCCCGGAAACCGGACCCTTCGCCACCTAAACGCCTGACCGCATTCCAGAGTTGCCTCAAGGCTCACGGGACCCGACAGCGACACGACGGTCTCCCTGATATCTATGCCTATCTCCCCCATGCGTCTCGGTCTCCACCTAAGCCAATTCGAGCCCAAGCCGCTCCCACCCTCTCCCGCTATGGGGAGTTATGTCGCAGTGAAACGCATATTTCAGATCCCCACAGGGTTTGCGCCTCCGGCACCCGAATCCTAGCATCAGCGAACACCGTGGGAAGGCGAGTGATAAACGTGTCTGAGACCTCCGAGAAATACTTTCGTTACCAAGAGATCGTGGACTTCCTGGAAAGGACCCAGGCTGCTCATCCGGACTTGGTGAAGCTTGAGTCCATCGGCAAGAGTTATGAGGGGAGGGATATCTGGGCTGCGATAATCACCGCACATGATACCGGCCACTACCTGCAGAAACCGGCGATCTACATAGACGGCAATCACCATGCCGGAGAAGTGACCGGTTCCGCGGTCTGCCTGTACACCATCGAGTATCTGGTCGGGAATTACGGGACGGACGAGGATATCAGGGACCTCCTTGATTCGACGACCTTCTACATCGTCCCGCGGATAAGCCCTGACGGCGCCGAGCTTTACCTGACGTCACCCTACACCCTCCGGTCGAGCGTGAGACCATATCCCGACGAGGACCTGGGAGAGGGACTCGTCCCCGAAGACATAGACGGTGACGGGATGATCCTGCAGATGCGCTGGGAAGATCCGGCCGGGCAGTGGAAAGTGTCTTCGAAAGACCCGAGGGTTATGGCTCGCCGCAAGCCGGGCGAAAAGGGCGGCAAGTACTACAGGCTGGTAACCGAGGGGTTCTTCAGGATGTGGGACGGGGTTGAGATCAAACAGGCCCGGCCGAAGTGGGGGTTGGACCTAAACCGCAACTACCCCGGCAACTGGCACGCCGCCAACCTTCAGACGGGACCCGGTCCGTTCCCGTTCTCGGAGAAGGAAACGAGAGCCGTCGGAGACTTCTTCCTAAGCCACCCCAACATCGCCATGACCCTCTCCTATCACACTTCGGGAGGCTACATACTTAGGGCTAGGACCGCGGGCCCCGACAGAGACATCCCCGCTCCGGACCTCCAAGCGTACCTGGCTACGGGGCGCAGGGGGCAAGAGATAACGGGCTATCCTTGCGTCTCCATTTTCGAAGGCTTCACGGTGGACCAGAGACGTCCTTCCACAGGAAGCTTCATAGACTTCGCCTACGACGTGAGAGGCATCATGGCATACGCCGTTGAACTCTGGGATCTCCAGGGAAGGGCCGGCATCCCTCGCAGGGACATGAAACAACGGATGAACCTCTCCGAAGACCAGCGCGAGGAAGACGATGTCATAGACAAAGAACTGGGAGGTGTGGGTTTCCATCAGTGGCGGGAAGTGGATCACCCCCAGCTGGGGCGGGTTGAACTCGGAGGCCTTGACCCCAAGTTCCTGCGCCAGAACCCTCCCCTGAAGCTCCTGGATGAGGAGTGCCACAAGAACACCCTTTTTTCAATCATGCTTGCCAAGACCATGCCTGAGCTCCGGGTCGAAGAAGCCCGGTGCGTGAGACTCCCAGGCGGAGAAATTGAGTTCTCCTGCGCGGTGAAGAACGTGGGATACCTTCCGACAAGCGGGTCCCAACAGGCACAGACGGCAAGGGCAGTGAAGCCGGTCAAACTGAAACTCCAGATGGAGGAAGGCGTCACCCTCTTGTCGGGGAAACCCTACGATGAATTGCCTCACCTGCCCGGCTGGGGTTCTCAGAGCGGAGCCTTTGGATTGGAGAGGAAAGTGAGGTTCCTCCTCCGGGCAGACGGTCTTGCGCCGGGAGCCAAACTCGCCGCGTTGACGGTAGAGTCTGAGCGGGCCGGCACGGTCGCTCATGAGATCCGTGTCCCGTGATCAGTAACCCTCCGTGATCACTTGACATAAGATGCAGCGACCCTACACCGAAGGAGGGAAGCAAAATGGCAGGAGTTGGAGGAGGCGGATTCAGCTCTCCCTTCATCCTCTTCTTGATCCTCATCCTGTTGGTCTTGGGCTTTGCCTGCTTGACCTGCTTCTAAGCACAGCACGCTCCAAGACGCGGTACCGCGAACCGTTGCGAACAGGGCCCCTCCTCGGGGCCTTGTTCCTTTGTGAAATGGCAGGGCCCGGGTGAACGCCCGGGCCTCTGCAGTGATTCATCCCGCCGCCTACTGGGTTCAGTGATGGCAGCCGCGGTTCGGAGGAACCCTCTCCGAGACAACCTTGCCGTCAATCAGGACCTTTTCGGCGATAGCCATGGTGCAGAACGGGTGCTCACTCCAGACGACCACATCCGCGTCTTTGCCTACTTCGATGCTCCCCAGCCTGTCGGCAAGTCCTATGATCTCCGCCGCGTTGATGGTGATGGCCTTCAGGGCTTCGACAGGGCACATGCCTTCCTTGACGGCGAGGCCGGCGTGCAACCCCAGCCACTTGGTGTTGCTGGAGGTATCGCACTGGATGGCCACCTTGACTCCGGCCCTTGCCAAGATCCCTGGGTTAGCCAACGAGGTGTCGATGATCTCCATCTTTCCGCGGGCCATGAGAAGGGGTCCGATGGTGGCGCGGACTTTCTTCTCGGCCAAGACGTCGGTGATCTTGTACCCTTCGGTGCAGTGCTCGATCACATAGTCCAGGTTGAACTCCTCGGCGATCCTGATTGCAGTCATGATGTCGTCTGCCCTGTGGGCGTGGATTCTGGCTTTCCACTCCCTCTTCAGGACCTTGGCCAGCGCCTCCAGCTTCAGGTCGCGGTCGGGTGGGTTCGAATTCTCGCCTTTGTCCGACTTGGACTTGGCCCTCTCCAACTTGTCTATGTAATTCTGCGCCTTCACAAGGGCTTCCCTCAAGACGGCCGCGTTGCCCATCCTGGTCTTAGGGGCCCTGCGCTGCCCTTCTCCGTATACCCTCTTGGGGTTCTCACCGAGCGCCATCTTCATGGCTTCGGTCCCCGGAATGACCATCTCTTCGGCGGTCTTGCCCCGAAGCTTCATGGCGAATCCGGTCCCTCCCACGAGGTTGGCGCTTCCCGGGCCCGTGTATACCGTGGTCACTCCGGCGCTAACGACATCGGGAATCGCGGGGTCCTGCGGGTTCAGAGAATCAATGCCTCTGATATGAGCGGTGATCGGGTCCGATGTCTCGTTTCCGTCAGCGTTGGCCCAGACCGACGGCTCACCGAAAACCGCCAGGTGGCTGTGTGAGTCGATGAGTCCGGGGGTAACTACCTTGCCCGTGGCATCGATGATCTCGGCTCCGTCGGGTATCGGGACATCCTTGCCCACAGCCGTGATCTTTCCGTTCTCGATCAGGATGACGCCTCCGTCGATGACGTCGCCCGTGACCGTGTAGATCTTTCCGCCCTTGATCGCCAGCGTAGCCGAATCTCCTTTCTAAACGTTCAGTGTTGCCTGGACTTACTCGATTCGCTTCTGCACCCGAAAGATCCTGCCCTTGCCCTGTAGAGCTGTATAATTAGAGACAGTTCCCGAGGAAAGCGAAGGTGTGACTCTTGCCGTTTGACGCCGTGCTGCCTGCTTTCTCAATAGCTCTTGTCGGATACCTCGCCGGAAAGAGGCTTAGCCTGGACAAGGGCACGGTATCAAGGTTGTGCTTCTACGTGCTCACGCCTGCGCTTACGTTCAACTCCCTTGCCACGTCGACTGTGGACCTTTCGGCCGCTTGGAGGCTGTCTCTTGTCGCTCTCGCGCTGCCCATCGTCCTTACCCCCTTGTTCTCAACGGTCTTCAAGGCAGGGAAACTCGACAGGACTACCGGCAGAGGCCTACTCTTGCCGACAATATTCAGCAACGCAGGCAACTACGGTCTGCCGGTCTGCCTATTTGCTTTTGGGCAGGAAGGTTTGGAGTTCGCCACGGTCTTTTTCGTGGTACAAGGGGTGCTTATCGCGACATACGGCGTGTATGTGGCCGCTTCCAGCAAGATGGACATGAGGTCCGCTTTGGGATTGGTCGTTAAGATGCCCGCGGTGTACGCCGCGGCAGCGGGACTCGTCGTCAAAGTCTTCGGCGTCCAGGTGCCCCAAGTCATCATGAGGCCGGTGAGCCTCCTGGCGAGCGGAGGCATAGGCGTTTTCCTGTTTCTCCTGGGACTGCAGCTCGTAGGGACGAAGAGCTCCGCTTCCCTTTGGAAGCCCCTCTCCTTGACAGTAATCCTGAGGCTTCTGGTGGCGCCGGTCGCGGCAGGCATCGTAGGCAGGGTGGTTGGCCTGAGCGGGTTGCCGTGGAAGATCCTGGTCCTTCAGGCAGCCATGCCGCCGCCCGTGAACTCGACCATACTTGCCCAGGAGTTTAACGCTAAGCCCGAGTTGGTATCCAGCGCCACGCTGGTTGGAACACTGGCGAGTCTCATCACTCTTACGGCGTGGATAATGGTACTCAAGCAGTTCGCGGGTTGAAATGGAGGGGTTGTAGCACCATGGAAAACGGTCACAAGAGGATACTGGAGGCACTAAAGAACTCTCAGGGTGAAATGGTCCTTACGTTGGAGGAGCTCACCAACGTAGACTCTCCCAGCACAGAAAAAACTCACGTGGACCGCTTCACGGAAGTCCTGGCTGCCAAGTGGAGAGAGTGCGGGGCGACAGTACATACCATTCCACAGCAAGAGCACGGAAACCACCTTAGAGCGGAGTGGGGCCAAGGAGAAGAGCAAGTCCTCGTGCTCTGCCACATGGACACGGTCTGGGGCGCGGGCGAAACCGCGAAGCGCCCGTTCAAGGTGGAAAACGGCAAGGCATACGGCCCCGGGGCCTACGACATGAAGGGCGGTATCGTAGAGGCGCTGTACGCCGTTAAGACCTTGTCCAAACTGGGGCTTCGTCCCAAACACCGGGTGGTGATCCTGCACAATTCCGATGAGGAGATCGGATCGCCTTCTTCAAGGCCCCTCATCGAGGAGGAAGCCCGGAAATCCAAAGCCGTGCTGGTCTTAGAACCGTCGGCCCAAGGCGGGGCGCTCAAGACATGGCGCAAGGGAGTGGGCATGTTTGAGGTCACCATCCGGGGACGTGCCGCCCACGCCGGAGCCGACTTCGAAAAGGGAGCATCTGCCGCGGTAGAAGCAGCGCACCAGATCCTTCGCCTGAATAGCCTCACCGACTTGAGTGAAGGCACGACGGTCAACGTCGGCGTCGTCCAGGCCGGGACTCGCCGGAACGTTGTCGCCCAAGAGGCGGTCCTCGGGATCGACCTAAGGGTCAAGACTCAAGAAGCCGCCGACCGGGTCATCCCCGAGATACTGGGGCTCCGGGCGGTAGATCCACGGGTCAGCGTCTCGGTGAGGGGCGGAATGAACCGCCCCCCGATGGAGCGAAATCAGAAGAACATCGACTTGTTCCTGCTGGCCAAAAGGATTGGGCAGGATATGGGCATCGACCTCACGGAAGGAGGCACCGGCGGGGGCAGCGACGGCAACTTCACGTCGGCGCTGGGCATACCGACACTTGACGGGCTGGGGCCCGTGGGAGACAACGCCCACTCCGAAGGCGAATATGTGCTGCTCTCCAGCCTCCCTGAGAGGGCTGCCGTGGTCGCCGGAGTGCTGCTCAACCTATAAGCCTGAAGCACCGGTGAGCCACCCGTCCCGGCGTCTCCGCCTATCAGGAGGACAGCGCTATCATGGCCCTAAGGCCCATAAAGGCCGTCAGGTAGTCGTCGGCCGTGAACGTCAGCGTGCGCCCGTCAATCATCTTTGAATAGGGCAACCGCGCTGCGTTGCAGGCCTGCCCGGCATCTTTGAACTCTATCTTGAACGTGCAAGGCGAGTCAGGGAGCCAAGCCCTGGCCTCGCTCAACGAGCTCAATGCTTGTACCGTGGCCTCTTCGATAGCCTGGCGGGCCTTCTCGGGCGGGAGGCACCGGGCCGATGTGCGGGTCACCGCCCACTTGACCGTGGCGGTGTGAACGTGAGGAAGGAGGGCCTTTGCCTCTTTGCTCACTACGTCATCACCGCATACCAA
>CAZYFG010000085.1:8376-8619 GCA_964646835.1 uncultured Eubacteriales bacterium | reverse complement strand
CCTCGGCCAGTTGTTCCAGCATCCTTCCAAGGTTGACTTCACTCCGGTCGAGCTTGAAGGCGCTGTCAGTCACCTTGGTGAACTCAAAGAGGTCGTCGACGAGCTCCTTCATGTTCTGGGCCTTTCCGTGAACGATTGAGATGTAATGGCGGAGGGCGACTTCGTCTTCGTACTTGTCGTCGTCGACCAAAGCCAAGTACCCCAGGATGGACGTGAGCGGCGTCCTGAGATCGTGAGACACGC
>CAZYFG010000085.1:3953-8301 GCA_964646835.1 uncultured Eubacteriales bacterium | reverse complement strand
GTTCTTGGCCTTCTCCGCCCTGCGTTCGTCCTCGATAGATTCCTTAAGTCTGGAGGCCATTTGGTTGACGTCGGCGGCAAGGCGGCCGATTTCATCTTTGCTCTTGACCGGGATGTAGGCATCCAGGTCTCCCCCGGCAATCTGGTTGACCGCACTGGAGATCATGCTGAGGTAACGGATCGTGCCCGAACTGGCCGCCAAGAAAGACACGATGAACAGGGCGAACGTCACAACAACCGCAACTGCCATCATCAAGAAGGCATTGGTCACGAGGTATCCGAAAGGTCCTGCGTATCCCAATGAGTAGATGCCGAACATGATGAGGACTGCGCCGAATAGCGACATGAAGCCGCTGGCGAAGACCATCATCATCATCTTCCAGCGGATGCTGATCACTCTCTCATGCGTCAATTTTGTAACCCACCCCCCAAACGGTCTTGATGAACTCAGGTCGACCGGGGTTTTCCTCAATCTTTTCGCGGATCTTGCGGATATGCACCATGACGGTGTTGTTTGACTCATAGTAGCGCTCTCGCCAGACGCGCTCGAAGATGTCTTCAGCGCTCAGTACGATGCCTTTGTTCTTCATGAGGAGATACAGAATCTCGAACTCTGTCGGCGTGAGCGACACATGACGGCCGTATACAGTGACTGTATGACCGTTGCGGTCTATCTGAAGCCCCCTAACGGTTATCACCGTGCCGTTTTGCGCCTCCTGCTTGGAGGGGTTCAAGTAGAGATACCTTCTGAGCAGTGCCTTTACGCGCGCGATGAGCTCCAAGGGGTTGAACGGTTTCGCCAGGTAGTCGTCTGCACCGGTGGTGAGTCCCATGATCTTGTCGATGTCCTGGGAGCGCGCGCTGAGCATGAGGACCGGCACGTCGGAGTCCCGGCGAAGCTCCCGGCAAAGGGTCA
Organism: uncultured Eubacteriales bacterium; assembly: GCA_964646835.1. Lineage (GTDB taxonomy): Bacteria > Bacillota > Sulfobacillia > Fermentithermobacillales > Fermentithermobacillaceae > UBA3951. Next base: position 7,386 of record CAZYFG010000085.1, on the reverse strand, counting down.
TGCCGTCTTTGCCGGGCATCATGATGTCCAGGATGATGAGGTGGACCTTGTGCTCGGCGAGAAGCTTCTCTGCTTGGGCAGCGTTGGATGCCTTAAGGACACGGTACCCCTCGTTTGAGAGGTAGATCTCCACCAAGTCCGCGATTTCCTTCTCGTCGTCCACAACCAAGACTGTCGTCTGGTCCACCTCAATCACTCCAATCCATGTCTCCAACCAGTCCTCATTGCCTGACTTTACGGCCCGCCGTTGACTTATGCCGCCGAGCCCCGGAACACCTCTCTTATATACGCCCGGCGGGCTACAAGGAAATAGGCAACCTGAATCACGGAGAACCCGGCGATCGCCGCCAAAGCGAACCTAAACACTCCCAGGAACGGCCAGTGCATCATTCTCAGCATATTGGAGAGAGGCTTCATCGCGAAGCCGCAGTGGACCGATCCCACCACGATGGGTGCGAAGAAAAACACCAGCAGTTGCCGGGTGACGATGGTTCCGACGTCGCGCCTCGACAGGCCCAGTTGTTCCATGATGCCGTACTTCTCCCTGTCTTCCTCTATCTCGCTGAACAACCGGAAATAGAGCATGCTGCCGGAGGCGATGAAGAAGAGCACCGTCACGAACAGCCCGATCATTGCCGTAAGCGCCGACATCTGCTTTCTGCCTTCGTACGACTCTACCCTGGACCTCATGGCCAAGAGGTCTTTACCCTCAAGGAACGCCCTGACGGTCTTGGTCGCGTCGAGGGAGTCACGCCAATTGTCGAACTCGTAGCTGGCGAAGACGGTTAGGTCCCTGTCTGGAGCGTTCCTCACGAGAGATCCGAAGAGAGTGTCGTCTACCACCATGAGCACGCCCAACGGAACCAGGTAGTTTGTGGACGGAAACGGCCACCTCCGATAACTGACGGTTCGGGTTGCCCCTCCGTAGGTTATCTCCATGGGCAACGTGTCGCTACCTGGCTGGCCGACCATTGTCACTAGATGAGCTACCTCGTTCTCCCCCAGGGACAGTTTCTGAGCATCCGAAGACTCGGCCCATTTGTTGAAGCTCGCTTCGGGTATGAGAAGAGTCCCGTTCTGCCCATCGTAAGATGCCATGAGCCCATGGAAGACAATCTCTTCTGTCACGTCTATGGAGTCCTCACTGAGGATCTCCCGGATGCGAGAAGCGATGCTTTCCGGAGCGGTTTCGCCTCGCACCGCGAATGTCAGCGCATGAGGATGCGCTCTCTCGACGTCTGCGAGGAAAGTCGCTTCGGCAGTGTAGATCGTCCCCGTCGCGGTGATGACGCAGGCGCTCAACACGGCGACGGCAGCCAGCACCCTGGCGTTCTCCTTCATCCTGAAGACCAAATCCCCTATGGTGAGCAAGTTCAGGTTCCTGTACAGGAAGGACATGTTCTTCTGCAGGGATAGGAGAATCCCTACGCTGGCCTGGCCGAAGAATAGGAAGGTGCCCAGCGACACCACAGCCGTCACCGGGAGCATCGCCTGGACGAGCGTATTGCCGTCCACGAACCACGCCGCCCCGTAGCCGCCGCCGATAAAGAGCAGCGAGAGAAAGGCTACCCACCTCGAGTACCGCGGGAAGACCTTGGGCCGCTGGTGCTCACGCAGGAGTTTCACGACCTTGCGCGGCGCGATCTGAAGGGTCGTTATCGTCCCAATGGCCACAAACAGCACGAGGAACAGACCCGAGGTCCACAGGACCGCCGGCATAACTACCATGAAACGGATGGGGGATGTCACCCCGAGCATCCTGGACATCGCGTCCAGCATGAGCTTGGAGAGAGGTATTCCGAATCCGAGCCCCACGGCCACACCGGAGAGTCCTATGAGGATGTGTTCGGTTACGATTATCCTGCTCATCTGCGCCTTGGTCGCGCCCAGCAAGGTGAGCAGCCCAAATTCCTTTTTCCTTGCCCGGATGAACGCCGAACTGGAATACAGCACAAAGAAGAAGGTAAAGGTCACGACGATGTACTGGGAGACGAGCAATCCCTGCCGCACGCGCTCGGCTTGGGCGACGTATCCGTTCACGACGTCCGGGTGCATCACGAACGACGCGAGCAGGTAGAAGACCACGACCGCCAGCGCGCTGCTTACGAAAAACGCCGCGTACTTGCGCCCCATCCCTTTGACGTTACTGAGACTGAGCCTGCGAAGCGTCAAGACTGTCACCCCCCTGGGTCTTTAGGTTGCTTAGGATCTCCTGATAGAAAGACTCTCTGCTCCCAACCCGGCGAATCTGCGAGTGAATCCGCCCGTCTCGGATAAAAAGGATCCGCCCGCAGTAACTCGCGGCGAAAGCATCGTGGGTGACCATGAGGATAGTGGCGCCCGACTGTTCGTTCAGGTCGCTGAGCGCCTTCATCACGCCGGCCGATGACTTGGAGTCGAGATTCCCGGTGGGTTCGTCGGCCAGTATGAGCGCGGGACGGTGGATGATGGCCCGGGCAATAGCGGCGCGTTGCTGTTCGCCGCCGGAAACCTGGAAGACTCTCTTCTCCAGGATGAACTGTATGCCCAGTTGGCGCGCCACCTCCGACAGCCGGTTTTGGATGGTCGCGGGGCTCACTCCGTCCAGGGCCAAAGGCAGGACTATGTTCTCTCGGATGGAGAGCGTATGCAGAAGGTTGTAGTCCTGGAACACGAAGCCGAGCTTGCGCCTCCTGAAGACTGCCAGGTCCCGGTCGCTTAGCTTCGAGATGTCCACGCCGTCGATCTCCACCGTTCCTGAGGTCGGGGTGTCAATTGCCGCCAGCAGGTTGAGAAGCGTTGTCTTGCCGCTTCCTGACGGGCCCATCACGCCTATGAACTCACTTTCGTTGACAGTGAGGCTGGCGTTTCGGAGGGCCCAAGTTGGGACGTTTCCTTTTTCGCCGTATACGCGGGAAAGCTTTGTAGCCGTGAGAATAGCCATGGTCTAACCTCCTTGAACGTGCAGTACCTTCAACCAGTCTGCCAGGACGAGATTATGGGGGGTGAAGGACATTCTTAGGATTTTGTTAAGGCGAACGGCTCTGAGACGCTTGAGCTGTTGCAATCCTCAAAAGGCCGCAAAAGGGGAGTCTCGGCCCGGCGACCTCGTGGCTCGGCGGGCGACCTCCTGACTCGGTGGGCGAGGAAACTGGGGAATAGGTGCAACAAGCTGGAGAGAGTAGGGAATATCCTCTACAGCATAAAAACAGAGGGTTGTGACTGCGGATGGGTGAGGGCAACCAAGACTCCTATTTCATCGACCTTCTGTCATTGTGGCAAAGGCTACATTGCCAAGTATTTCGAGGCAGTGTTCCAGAGACCGGTGAAAGCCGATCTCATCCAGGCCGCCGTATGTGGCGATGAAGCCTGCAGGTTTGCCATACATCTCGATGATTCCCTGATTACTTGAACTTCACCGCCGTCCCGTAGGCGATAACCTCGGCCGCGCCGG
>CAZYFG010000085.1:1472-3835 GCA_964646835.1 uncultured Eubacteriales bacterium | reverse complement strand
TCTCGCTGTAAGCCTTGAGCTCCCCGCCGACCATGTGCTTGAACGCTTGAGCTATATCTTTGCCGAGGTGCTTGGTCTGAATAGTGCTTCCCTTGACCAGCCCAAGCATCTCCAGATCCTTGCCTGAAATGTAGTCAGTATTTACCAAGATCATCTTCTTCGCCACTCCTTATCTCCTGAATTCGCTCCACCAGGACGTATATGGCCACACCCATCAGTGCCAATGGGATCGCAAAGGCTAGGAACTTCCCGAAGCCCCGAAGAGGGACGGCTGACAACTGCACAAGGATGAAGATGAAGTATGCCAGAACCAATCCTATTGTTATGATGGGGCCGAACAGCTTTTTCCACTTGCCTTCCAAAGCAGATCACCCTCGTATCGCAAGAGCACTCCTACACTCTCATATTCCCTATCTTCGTTGTTCATTTCAACTCGGCGGCGAGGGATCCTCCAAAACCTGCCACGTGTCCCTGGGAGATACCCCCACCGGTGCATACTCCCTGCAATATGTCCCCACTGGCGCACACGTTCCTGGAAGATATCCCCACCGGCGCACATTTCCCGCAGAACGTCCCCACCGGGGCGCATTTCCCGCGGAACGTCCCCGCCGGCGCACGGGTTCCGCAAGATCATCCCCGCCGGCGCACATTTCCCGGAGGTTTGCGCACTTCCGCGGAGGTTTGTGCTGAGGTTGGTGCCCAGGGAAATATCTATCCCGCCGGTCTGCGCGTCAGGCTCTACCGCCCACTCTCCATGGGGATGTTTGAAGGTGTAGGTCTGTGATATCGGAGAATCATGTCCCCAAGGGGGATTAGCTTTGGCGTTCACAGGTCCTACCTTGCCATTCCAGCAGATAGCTTTGACGATCGAGCCCAATGGCCGGCTGCTCAGGTGCTGGGATCTAGAAGGTGGCGTGTCGGCTCAGGTCACCGCCATCGAGATCGGCTCGCCAGGCGGACCGCCGGTGAGGGCAGTCGTTCGTCGATTCGGACCTGCGGACCTCCAGCGCAACCCACATCTAGCACGCGACCAGTTTGAACTGTTGATGGGCCTGCATCGCGACGGTCTGGCCGTCCCCAAGCCACTCCTATTCGACGAGGGCAGGACGGTCTTTGACGTACCTTTCTTAGTGTTGGAGTATGTCGAGGGAAGCACTGAACTTGCTCTTCAGGATGTGGAAGGTGCCGTTCCTCAGATGGCTGCTCATCTGGCGAGGATCCACAGGATACCTGGAACGGCAAGTACGGTATCCATGTTACCCCGGATTGAGCAGGCATGTTTGGCAGAACTGGGGCCTTCGGCGGCATACTCTGCTTGCGGGCCGCAGGACCTAGCCGAGCAGCCTACTGGCGAGGAGAGCACCCGTGAAATCCTGAGGTCCGTGATGCTCCTTGCCCGGCGGAATCCGCCGACGCTACTTCATGGAGACTATTGGCCCGGCAACGTGGTGTGGAAGGATGGTCGACTTGCCGCCATCATTGATTGGGAGGACACCGCCGTCGGAGACCCGCTGGCAGATGTGTCCAACGCCAGGTTGGAGATACTCTGGGGTTTCGGACGTGCCCGGATGGAGGACTTCACCAAGCAGTATCGCGAGCATATGCCGGAGATCGACTTCACGGACCTGCCATACTGGGACCTCTACGCCGCTCTCCGGCTGGCTCCGTCCGAGTTCGCCGACTGGGGCCTTGGATCCGAGAAGGAAGCCATCATGCGTGAGAGGCATCGTGAGTTCGTTGAGCAGGCGCTTCGAGAGTTTCGAGCGGCTCGAGCGCTTGGGTCGCTTTAGACGCTTCTGGCGCTTTACGTGCTTTGGGCGACGCAGGACTTGGCACCGGCACTGGCTGCTTCCGTGTACTTCTGCCATAGTTGCTCGTAACCTCGCGCTTCCGCCAAGCCTTTGGGAGTGAGTTCGTACACGCCTCTGGATACGCGCCGGAACCATCCGTAGAAGTTGCTGGACAAGATGGACAGCGTCTTGGGTCCTGTGCCCTTGGAACGTAGATCCGCCGGTGTTGATGGACCGAGAACGTCGAGGAAGCAAGCGATCATTATCGCGTTCTCCCTGTACGCGGTCACCAATCGTCTACCAGTGCTACCGCCTTGATTGAAGTCGCCGGAGCGCCCACTGATCTCTCGCAGAATCGCGATCCGTTCCCTGTTCCGTGACACTCGTTGGAAGGGGATGGGGTGTTGGATGACCTCTACCTGTTCCGATTGCTCGCCTTTGGCCGGCGGTTTCGTCCTCACTAGCACCAGGCCTAGTTCCAGCCTCTTCAGGAGGTGACAGGCTGCCCGCCACTCCTTGGACTTGAGCCGTTTTCCCGGATGGGGGACGACCACGTAGACCGACCTGATCGCC
>CAZYFG010000085.1:0-1457 GCA_964646835.1 uncultured Eubacteriales bacterium | reverse complement strand
TTCTCTGAGCGGCGGATACATCTCTATTTCCTTGATGGGAATCTCTCCTTTGATCGGGGTCTCCTTTCGAGTGATCGGGATCTCCTTTGCGAGGCGGTTCTCCCACTGGGTGGCAGTTCTACGATGAGCACTCATTGTCCTTGGTAGGAAGAAATCACCGGAGTCGCGAACAGCACGAATAGCGCTGTAACGCCATGAGGAGGAGCTACCGTGACTGGATACGGTCGCCGGAAGGAGATGCTCGGTAAGGGGAAAGCAATGCTCGCAGGCAAGGAAGCAATGTTGGCTGAGATATATCAAATTGTCGAGCAGATCCCTCCGGGCATGGTCACGACGTACGGACGTATTGCCCAGATGGCCGGATATTACGGCGCTTCCCGTATGGTGGGAAGGGCGATGGCCGAAGCGCCTCCCGGGCTCCCGTGCCATCGTGTGGTCAACGCGCAAGGGCGCATCGCGCCTTGCTGGCCGGAACAGCGGGCCCTACTAGAGGCCGAAGGAGTGTCGTTCAAGCCCAACAGATGCGTGGATCTGGCGAAGCATCTTTGGTGAAGGCTGAACCGCCGGTAGACCACCGGTTTCAGAGCTGAAAACGCCCCCAAGCGCAGGCGCGCTCCAGGATTCTCACCAATCCCTCAAGTCCTTCTTGGTCTTGGTCGTCAAACCGGTCGAACATCGGGCTGTCGATGTCGAGGACGCCAACAACCTCCCCCTCGTGACGTACGGGGACTACGATCTCTGAGTTGGATGCGCTGTCGCAGGCGATATGACCGGGGAATTCGTGCACGTTAGGCACGCGTACAGTCCGGTTCTCCGCAACCGCCGTGCCGCAGACGCCCTTTCCGACGGGTATATAGATACAGGCAGGTTTGCCTTGGAACGGTCCGAGAAGCAGTTGTCCGTCTTTCATCAGGTAGAAGCCCACCCAGTTCACGTCCTTCAGAGCACACCAAAGCAACGCCGAGGTATTGGCCAAGTTCGGTATCGGGTGCTCCACTCCGTCAACCAGAGCCTCGAGTTCTTTCCTGAGAAGGGCATACAGTCCGGCCTTATCATCGGGATACTGTCTGGCGCTCTCAGTCAGCACAACTCATCCCCCCGCATTCTCGGTCGTTCGGCTGGATTCAACGCTCAATTCAACGGGCTGTCGCAAGATCCTCCTGGCCAGCAGCCCTTTTAGGTACCGCGCACAGGGGTTGAGGTACAGCGTGCGGTCGATTAGGTACCGCGCGCGGGCGTTGGAGGTGCGGCGATTCAGAGAGGCCGGCAACGAGAGGCTGGAAAGCAACGAAAGGCTGGCGCCAGCCCAGGCCTGTGGAGCCCAGGAAACTGTCGTCAGCCTGCCGGCTTGCCCGCTATTGCATCGGGTAGAGGACTATCATCCCGACGGCGTTGTAAGGTATGAGGATGTCTGCGCAGGTGTGGTCCACGGGGATCCTGATGACCAAGTAGTCGAG
>CAZYFG010000084.1:4958-8634 GCA_964646835.1 uncultured Eubacteriales bacterium | reverse complement strand
CTATGGGGATAGTCGAATTCATCATCCCAACGGACGCAATACAGGATCTGCTGGTCAGCAACGCATACATTCGATGATCGCAGATGAATAGCATCTGGACATCCGGCCATCGGCGCAGTAGAATGCCAACAGGCTCAGATTCCACTTTCACGACGGGAGGTTGTTTGATGTCTGGTGCTGCTTTGCATTGCGCTGGGCGCAACTCCCGTTCTGCATTGATCTAGACAAGCTCGGCGATTCACGCTACCAACGGGCCAGTAGGCAGCTCTACTTGCCTGCACGGTGCCTGGCGGTATCCTGACACCCGACCCGCGTGGTCTAACAAGAAGCCTATGGGATTGCGCCCTCTCACGTGAGTCTCGCTTGTCAAGCGAGATCCGGGACCGTGTTCCACTGCACGGTAAGCACGTAAGGGGGAATCGACCTTGACTGATTTGAAGGAAATCTCGATGAATCAACGGGCTCTCGCGGCCCGATATTTGAGGCCTCTCTGGCCCCAGGTGAGCCTGCTCGCGGTCCTTCTGATAGCATCAACCGGACTGCAGGTATGGGCGCCCCAGGTGATCGGCGACTTTATCGACGCGGCGGTGGGCGGGTCCGGTTTTGCCGTGCTGGAACGGCTCGCTCTCCTCTATACCGCGCTGGCGATCGGGCATCACTTGACCGGCGCCTGGGGCAAGTACCTCGGCGACGATGTGGGGTGGAGAGCGACTAACAGCTTGCGGGCCGGCCTCATCGACCATTGCCTAAGTCTGGGTCCATCGTTCTGCAAGACCCACAGCCCAGGCGAACTGGTAGAGAGAATTGACGGAGACTCGGCCAATCTAGCCGGGATCTTTTCTCGGCTTATCGCAGGGGTGGTCGCCAACGCATTGTACCTGGCGATGGCCCTCGTCGTCCTCTTCCGGACGAACCTCTTGGCGGGCGCTACGGTTTTCCTGTCTTCAGGCTTTGCGCTCTTCGTGCTCCTCAGGATGCGGAAAGCGGCATCTCCGCTCTGGGCCAAGGTGCGGGAATCCATGGCCCATTTCTACGGATGTCTCAGCGAGTGGATAGAGGGCATGGAAGACGTGAAGACCTGCGGAGCCTCCGGGTGGGTCCTGCGGAGGCTTCATGAGAACGCAAGGTTGTGGTACCCCTGGCACTGCCGGGCGATGGGGGCCCGGTTTCGTACCGCAGCTGCCGGGGTGTTCCTGTTCTCAACGGGTACGGCTGCAGCTCTCGCGGTGGCCGTGGCCCTCTATTTGAAGGGACGGATAACCCTCGGGACTGCCTTCGCCATCTTCACCTACGCCGAGATGGTGAGGCGTCCTCTGGAGCAGTTGGAGGTCAATCTACGCGGGATGCAGTCTGCGGGCGGGAGCCTTAGCAGGGTTTCGGAGCTTCTCTCCAACAAGCCGACTGTGTCGGACTCTCACGTCGGTGAATCCTCACCAACGCTCGAATCGGGCCCACAGAGCGTGGAGTTCGTAGGTGTCACCTTCTCCTATGAAGATGGCGGAGAAGTGGTGCTGGACAACGTCAACTTCCGCGTGGAACCGGGACGGGTTCTGGGGGTCCTGGGGAGGACCGGGGCAGGAAAGACCACCATCGCCCGTCTTCTGTTCCGGTTCTACGACCCGGATTCCGGTGAGATCAGAATGGGCGGACGAGACATTCGGGGCTTCCGCCTGACTGACCTGAGAAGGCGGGTAGCGTTTGTCACACAGGACGTGCAGATCCTGAAAACCAGCCTGCGCGATAACCTCGCATTCTTTGACCGGAACATCCCCGACGAGCGACTGCGCCTGGCTCTAAATGAGGTCGGGCTGGGTGAGTGGCTGGCCGGTCTGCCTGAAGGTTTGGACACCGCGATTGGTCCGGGCGGCCGGGACCTGTCAGCGGGCGAAGCTCAATTGGTGGCGTTCGCCCGCCTGAGCCTGCGAGACCCGGCCGTCGTCATCCTGGATGAGGCATCGTCGCGCCTCGACCCTGCGACCGAATCCAGCCTGGAAGCCGCCATATCGGCGTCTCTCCGGGGCCGGACCGGCATCATCATAGCCCATCGTCTGGCCACGCTGGATAGGACCGATGACATCCTGATACTCGAGGGTGGCCGGGTCGTCGAGCACGGGAGGCGCGAAGACCTCGCGAGCGACCCCTCGTCCCGGTACTCGAGGTTGCTTCGCACCGGCATTGAGGAGGTGCTCAAATGATACGCACTCTTCGACTGCTCTGGCGGCTGGTACTCTACAAGCCTGGGCTCTATGTCGTCCATACCTTCGTTTTTGCCGCCCAGCAACTGGGTACGCTGGCCCCCGGTCTTGTCGTGAAAGCGGTCTTTGATTCGTTGGCGACCGCCCAGGGCACGAACCACGGGGTCTACTCGCTTATCGCCCTACTTGTTGGCGTAGCGGCAGGGAGGGCCGGGGTTCTCATTGCCGGAGGCATGGTGGACCCGCCGAGAGCCTTCTACACCTACATGCTCGTCGTGCGGAACCTGCTCGGCAGCTTCTTAGGCCTAACGCGAGCGGCCCTCCTCAAGACGTCGCCCGGGGAGACTGTGACCCTTTTTCGGGACGATGCCGGCGAGCCGGAGGAAGTCGTCTCAAATATCCCGGATCTCTTGGGAGGCGCGGCGAGCCTGGTACTTGCAGCGGTAGTCCTTTACCGGGTGGATGCTGCCCTAACCCGGCTGGTCTTCTTGCCGCTCTGCCTAGTGGTCGTAGTGGCACAGATAGCCGGCGAACTCATCGAGCAAAGGCGCAGGGATACGCGATCCGCGACAGAGGAACTGACCGAATTGATGGGAGAGGTGCTCGGCGCATCCCAGGCCATTCAGATAGCCGGAGCTGAGGAGACTGCCCGGGCATATCTGGATGGTCTAAGTGAGACCCGGAAGGAGGTCGCCCTGCGGGAGACGCGGGTTACCCTCGGCATGGAATCCATTCAGGCAGGAACAGTCACCATCGGTGGAGGCGTCATCATGCTGCTTGCCGCAAACTCCATAGCGGGTGGGTCGCTCTCGATAGGCGAGTTCTCCCTCTTCATCTCCTATCTCACCGTGATCGGAGAACACAGCGTGTACCTCGGGGATGGGGCGCGCGCCTCAGGCAGCTCCGGGTCTCATTCGACAGGATGACGGAGCTTCTCGGGAATCCGCCCGCCGGAGACCTGGTTGTGCCCAGGCCGCTTTACTTTGCAGGCCCGCCGGCGGGAGAGGAATTGTATGAAGAAGGCTACGTCCGGCCACCCGAGTCCCTGGGCACCCTGTCTGTGAGGGGACTGACCGCAGTCTATCCCGGTACCGATAATGGCATCCGGGACGTCAGCTTCGACCTAAGGGGCGGTACCGTGACCGCGGTAGCAGGTGAGGTGGGCTCGGGCAAAACTACGCTGCTCAAGGCAGTCCTCGGGCTCATCCCGCTGGAGGAAGGCGAAGTTCTCTGGAACGAGAGGCTGATCGACGACCCGGCCACGTTCATGATACCTCCTCGATGCGGGTATGTGCCGCAGGCCCCGTACCTCTTCAGTCAAAGCATCCGGGAGAACATCCTTCTGGGGCTGGACTCCCGCGCGACGCTATTGGACCAGGCCATTCAGCAGGCGGTGCTGGAACATGACCTCGCCGGCATGCCCGACGGTCTAGACACGCAGGCCGGCACCGGAGGGCCAAGGCTCTCGGGCGGGCAAGCCC
>CAZYFG010000084.1:0-4895 GCA_964646835.1 uncultured Eubacteriales bacterium | reverse complement strand
GGCGGCCCTTGCTCCTCATGCTGGATGATCCCTCAAGCGCTTTGGATGTGGATACGGAAGAGGCTCTGTGGCATCGGATATTGGAGGACCGGGTCTCGGCCGATCACTGCCTCACCTGCCTGGTTGTGTCAAACCGGCCGGCAGTCTTGTCCCGCGCGGACCAAGTCCTGTACATGAAGGACGGCAGGGTGGTAGAGCGCTCGGGGTACAGCGAGGCTGGTCATGTGCCGGGGTAGAGTGCACTCAACGAAATGGCCCACAGCTGCGCCTGCGGTTGTGGGCCATGGTTCTCCTGATTCGACAGCGTCGGGAAAGAAGGCGGCTGCTATAATAGCATACTGTAGGGTCGCCGATGCAAAGGGGTAGAGCACGATGGAGCGAGTGAAGAACGCGCAGCAGGATACCGGCGAAGCGGCAGGAGGCCGTGAAGGTATCGCAACAGGACTTGACGGGGAATTCTTGCTCGAACGCATAGGCGCTGAGCGGCTGGACGAGTACTGCGCCGTACCAAGTCTGGTGGAAGTGCAGTCCATCTTGCAGGTGAAAGCAATCGACGGAGGATTCAGCGGTTTGGCGATGGAGTTGGTGCCGGTCCCGACCCCGTACGTCAAGGATTACGATTCGTATGCAGAGACCCCCAAGGACTGGCCCGTGAAGTGGGACCTAACCAACTGGTGTATCCTCCTGGTCACCGCAGGGGGCAGACCGGTTGGTGCGGCTTGTGTGGTTTCCAGGACTCCCGACATCCGCATGTTGGAGGGACGGGATGACCTTGCCGTTCTGTGGGATATCCGAGTGGCTCCGGAGTACAAGAGGCGAGGTATTGGGAAGGCGCTGTTCCGTGCAGCAATTCAGTGGTGTCGTGAGCAAGGACTGAAGATGCTGAAGATAGAGACGCAGAACGTGAACGTGGCCGCGTGCAGGTTCTACGCGAGACAGGGTGCCCAACTCGGTGCGATCAACCGCTATGCATATGCCGACGCGACGTGGGGCCACCCCGACGTTCAGGATGAGGTCATGCTCCTGTGGTATTATAGGCTCTAGGACTGGGCGCAGGGAGGGTTGATGCAACCAGTGGGTGCGATTCGCCTCCGCAAATAAGGCACATCGAAGGGACGCCTAATCTGGGTTTTCTCTTCGTTGTGCCTTTCTTTGTGGTCGAATCCAAACCCAAAGAGGTGCATCTATCTTGTCCCGCTGTCTCAAGAGAGGCCAGGCTCCGCCTGTATCCGTGTCTCAGAACTTCCTCACAAGCTCCAAGACCATTGAGCGGCTTGTCGGCCTCACCGGTCTGTGCCGCGATGACCATGTTATCGAGATCGGTCCGGGTAAAGGCCACATAACTGAGGTTCTGGCAAGAGTATGCGGCCGGGTGACGGCGGTGGAGATCGACCCGGCCATGTCTGCGAGAACCGCCACGAGAACGGCCGGCTGCCACAACGTGAACATCGTCAACCAGGACTTCCTTACGTGGCGGCTGCCCGGCCACGGTACCTACAAGGTGTTTTCGAACATCCCGTTCTGCATCACGACGCCCAGCATCCGGAAGATCAGTGGGAGCGCCAACCAGCCCGTCGAGGCATGGCTGGTCATGGCGAAGGCGGCCGCGAAGCGGTTCGCGGGCATCCCCCGGGAGTCGCTTGGATCCTTGCTGCTTAAGCCAAATTTCGAGGTAGACATCGTCTGCCAGTTGCGGAGGGATGACTCCCACGGCGCCCTTCGGTGGATGTCGTGCTTTTTCATATGCGCAAGAAGGCCCAACCGGACGTCTTGCCGAAGCACTGGCGCTCATATGAGAGGTTTGTGACGGATGGGCTGGCCGACGTGGCCGGGCTGCTCCGGCGAGTCTTCACGAAGAAGCAGCTGTCAATTGCGCTGAATCAGGCCGGCCTGGATTGTGTACCTATGTCGGGCGAGATGCGATACGTCCAATGGCTGTGTCTCTTTCGCAGCTATCTGATTACGCACTAGGAGAAGCCCCACGCTGACTGCGCATCTTCTCGCCAGATTCTGGGGCGAGGGCCGTCGGACCCATGATCTGAAGATGAGTGCCCAGGGACCCACAAAACCCAAAGATGTGCGCTCTGGGACCCATGAAATCTGAAGATGTGTGCCGTGGGACCCATTAAATCTCAAGATGTGCGCTCTGGGACCCATGAAATCCAAAGACGTGTGCCCAGGGACCCATGAAATCTCAAGGTATGCGCCCCAGGGCCCCATTACATCCAAAGAGTCGGTCAGGGAAGAGAGAGGGGACGGCTACTGGCATCTGCTGATGACGAAGCCCGGTACTGGTTTAGGTGGTTGACTGGCACGTGCAAGCTGTCCAGGGTTGCGTTATGCTTACAAAGTAGAAGACGACGCTTGGGCAAGAGGTTCGGCGGCGCCGGTGACGAGGACCGGGCCGTCGGCGAAGTTGATGGCTTGCGTAAGGAGCTCAGTATGCTGCTCATTCGAATCCTGGGGGACCTAGCCCCTAACAGTCATGGCTAGCCTAAAGACGTCCCGGCGTACTGTCATCCTGCTGGCGACCACGGTCGCCTGCATAGCGATAGGATTGCTGCCTTCTCCGCAGGGACTCTCCCGAGAAGCCATGCGAGCCGTGGGGCTCTTGGTCTGGACGATGGTCTCATGGTCCGCAAACTTGATGGACGACTACATCGTGGCCATGGCTATGGGGGTTGGCCTGCTTGCCTTCAGGATCGTGCCGTTCGAGGTCGCCTTCGCATGCTTTTCCACGCCGGGCTGGTGGATGACCGTGGGTGCTTTTGCGCTCGGAGTTGCGGTATCAGAATCCGGGCTGCTCCGAAGGGCAGCACTTCTGTCGCTCCGCGCTCTTCCGCCCACGTTTGCCGGGCAGACCGCGGGACTCATCCTGGCCGGCATCCCCCTTGGCCCGGCCGTGCCGACGGTAACAGGAAAAGCCACCATGGCTGCGCCTTTTGTCCTCGGGATAGCCGAAGCCATGGATCTTGAGGATCGTTCAGACCACTCGACTGCGCTGTACTTGTCGATGTTTGCCGGATTCGCCCTGATGGGGCCCCTTTTCATGACGGGAACGGTCACGAACTTCGTCCTCCTCGCCGTGCTCCCGGAGGGACTCAGGGCAAGCATCACCTGGGGTTCGTGGTTCCTTACGTACCTACCGACCATTGCCCTCCTGCTGGTCTCCTTCTGGGTAGGGCTGTTGCTATTCTGCCGGCCCAAACAGGTAACGGTTCTCTCCCGCGAGTATCTAGACCGGGAGATCAAGGCTCTCGGTCCTCTGGGCCGCAGCGAGAAGGCTACGCTGGGGACCATCGCGGCGACCCTGCTCCTTTGGATAACCCAGCCCTGGCACGGCATCAACGCTGCCGCAGTTGCGCTGGCCGGAGTGGTTTTCCTCAGTGCGACCGGTGCTCTGACCCGGGACTCCTTTCAAGGGAAGATAGCATGGACAGGGCTCATCTACGCCGGTTTCACCTTGGGTCTTTCGGAAGTCCTCCCGTATCTCGGCGTCGACTCGTGGCTCGGTATGGTGCTGCAGCCGTGGTTTGCTCCGCTAAGCCGGCAACCCTCGCTGTTCTTCCTGCTTCTTATGCTGGTTGTGTTCGTCATTCGTCAGTTCATAATCAGCGATTTCGCTGTTGTTACCCTCATGGTGCTGGCCCTTTCCCCTGTGGCGACTGCCGCAGGCATCAGCCCCTGGACGATCGGGATTACGGCTCACCTGATGGTCCAGTCTATATGGATACTGCCGTTCCAGAGCGACGTCTATCTGGTATCCAACCAGGCCGTTCACGACCGATTGTGCGGGCAGAGGAAGGCTACGCTTATGTCGTTGGTGGCGTCGGCGTGCGCTGTGCTGGTTATCCTCGTATCGATACCGTATTGGCGGTACTTGGGGCTTCTGGGTCGATGAGGTCATCGGTCAACAGGCTAAGTCCATGAGCACATCGGTCACCAGGCTGTATCGATGACCCACCGGTGAACTGGTGTCCAGGTTAGCCCGGCGAACTGGCTAACTAGCGGTCGAGTTCTCGCGCTTCTGCGGAGGTCTCTGTGCCCATCGCATCCTTCCCCCGATACTGCGCCAGCGCCACACCGGCCAGGGACGCCAGTCCTCCCAGTAGTAGTCCGGGGCTCAAACGCTCTTTCAAGAAGACGCTGGACTGAACCAGTCCGAAGACCGGCACAAGGTAAGAGACTGACGCGGCGCGTGTCGCTCCGAGCCTTGATACCAGCATGAAGTACCAGATCACAGCAACTCCCGTCGGCAGGATGCCGAGGGCGGCGAGGCTCAGCCACGTTCCCGGAGACGCGGCTGCCAACGACTGGCCCAGGGGTTCGGTCAGCGCGGCCAGGGCTAGGAACGGGATGACCCCCAGGCCGGTGCTGACAGCCAATACCGGAACAGAGGAAGCGTCCCACTTCTTTCCCAAGACGGTGTACAGGGCATACGAAATAGCCCCCAAGAACATGAGCGCTGTGCCCAGCGCGGTGTCTCCCCCGGAGCCGTCGTTGCCTGCCAGCGTAATACCTGTTACCCCGGCCAGCGACAGCAAGAGCCCTGCTATCTGCTTGGCGCCGATCTTTTCCTTGAGGAGCAGCGCTCCAAGAACGGCCGAATAGATGGGCGCTGTCGACGCGATGATTGTCCCGGCCGCCGCGGAGGAGTAATTCAACCCGATTACTTGGCTCGCGTTGGAGAGGACAGCGACGAACCCGAGGGCTGACATGGCAGGCCACTTCGTGCGCAGCAAGGTGCCCATTTCACGTCCTCCTCGTGCGCCCAGCGCTGCGACCGCAAGGAAGGCCGCACCCAGCGAGTACCGGAGGGATACGACCGTCAATGGTGGAAGGTCTCTGAGAACCACTTTTGATAGGGGAAATACCAGCGACCAGGAGAAAGGCAC
>CAZYFG010000083.1:5762-8635 GCA_964646835.1 uncultured Eubacteriales bacterium | reverse complement strand
CTGGTCCCTTGCAGACCGGCATATCCGTCGTTGGGGTGAACAGACGTGATCCCTCTCTCAAGGAGATACCGGATGGCCTCTTTGGTGGCTTCCACCAAGGTCTCGCTCCCGACCGGGGGTACTATGCCCCTCACCAGCCCTTGGGCGGATTCTCTGAGGACTCCGGTGGGCTCTCCGTAGAGGTCCCGGTCAATAACGCCGCCGGGCGGATCCGGCGTATTACGGGTAACATTGGCCAGTTCCAGCCCCTTTGAGGATACCACCGCAAGGTGACCGCAGGCTCTTGTGAGATACACGGGACGCCCGCCGCCCGCCTCGTCCAAGTCCCTCTTGGTGGGGTAGCGCTTTTCGGCAAAGAAATCCTGGTCCCAACCTCTACCCAGGATCCACTCGTCCGGGGCAGCCGTCTTGACTCTTTCGGCCACCAGTTCCTTGAGCCGGGCGATTGAACTCACATCGTGAAGGGAGATGTTCCGTAAGCCCACTCCCAGGTTCATAAGGTGCAAGTGACTGTCGATGAAGCCGGGGACCGCAGTCTTGCCGCCCAGGTCGACCACTTCAACCTCGGTGCCGGCGGGAAACGCGTTTCGGGCGTCTTCCCTGTCCCCGACGTAGAGAATCCTCCCGCGGTAGGCGGCCAAGGCTTCCCGCTCTCTGGTCTCATGGGGAAACACGTGGAAACTGCCGTTTTGGAAAAGGACCGCGCTCTTGGACAATTTGCTCACTCCCCGTCAGCTAGTCTCACGCACGCCTCAGCCAGCACCTTTGTCGCATCAATGACCGGGACTTCCAAGTCGCCGTCCCGTAGGATCAGAGGGATCTCGGTGCAACCGGCGATGACCGCCTGAGCCCCGGCCCTCACCAAGAGCGCGCCTTGGCGGAGCGCTATCTCCCGGCCTTTCTCTAAGTCTCCCCCTTTGACCGAGTAGATGGCGTCCATGACCTCATCCTGGTCGCCTCCCTGAGGGACGACGACCGAGATGCCCGATTGCTTCAAGGCCTTCTCGTACAGCCCGGTCTTCAGAGTGCCTGTCGAAGCAAGGAGCCCCACCCGCTCATAGGTTCCTTTGAGGAGCCGGGCAACCTCTTGCATCATGTGGAGGACAGGGACCTTCACGGCCGCCTGTATCGCGCCGTGGAAATAGTGGGCCGTGTTGCACGGGATGGCTATGAGACCGGCGCCCATGCGTTCCACGTTCTTCGCCGTCTCGACCAGGAGCGGCGCCGGGTCTTCACCCTTGCCCAGTATGAAGGCCGTCCGGTCAGGGATGGCGGGGTTATTGTCGATAACAACGCGGAAATGCTCCTGGTCCTTCTTTGCCGGAGTAGCCTTGATTATCTTCATGAAGAGGTCCGCAGTAGCCTCGGGACCCATGCCTCCAAGTATTCCGATTGTCTTGCCCCTCGTCATATGCCAGCCGCCTTTCAAAGCGCGTAATCATAACATAATCGAATACAGTCCCAACAATCCGAAATAAAGTAGATCGCAGACTTGGACAGGTCGTGGCCTCAAGCATTACGGCCGCACGGGCAAGGACCGGACGGCGGCGCCCTGGAGCGCTAGTCCCTGCGGCTAATGCGTTCGAGGATGCCCGAAGTGCCCGCCTCCAGCATATCAATGGTCGATTCCAGGAATGACTTGAACTCGGTCTTGAACCGCAGAAGGGTTTGACGTGCCCGTTCTATCTCCTCATAGCTCTTCTTGAGCATCTCGTTGGCCTCGTCCCTTGTCCTGTCCGCGTCCAGGAGGGCCTGCCGCTTGATGGCGTCCGCTTCTCTCAAAGCAGCTTCCTTGATCTCGTCAGCGGTTTTCTGCGCTAGGAGTATGGCGTTCTTCAGTGTCTCCTCAAGTCCGCGGTAGTGCTCGACACGAGATTCCAGGCCGGACATCTCCGATTGGAGTTCCTCATTGGACCTTATGAGCTTCTCGAACTCTGCGACAACAAGGTCAAGGAACTCATCGACTTCATCTTCGCTGTACCCTCTGAAAGTCTTGGAAAACTCCTTGTTGTGAATATCCAGCGGCGAGAGCCTGCGGATGTCTGCGTCGAGGGGTTTGGAGTCGTCTGTAAGAGCCATACCGGACCCTCCTCGCATCCTGCGTCATCTCCAGGTGTTAGGTTCAACAAGAACCGGGACCGTACCTTCTTGTTCACGGTATTCGGCCAAATAAAGATGTCTTTCGAGAAACGCCGCGGTCCGGAAGCTCTATGATGTCTCGTTCACTGTCTCGGTCCGAAAAGACGGGTCCCGAGGCGGATTGTAGTGGCGCCTTCCTCCACGGCGATGTCGAAGTCCGCCGACATCCCCATGGAAAGCTCCTTTAGCGAGTAAGGGTCAATCCCGGAACGGATCATGCTGTCTCTAAGGGCCCTGAGCGTCCTGAAGCACTCGCGGGCTGCACCGGAGCCTCCGGCAAGCGGAGCCACCGTCATCAAGCCCTTAAGGTGTAGCGCGGGAAGCGAAGCGATGTACCGAGCCAACGCGAGGGCTTCTTCGGGCATCACCCCGTGCTTGGCAGGATCGCGTCCGGCGTTCACCTCCATGAGCACCGGGAGCGGATCCTTCCGGTAACGAGAAACGTGTCTGGCCAGGGCGTCCGCAACCCGGTCCGAGTCTACCGAGTGAACCTCGTCGAAAACCCTTGCCGCCAATGACGCCTTGTTGGTCTGAAGATGCCCGATCATGCAGATGGACGCCCCTTGGAATGCCCCCTCGCGAGCTTTCCCGGCAGCCTCTTGGACGCGGTTCTCCCCGAACAGCGAAATGCCCGCGTCCTTCGCCTCTGCGATCTTGTCGGCCGAAACCGACTTCGTAACCGCCATTATCTTCACTTCATCTTCCCGGCGTCCGGATCTCGCGCACGCCTCCCG
>CAZYFG010000083.1:3800-5727 GCA_964646835.1 uncultured Eubacteriales bacterium | reverse complement strand
CACAGCCGCAAGATTGGTCCTAATCATCTCACCCGTCTGCCCTCCAGGAATCCCCATGCTCGAAGTACGATTTCCTCTGTCTCTTCGATGCCTTTCACCACTGCTTGGTCTCCCTTGACCATGAGTACCTGAACTTCCCGAAACCGCGCGTACGTCTTCTGAACCAGTAGCACCCCCTGGCGCCCGTCGCGGTCGATGAGCGCCGATCTGGGGATAAGGACGCCCGACTGGGTTTTCACGATGATCCCAACGTGGCCGGCCTTGGTCACCGATTGAACCGGCATGAGGGCGATCTCGCCCACGATGATGGAATACCCCGCAGGCTTGCCGTCCTGGACCTCGGTAATCCTTGCCTGCACAGAGGTACCGTCGCCGAGCGATAGGTCCACCCGCCCGCCTTTCCGGACGTCCGGCTTGTCCTCTGTCCTGACAGGAAGGTAGAAAGTGACGTTCTGACCTGATACAACCCTGCCCAATATGTCCCCGGTCTCAACCGGTTGTCCGTCTTTGACAGACTTCGGCTGGGTTTCCCTAGCCTCTCTGGCGAGGATGGCGAGCTCGGCGGCGTTCTTGCCTGAGACGGCGTCCTTGGCAAACTTCGTCTCGATGGACGTCACTTCTGTGGAGAACACACCGGAAGCAGGCGAAAGGATGCTCACAACCGAAGAAGCCTGGGCCGCCTCTATGGCGGCCACGTTGGCTGCGAGGGCCGCCCTCTCTTCTTCTATCTGAGCCAGCCTGCCGGCATCTCTTCGGAGACTCCCTTCCTCCAACTCCAACAAAGACTCATACTCCCAAGACAAGAGCGTCGCGCCTCCTGCGGCCGCATCTTGTGATCTGAAAAAGAGGTCTACCGCCTTGGCATAGGTGGCCTCGACTGACGCCGACAGCCTTTCAAATTCATCTCGAGTTTCGGCCTCAAATGAAGCCAGGCGGGCTTTGGCGAACCGGAGGCTGTCGTCGAAGGCCTCTTTGGCTCCGGCTTCGCCCACTTCGGCTATCACCTGTCCGGTTCTCACAGACTCGCCGTCCTTGACGAGAAGCCTGAGAGTACCCGGAGCAGGCGCCTTAACCAGGGTCACTCCCCCGGCGAACACCGCTTCGCCGTCGGTCCGTTCCTCAAGAGAGCCAACGGTACCGCGGCCGACTGGGATGGTGGCACGAAGGAAGGCTGTCCTCAAGTAAGGCCAAGTGAGGAGCAACACTATGGACAGGATTATGGCGAGGACGGTTGCCTTGCGCGCCATTGACCTGATCTTTGCCTTGGAGCGATAACGTCTCGCCAATGATCTCTTTCTCCTGGTTCATGGGCTTATTCCGCTCTTTGTCCACCATGAGAGTAGTGCAGCCGCTCCGAGTAAGTCAAGGCAAAGCATGGCACCTCTTCTTCAGCGTGTCCGCCTTAGGTACCGTTCGGAAATCTCCACAAGGATCACGTCTTCGCCGATTTTCTTGATATTCTCCCAAGGAACCACATAGTCGTCGGACCGTCCGAAGACCCCTAGCATCTTTGGCTGTCCGGGAACGACAACGGCCAGGATCTTCCCGTTCGCGAGGTCCAGTTCCACGTCGACGATGTTGCCCAGCCGGCGACCGTCAACGGTGTTCACAACGTCCCGTGAGGCCAGATCTGAGGCGCGGATCATAGTACCACCCCCTAAGGCATTATATTGCCGGGGGCGTACTGTGAGTCTTTGGTGTGTATCTGGTGAGTTGGTGAGTCTTTGGCGAGAAGCCCGTTAGTTGGACGGGTCTCCCTCACTCACTCCACGTTGCGGATACTGGGCGGAGTCAGGCCGGTCTGGGCCAGAGTCGAGAGCGCCTCTCCGATCCGCGAGATCCCTGCCCTGATGGCATCGAGGAGAAGGGAACGTACCTCTACCTTCACTTCTTCCGTAAGGTCCTCGTAGATGACGGTGACGCCTTC
>CAZYFG010000083.1:0-3790 GCA_964646835.1 uncultured Eubacteriales bacterium | reverse complement strand
TCACCTGCATTGGAAGCCGGCACACCCGGTATGACGCCTCGCTGGACCAGGTCGAAGTAGCATAGCGGCGGGTACATCACGCACCACCAATTGGCGCCCTTGCCGCTCCCTAAGACAAGTTGCAGCGCTTTATAATCACCCTCGGGGAGATACACTTGGCGTCCTGAGAGCGGGTAAGTCTTCTCGGGAAAGTAGACGGTCTTAAGATATGCCTTTGCGCCGTAGGATACCCCTTCCGCCTCAAGACACTCGTTGGCCAAGGCTTCGATCTCCGAAAGACGCGGGCTCAGAAGTCTCGCTGCCTCATCGGCGTCAGCGGCCGTCTGAAGCAGGCCTCCGAAACGCTCCATTACGGCGTCCCTGACGGCTTCCTTGACCTCTTGGTCACGTTCCTCGTCCGAGTTGGCGGGGATATGCAGGCGGAGCACATCATCCGGCCTCAAAGACGCGTCCGGGTGGAAAGACGTGAGCGCCTCGCCCGTCACCGTGGGAATGGCGTCATCGTCCCTAAGCTTCATGAGATTGTTGTCGGTATAAGCTCTCTCGGCCCGGTGGGCTTGGGAATAACCCCACCCCATGAACAAGATGAGTCCGGCCGTCACGGCCAACAGGAGGGCCTGACCCAACGCGCCTCTCGCTTTCCTTCTTTTCATATGCGCCACCCCCTTTCAGGCTTCTACCAGCATATCTTTGCGCATGTGCCTGAGCGCCGCCTTTTCCAGGCGTGACACCTGGGCCTGTGATATGCCGATTTCCTGCGCGACCTCCATTTGTGTCTTTCCCTCAAAAAACCTCATTCTTATTATTGCCTGTTCACGCTCGGATAATTTGGACATCGCCTCGCCGATGGTGAGTTCCTGCTCCCAGGCGCTGTCTTCGCCCTTCTCGTCCCGAACCTGGTCCATCACAAAGATCGGGTCGCCTCCGTCGTGGTAGACGGGCTCAAAGAGGCTGATGGGTTCCTGAATGGCGTCAAGGGCGTATACGACCTCTTCTTCCGGCGTCTTGAGTTCTTTGGAGATCTCCTTCACCGAAGGTTCCCGGCCCAGTCTGGAAATCAAAGTGTCGCGCACTTGGAGGGCCTTATAGGCCACGTCCCTCAAAGAACGCGACACGCGGATAGGGTTATTGTCCCTCAGGTACCTGCGGATCTCTCCTATTATCATCGGCACCGCGTAGGTGGAGAACTTGACGTTCTGCGAAAGGTCGAAGTTGTCTATGGCCTTCATGAGCCCGATGCACCCGACCTGAAAGAGGTCGTCCACGTACTCGCCCCTATTGGTGAACCGCTGTATTACGGAAAGGACAAGCCGTAAATTGCCGTTTACGAGTTTCTCCCGAGCGGTCGTGTCTCCGTTTTGTTTTGCGAGGAAGAGCTCTTTCATCTTGGCTCCGGACAAGACCGGCAGCCGGCTTGTGTTGACGCCGCAGATCTCGACCTTATTCAAAGCGCGGTAGTCCCCCCGGTCGACTTTTCCAATATTTAGCGAATCATATTGAGTATTGACAATCGAACCGGGGGTTATACAGGAGCTTACTGGAAGGTGATGATTTCCCTATGCAATCGCTGCATTATCTTCTTCTCCAGACGCGAAATGTATGACTGGGATATGCCCAGCATGTCGGCGACTTGCTTCTGGGTCCTCTCGATGCCGTCTTTGAGCCCGAACCGGAGGTCCACGATGGTCCGCTCCCTCCAGGGAAGCCTGCCGAGCACGGTCCGAAGGGCCTGGCGGTCGTCCTCCTTCTCCAGATCGCCGTAGATGAGGTCGTCGGGCGTGCCTTTCACGTCAGAAAGACACAGCTCGTTTCCCTCGCCGTCCACGTTGAGCGGTTCGTCGAAAGAGACCTCGGATTTCACCCTCATGGTCCTCCGGAGGTACATGAGGATCTCGTTTTCGATGCATTTTGACGCGTAAGTGGCCAGTTTGATGTTCTTGTCTATGTCAAAAGTCGATACCGCCTTGATGAGTCCTACAGACCCGATGGACACCAGGTCGTCCACGGGAATGCCGGTGTTCTCGAACTTCTTGGCGATGTAGACAACCAGTCTCAAGTTGCGCTCTATCAGCGTGGACCTTACGTCCACGTCTCCGCCGCGCAACCTGCTGAGGAGCAACCCTTCCTCTTCTTGGGTAAGAGGAGGCGGCAGCGCCTCTGCTCCTCCAACGTAGTCAATCCTGCCCCCTATACCCAAGGCCCGGAGCAGGACGTTAATCTCACGTATCAGGCGAGTCCAAATGGTTCCAAGAGACATGGGCGGGCACCTCCTCGAGGCTATTCCAAGAATCAAGGGTTCACAAGGTCGGGATGCAAGAGAGCCTGGTAAAGGCCGCTCGGGCTCAGTCTCTCGCCTGACGCGCACACAATCGCGTTCTTGAAGACCCTGAGACCGTTCTTTCCGACGAGGGCCAAACGGTCGGGACGGAATCCGGGCAGGACGCCTCGCTTGCCCGACAGGCTCTCATAGGGCACCAGCCTGAGCCGGGTACCCACGCTCGTTTCGGGCAAGGCGAGGGGGATGGCGTCCCAAGTGGACATGAAAAACGCCGAGACCTCCGGAGGCATGAGACCCCGGAGGGCATCCCAATCGATGACGATGACCGGGAGCCCCGAAACGGGGTCCCGCAGGTTGTTGCCGGTATCGACGAGTCCGGTGATCCCCAGAGTCTTGCCGCCGATGCTCACCTCGATCCTCATGAGAGGAAGCCGTTTCAGTGGCATGTACCCGTTCATCCTGGCGACGACCGGCAGAGCCGCGAGAACCGCCAGAGACAGGGCCACAACGTACCAGTGGACGACCGCGTGACCCGAGAAGAGCGACGCGGCAACGACGGATCCGTTGCCGAGGCTCTGCAGCGCGAGAGCCGTGCCGGCAGTGACGGCGGAGCATAGGAAAAAGGAGAAGGTGACTCTGGCCAGCGCGGCGCCCCTCGCTTCCGGATAGGAAAGGGCGACCATGAGAAGACCAAAGGCTACCCGGGCCGGGAGCGAATACGCGGCTTTCAGGGGGACAACCAGCGCGGACACGGCGTAGGCGGAACCCAGAAGCGATGAGACGAGTAGACGCCAATGGGAAATGGTCCTGGACGACAGCTTCCCGGCCGCGACCAGGATGATGTAGTTCACCGCGAAGTTCGTGAGGAAGAGAACGTCCCAGTAAATGTACCGGACCATCCGGGTCGATCACCCCGCAGGCAATGCCTATTCAGGACTTGCCCTCTTTATTACAGGGCGATCATACAACCGAAGAGGTGCGAACCTTGTCCGTACCTGGTATCTTGCCCGGAGATCTCAGCGCGACTTTTCGCTAGATTTCTGCTTCCTAAGGAAGAAAGGCACCTCGAGTAGGTCGGGAGCGTCAATAGGCGGAAGCGGCTCCCGCTTGCTGATCGGAGGACGCCGCGCGCCTCCACGGTCAAACCCGGTGGCAATCACCGTGACCTGAACGGTATCCGTGAAGTCGTTGTTGATCACGGCGCCCCAGATGATGTTCGCGTCCGGGTCCGCTGCCTGCATTACTATCTCCGTCGCGGCGTCGACCTCGAATAGGCCCAGGTCCGGTCCGCCGGTGATGTTCATGAGCACGCCCCTTGCACCGTCAATGCCCGTCTCCAGTAGCGGACTGGAAATGGCCTGCTTGGCGGCTTCAATAGCCCTGTCTTCGCCGTGAGCCACGCCGATACCCATGAGGGCCGACCCGGTATCCATCATGATGGTGCGGACATCGGCGAAATCGAGGTTGATGAGGCCGGGCACCATGACCAGGTCCGAGATGCCCTGAACCCCG
>CAZYFG010000082.1:8015-8718 GCA_964646835.1 uncultured Eubacteriales bacterium | reverse complement strand
CCTATACGAAGACAGGTGGTGCGAGATTGGAGAGAGACCGGAGCAGCTCCCTGGAGCGGGTCCTTGAGGATGCCTTTTCGGCGCGCCGGAAGGGCCGGCCCGCGTCCCTATGGGCCGTCTATCCGACGAATACCATGGCCGTAAGCGTCACGGGGAGATCTTGCGCCCTGGGGTGTTCCCACTGTGGGGGACATTACCTGGAACGCATGGTGGACATAAAGCGCCTGCCGGAGGCTCTTGCCGAGAAGAGGCCCCGGAGCATCCTCCTTTCGGGGGGTTGCGACGCTTCGGGAGCCGTCCCGCTCCTCTCTCGTCTGGAAGAAGTGACGGAGTTGTCGCGCCGGCTTGAGGACGAGGGAAGAGGTTTCAGGATAAACGTGCATCCGGGGGTGGCCGCTCCGGAGGCCGCCAGGGCAATCGCCCGGACTGCGGATGTGATCTCCTTTGACTTCGTGTTGGACGAGGAGACAATCAGAGAAGCGTTCCACGGCAAGTGGACGGGCCGCGACTACGTGGAGACCTTTAGGAACCTGCGCTCGGGAAAAGCCGAGGTAGTGCCCCATATCCTGGTAGGGCTCCACAAAGGCGCCCTGAAGGGCGAGTACGACGCCGTCGACTTCCTGCTCAAGGAGGGGATAGACCGGATTATCTTCATCGTCTTCATCCCCACCGAAGGCACGGCTTGGGAGGGCTATCCTCCCCC
>CAZYFG010000082.1:7681-7958 GCA_964646835.1 uncultured Eubacteriales bacterium | reverse complement strand
GCTCATGGCTTGGACCAGGGTGCGCGCCCCGGAGCTTGATATCTCCCTCGGCTGCATGCGTCCAAGGGGCAAATACAGACAGATGCTGGACCCGCTGGCGGTCCGCGCGGGGTGTGACCGTATAGTGCTGCCTCACCCCGACGCCGTCCGGGAGGCAGAGAACTTAGGCCTTACTGTGATAAGGAAGGAAGAGTGCTGCTCATTTGACCGGATTTGACTTGGAGACAGTCCCGATTGGAGTCTCGTTGGGCACGGCCGCGGTTTTAGGCCTTGCGCG
>CAZYFG010000082.1:0-7630 GCA_964646835.1 uncultured Eubacteriales bacterium | reverse complement strand
CCAGGCTCATGGAGAAGCCTACGACCGCCCATTTCCTGTTCGGAGAGGACTGCCTAAACGCGTGTGCATTCTGCGCTCAAGCCCGGGGGAGCAGATCCGCCCCCAACCATCTTTCCAGGGTCACCTGGCCCCGGTTCTCTTGGGAGAGGATCCGGGAGCCCCTCGCGGCGGCCTTTTCTGAGGGGGTCCTGAAGCGGGCTTGCGTTCAGACGGTGGAGTGCCCTGACTCTCAGGGTCCGGCTCTCGAGTTCATCCGCAGGCTGCGGCAGATGTCGTCACGGGTCCTCCTGAGCGTCGCCGTGACCCCGGTGTCGGTCGCCAGGGTGAAGCTCTTCTTCGACGCCGGAGCGACCAACGTCGGACTGCCTGTGGACGCGGCTTCTCCCGAGGTGTATGCACGGGTAAAGGGCGGGTCCTTCGAACGGGCCTGGGCGGTCCTCGAGAAGGCTGCCGGGTTGTGGCCCGGTCGCGTTTCCACCCACCTTATAGTGGGGCTCGGCGAAACCGAGGAGGACGCTGTCAAGTTTCTGGCGAGAGCTCGCTCGGCAGGAGTCACCGTGGGGCTCTTTGCTTTCACGCCCGTGAGGGGCACCGCCTTGGAAGGCGCGCCGCCGCCCGGTGTGGGCCACTACCGGAGGGTGCAGTTAGCCGCGTACTTCCTAAAAAGAGGAGGAGACGCGGGCAAAATCGAACTCAAGGACGGGAAGATCGTCGGCATCGGCCTGGACCGGCCCGGTCTCTGGGAGGAAGTCACAGCGGGAAAACCTTTCGAGACAAGCGGGTGCCTGTACTGCAATAGGCCTTATTACAACGAGCGTCCCGGGCAGGTCATGATGAACTACCCGCGGGTTCTCACGGCGGAGGAAGCGAAACAGGCCTTGAAAGAGAGCGGTCTGGCCTAACCCACGCTTCAGGGAGGGGAATCTTCGATGTTGGTCCGCCTCATTTCCCACCAACCTGCGACCGGCAGCTTCAACATGGCGGTTGACGAAGCCGTCTTGAGGTCTTGCGCGCGGGGTGAAACCGGACCTACGCTGCGTTTCTACCAGTGGGACCCCGCGTGCCTGTCGCTGGGATATTTCCAGGACGCAACCAGGGAAGTGAATCTCGAGGCGCTGCCGTCTCTTGGGGTTCACCTGGTGAGACGGTTGACCGGCGGGAAGGCGGTGCTTCACGACCACGAGCTTACCTACAGCGTCGTGGTGCCGGAGAAGCTGCTGCCGGGGTCCGTGCTGGAGACCTACCGTCGCATTTCCCAAGCGCTGGTTGAGGGGCTTCGCCTCATGGGCATCCCGGCCACCATCGCCGCGCTTGAGCGCGGGGTTACTTCAAGGGACCCCAGGTTCCGTCAGGCCGCTTGTTTTTCGGCTCCCTCATGGTTCGAGATCTTGTGGGACGGAAAGAAGCTCATCGGCTCGGCCCAGAACCGGAAGAACGGTGTGATCTTGCAGCACGGTTCCATTCCCTTCACGTTTGATGCTTCCAAGCTCACGAAGTGCATCCGCACGAGCTCGCCGGAACACGCCGAGAGGGCCCGGGCGATGCTTGAGAGAAAGGCTGCCGGAGTATCCCAAGCCCTTGGGCGGGATTGCGAGAGGACCGAGCTTGAGGAGCACCTCAAAGCAGGGTTTGCCGCCGCTTTGGGTTGGCGGCTTGAACCGGGTACCCTAACGGCGAAAGAAGAAGAGGAAACCCGGAGACTCATGGAGACGAAATACGGAAATCCTGCTTGGACCATGGAACGGGGTAGGCAGGATGAGGAGTTGCACTAGGAAGAGCGCTAAGGAGGAGAGACAGTGTTTGATGTAGTCGTTATCGGTAGCGGCCCGGGCGGGTACGTGGCCGCAATTAAGGGAGCCCAGTTGGGTGGCAAGGTTGCTCTGGTGGAGGGGCACAAGATCGGGGGTTGCTGCCTGAACGTCGGCTGCATCCCGACGAAAGCCCTTGTCCACGCGGCGACAACGTATCTTAACGCCAAGGAGGCACACAAGTTTGGCGTTGAGGTAGGAGAAGTGAAGCTGAACCTCGCCGGCGCCATGGCCCATAAGGCCAACACCGTGAGCCGGCTTGTGGGCGGCGTCGAGATGCTTCTTAAAGGCAACGGGGTGACGGTGTACCGGGGTTGGGCCAACGTCCCGGCTCCGGGCAAGGTTGAGGTCACCTACGACGACGGCTCCAAGGAGACCCTGGAGACGAAGAACATCATCCTCGCCACCGGCTCAAGCCAGCAGCTTCCTCCCGTGCCCAAAGAGAGCCTGGCCCATGCGATTTCTTCAGATGACGCCCTGGAGCTTGACCACGTCCCCGAGAGGATGTTGGTCATTGGCGGCGGAGTGTTGGGCGTCGAGTTTGCGTGCATCTGGAACGCTTTCGGATCCAAGATCGACATGGTGAAGCGTTCGCCCCTGATCCTCCCGCCTGTGGATGAGGAGATCTCCAGGCGGCTCATGCCCATCCTGAAGAGGAAGGGCATAGACGTCCACTCGGGCATCTACATCAAGGAGATGCGCGAAGAAGGCGGCGAAAAGGTCCTCATAGCGGACACCAAGGAAGGCGAACGCAAGGAATTCCGCGCCGACGTCATCCTCATCGCCATGGGAAGAGTGCCTCATTTTGGAGGCATCGACCTTGCGGCCCTGGGTGTCGAGTACGACAAGTACGGCATAAAGACCGACGACACGATGCAGACAAGCGTGAAGGGCATTTACGCTATCGGGGACGTTGTCGGCAAGACGTTCCTGGCGCCTGTCGCCTCGGTGGAAGGCATGGTCGCCATGGAGAACATCTTCGGGCATGAAGCCCACATGGACTACAGGGTCATCCCCGCGTGCGTGTTCTCCATCCCCGAGTGCGCGTCGGTCGGCTTCAAGGAGATGGAGGCAAAGGAGAAGGGGTACAACGTCAAGGTCTCCAAGTTCCCCTTCAGCGCCAACGGACGTGCTCTGTCCATAGGCGAGACCGACGGTTTGGTCAAGGTGATAGGCGACGCCGACACAGGCAAGATCCTGGGAGTCCATATCCTAGGGCCTCACGCCGACGACCTTATCCACGAAGCCGCCCTCGCCATGCAGGCAGACATGACCGCTAAAGAGGTCGCGAACATGATCCATGCCCATCCGACGCTCCCGGAGGCCATGCTTGAGGCGATGCACGGGGTGAGCGAGAAGCCCATCCACATGCTTTCGAGATAGAAAACATTCCATTCAGAAAGGCGGGAGAGATGTGAAACCACTGGCCCAAGCGGACCCCGAGATCTACAGAGCGATACAGGACGAAAAAGAGAGACAGATGAGCGTCATCGAGCTTATCGCCTCGGAGAACCTTGTGACCGAAGCGGTGCTCGAGGCCATGGGTTCCGTCATGACCAACAAGTACGCCGAAGGCTATCCCGGCCACCGCTACTACGGAGGCTGCGAGGTCGTGGACATAGCCGAGGACCTGGCAAGAGACAGGGCTAAGGCTCTCTTCGGCGCCGACCACGTCAACGTCCAGCCCCACTCCGGAGCGCAGGCGAACACTGGCGTGTACTTCGCGTGCCTGAAGCCCGGAGATACCGTCCTCGGGATGAACCTGGCTCACGGAGGCCACCTCACCCACGGGAGCCCCGTGAACTTGTCCGGAAAGTACTTCAACTTCGTGGCGTACGGAGTTGACCGGGAGACCGAGCGGATTGACTATGACCGCATGCGGGAGATAGCCAAGGAAGCGAAGCCGGCGCTTATCGTTGCCGGAGCCAGTGCCTACCCCCGGATAATCGACTTCGCCGCTTTCAAGTCCATCGCGGATGAAGTCGGAGCTCTCTTCATGGTCGACATGGCTCACATCGCCGGGCTTGTCGCGGCGGGGCTCCATCCGTCGCCAGTCCCACACGCGCACTTCGTGACCACGACTACTCACAAGACCCTGAGAGGGCCGCGAGGCGGGATGATCCTGTGTACCAAGGAGTGGGCCACCGCCATCGACAAGGCGATTTTCCCGGGAATTCAGGGCGGACCCCTCATGCACGTCATTGCCGCGAAAGCCGTTGCGTTCAAGGAAGCCCTCGAGCCTGCGTTCAAGGAGTACCAGGTGCAGATCCTGAAGAACGCCAAGGCGCTGGCCGAGTCCTTGATGGAACGCGGGTACAGGCTGGTGTCAGGCGGCACTGACAACCACCTCATGCTGGTCGACCTGACGTCAAAGGGCATTACCGGAAGAGACGCCGAAGTCGCCCTCGACAAGGTGGGCATCACCGTCAACAAGAACGGCATACCGTTTGACACCAAGAAGCCCAT
Source organism: uncultured Eubacteriales bacterium (assembly GCA_964646835.1). GTDB lineage: Bacteria > Bacillota > Sulfobacillia > Fermentithermobacillales > Fermentithermobacillaceae > UBA3951. The sequence continues at coordinate 3,356 of CAZYFG010000082.1, read as the reverse complement.
GGTCACGAGCGGGATCCGCATAGGAAGCCCGGCCGTCACGACCAGGGGGATGAAAGAACCTGAGATGAGGACCATCGCGGAGCTCATCGACCGGACTCTCTCGTCCATCGGAGACGAGGAGAGCGTGCGGAAGATCGCTCTCGAGGTCAAGGAATTGACAGGAAGATTCCCCTTCTACAGCTAAGGAACCTGAAGTGTCTAGGGGTCCGCTCGGGCAGTCGCCGAACGGACCCCGTCTATGGTAGAATGGGCAAGTAAAAATTGCCAGTCACGGGGGTGGATTCGTGGGCTTTGAGAAGAGGTTGGCCGAGATCCGCCAGAAGATGGCCGGTGAAGGGGTAAATGGCTTTCTCATCACTACATATCTCAACTGGCGGTATCTTACGGGGTTCAAAGGAGACGCCGGGCAGGTCCTTATCACCGAGAATTCCTGTTACCTTTTCACCGACTCCCGATACACGGAACAAGCGGCCGAAGAAGCTCCCGATTGCACCGTACTAGAGACAAGCCTGGAGACTGACCGTGTGAAGGAAACCCTCGAAAAAGAAGGCGTGCGCTCCCTCGCCTTTGAGAAGGACCAGGTCACTTACGCCGGGTACGAGAGGATGCAGGAGAGGTTCCAGGGAGTCAGCCTGAAAGGCGTGTCGCGCTGGGTCGAAGACCTCCGGATGAAGAAGACTCCGGGCGAGATCGCCCTCATAGCCAAGGCTCAAGAAATCGCCGACCAGGCGTTTTCACTGGTCACGCGGTCCATCAGAGTAGGAGTGACCGAGATCGAGCTGGCTCTTGAGCTGGAATTCACCATGCGACGGCTCGGAGCCGAGGGGCTTGCCTTTCCCATCATTGCCGTGAGCGGCGCCAGGTCATCGCTGCCTCACGGGCAGCCGACAGCCAACAAGGTGTCCCCAGGGGATTTCCTCACCATCGATTTCGGGGCAAGGTATGAAGGGTACTGTTCGGACGAGACGAGGACGTTTGTAATCGGCTCGCTCGACAAAAAACATGAGGAGATATACAAGGTTGTGCTTGAGGCCCAGTTGGCGGGTCTGGAGGCGGCCAAGCCCGGCGCGCTTGGGAAGGATGTCGATGCCGCGGCGAGGAGAGTCATCGAGGACGCAGGGTACGGTCAATACTTCGGTCACGGTACCGGCCACGGGGTTGGCCTGGCGGTACACGAGGGGCCCAGCGCGGGCAAGAGAGGCGAGACCGTGTTGGAGCCGGGAATGGTGATCACCGTTGAACCGGGCATCTACATACCCGGATTCGGTGGATGTCGCATCGAAGACTTGGTTCATATAACGGAAAGCGGCCGGGAGATACTTTCAGGAAGCCCGAAAGAGTTGACTGTCATAGAAGGCTAGGTGCTCATACGGTTAGCGAGGTGTCCGCATGATATCAACAAACGATTTTCGCACCGGAGTGACTGTTGAGATTGACGGCCAGCCATGGGTAGTCGTTGATTTCCAGCACGTCAAACCCGGAAAAGGTTCCGCTTTCGTGCGGGCCAAGATCAAGAACGTGATAACGGGAGCGGTGCTCGAGCGGACTTTCAACGCTGGCGAGAAGCTCCCGAGGGCTCTCATCGAGCGGAAGGAAGCCACGTTCCTCTACTCCGTGGGCGACGACTACACGCTCATGGACAACCGGACCTACGAGCAGGTCACGGTAAGGCGAGAAGACATCGGGGAAGGCGCCAATTACCTCAAGGAGAACATGAACGTCGTCATATTGAGCTATGATACGAGGGTGATTGGGGTCGAAGTCCCCAATTTCGTCGAGCTCGCGGTAGTCGAGACCGAGCCCGGGTTCAAGGGGGACACGGCCACTGGCGGCACCAAACTCGCCAAGCTTGAGACCGGAGCAACGGTCAAGGTCCCGCTGTTTGTGAACGTAGGCGATGTCCTTAAGGTGGACACTCGGACGGGCACCTACATAGAGCGGGTGTAGCTCCGGCGGTTACGGGAGTCGACAACAAAGGAGGGGTTCAGATGTCTCAGTTGAAGGAGAGAGTCTCGTATCTCCAGGGACTCGTTGAGGGCCTGGACATATCGGACAGCACCAAGGAAGGCAAGGCGATCAAGGTCATTTCGGACGTACTCAAGGAGATGGCTCAGGCCATCGAGGAACTGGCTGAGGCCCAGGACGACCTGGAAGACTACGTGGAGTCTGTCGACGAAGACCTGTCGGACGTCGAAGAGGCGGTGTATGGCGAGGACTTCGTGGAGGTTGAGTGCCCCCACTGCGGGGAGCTCCTGGAGATTGAGGCATCGGTCCTTGATGACCCCGAGACCGAGATCGTGTGTCCCGAGTGCGGAGAAGCGTTTTCCCAGGACGACATCGAGTGGGACGACGATGACGAGGATCTGGACATAGACCTCGAGTGCGAGTGCGACGATGAGTCGTGCTGCGGTCATGACGAAGACGCGCCGGAGCCGAAGAAGGACAGGAATCCGGAATAGGCTATTGCGTTTCCTCGGTTTCCCGGTAATATCTCGGTAACGTCCAAGACCTATACGGGTGCGGGCGTGCGGGGATAGGCGAGAGTAAAGGCCACACCGAAGGATGGGACCTTGGTGTGGCCTTCTTCATTGCTCTTCGATTCTCTCGTTATTTGAAGCCGACGATGCCTCGCGTTGTGCTTGCCGCCTTAGCGGCCGATTGGGTTGACCCCCCTATTACACCTCCCTGAGTCATACCGTTGGGATTGCCAAAATATGTTATGACAACCCCTATACTGGTACGTCATTCACCCATTATGACAACGGGAAGGTGAAGTCTCTATGGGTTCCCCAGCCAGAAAAGGCGTTCTTCGGGCCTCCCGGGAGGTTACCCGGAGTTTTGTAGACTCGTCTCTTTCCGAAGGGGACCCCGGATGGACCGCTCTTGAGCGTGACGTGCTACCTCTCCTCCCCGAACGCATCCAACGGGCCGTCGTCCTTTCCTTGCCCAGTGGCACGCCCGTGAATGAGATAAGGTTGCGGGCGGGCCTTCCGGTCTCTGTAGTTCTCCCCCAGGGTGACTTCTTGTTCAGCGGGTCAAACCCCAGCTTTCCAAGCCTTGTCGTCACCAAGGAAGAGATCGAGCACACGCTCTCTCTGGTAAGCGATTGTTCCTATTACGCGCTGGAGAGCGAGTTCGCAAACGGCTACATAACCATCCCCGGGGGACACAGGGTCGGCTTGAGCGGTCAGGCTGCCGTATGGGCCGATGGGACCGTGCGGATACGCGAGGTTTCAGGACTCTGTTTCAGGATTGCCAGAGCAGTACGGGGGGCCGGAGCGCTGTTGGCCCGGGAACTCGCGGGTCCTCGGGGACGGTTGGCCTCAACGCTCATTGTCTCTCCGCCTGGTGCAGGG
>CAZYFG010000081.1:3923-8752 GCA_964646835.1 uncultured Eubacteriales bacterium | reverse complement strand
GCTACCCGGCGGAGTCGCCCGCGGCGCGTTCGCGCAAACCCATGGACGAAGTGGTCACCTGGGTGGAGTAGTCACCTGGGAGGAGTAGCGCGGAGCAACTGCTGCTACTCGTGCTAGATGATGGCCGAGCGGGGCACCTACCTCATCCCCACCACAATCGCCTATCATCGGTGACAGGGGCCAGGAACGGAGGGAGCCTATCGTCCTTCCATCAAGATGAGTCTTGTCGCGGCTTGTACTAGAATAGGAAGTGATGTGAAGTGAAGATTCTGAGTGTCCTGAACTAACTGAGCAGAACTAACCGAGCAGAGCTGGAGGGTTTGAGACCGGGATGGCAAGAGAAGCGTCGCAATCGCTTTCTGAAAAAGGGCTGTCTGCCAACGCGATCGAATCCTTACCCTACCCGATCCACGTCTACGCCTCTGATGGCACTTCGGTGCTGGTGAACGAGGCCATGCTGATTGAATACCATTCTTCGGACCCCGGTGTGGTGGTGGGCAAGTACAATGTGCTAGGCGACCCTGCAGTTATCGCAACCGGCCGGCTTCATGAGGTAAAACGGGCATTCGAGGGCGACACCGTCTACTTCCGCGACATTCGGGTTCCTTTGGAGGAGATCTCGGAACGCTACGGCATCAGGGATTTCGATGTCGAGTCCGTATACCAAGACATCACGGTTTTCCCCGCTCTTGATGATCTAGGCAAGGTGACTCACGTTGTGGCCTTGCTCATCAACAGGAGGGTTTACCGGAGCAAGGACGAAATCGAGAGGGCGAAGGAGTTCATAGAGAGCCACTGGCTCGAGAGATTTGATGTCCACGAGATCGCAGGGGCGGTGTCTCTCAGCAAGGGCTATTTCACGAGGCTGTTCAAGAAGCACACCGGTAGAACCCCGTATGAGTACTACGTGGACTACAAGATGAGCAAGTTGGCTGAGAAGCTGCTCGATACTAACGTCGCCGTTTCTCAGGCTTTCGCCGACTGTAATATGAAGTATAACGGGCATTCCGCGAGATTGTTTAGAAACAGATTAGGCGTCTCTCCTTCGGCCTATCGGGAAGATCCCAGGCCAAGAACAAGGGGGGGTCATACCGTGCGGGTTCAGGTTGAGGATACGCGTAGGCTTCCTGAGGCGATCCGGGCGCTTCCTGAGGAAAAGGAGCTGCTTGCGGCGGTGTTTGACTGCTTCCCCTATCCGATACAGATCTTCTCCCGTGACGGGACCGCGGTGATGATCAACAAGGCGGCCATAGAGATGATTGGGATACGGAGCAGAGAGTCGCACGTGGGCAAGTACAACGTTTTCAAAGACCCGATTGTGATTCAGCTTGGCGTGGTGAATCAGGTCAGGCAGGCGCTCTCCGGCAAGACTGTGTATCTTACCGATTTCAACGCGTCCTACCGGGATATGATCCGGTATTTCAATGTCGTCGACAGAGACATCCAGACGATAAGCTCGGATATTGTATGCTTCCCACTAAAGAACGCTGACGGAGTGGTTGAGTTCTTTGCGGCCCTCTTTATCATCAAGAGAGTCTACCGTGGGAAGGAAGAAATAGGTCTGGGCAGGCAGTACATTGAGACTCATCTGCATGAGCCGTTTGACGCAGATAGGGCGGCGCAGGCGGCCTGCCTGAGCAGGTCTCACTTCGCCAAGCTGTTCAAGAAGCACATGGGAGTAACCCCGCACCAGTATTACACTGACTGCAAAATCAAGAGGCTCAAAGAAAAGTTGCTCGATACCAACCTGTCAATCGCGCAGGCATTTGCAGCCTGCTACATGGACTACAATAGCCATTCCTCAAGGCTTTTTAGAGAAACGGTTGGCATGACTCCGTCAGTTTACCGGGAGACATTCAAGGTCAAGTAGCGGCCTTTCATGTAACGGCCTATCATGTAATGGCGAATCAAGGGTCTCGCTCATCTAGTCTCGATCTTCTTGAGATCCAAGCGGAAATGCGCCGCTATCTGATCTACGAGGTACCCCAGGGCATTGTCCTCCACCGGATGACCCCACCCGTGATGAATGATCAAGGGTATTCCGTTCTTCAGACGCCTGTCAGAGACGATTCCGATATGGTCGCAGCCTCTCCCGAAGATCACCATGTCCCCAGGCTGCCATTCCGCGGCGTTACCGGAGTCCCAGGGCTTAACCTCGGTAGTGAGGGATGTGGAAGTCCTCGAGAAGAATGCGAAGAGGTTGGGCACTCTTCTGAAGTCGATGTTGGGGTCAGGCGAGCCTTCGACCCTTGGATAGTCCTCGACTGCCACGGCGATGTCCCGGTCCACCGATGTCTTGAGGTCGTACCCTGCACTCCAAAGCGCTCGCCAAACAAGGTCGGTGCATACTCCTTCTGCTTCGGGTGGATAACCACCTTGGTAGTACGCGCTCTTGTATGCTGTTTTGGCTCTGACTTGGGCTCGGGCACCCGTCACTATGTCGAGGGAGTCATCTATGCCGTTCATGTTCGCGTCGATTCCAGACAGTACGGTTTCAACGTTGAGAGGGGGGCGGAAGTCCGGAAGAATGCCCATCCTCCAGGCCACGTACCCGGCACCCAGCATCCCTCCAAAAAGGAGTAGGATCGCTACCACAGCCAACTTCCTCGACAAGCCCCTCATCACGCACTCACTCTCCCAATCCTTGAACCATTGTACCGCTCCTGTCACTATCGGGTTGAACGGTCACAACAGCAGGCGTAGCGGTTGAACGCCCGTCTGCAGGTCGGCTAATGACAAAGGTCCCTTAGCCCGTGTGGCCAAGGGAGGGACCTTTGGTCTCATAGAGACGCGGATCCGGGGGATTACCTCGGGTCGTAACCGACAACCGACCAGATGCCCGACTCGTCTTGTCTCACAAGTTTCTGGAGGTAGACGGTCTTTATGCTACCGAATTCCACCTCAACTATTGCTTCTACTCCAGTGTTCTCGGTTACGGTGAACTCGCCGTGTTCCACGTTCCCTGCTTCCAGATTCACGAATTGCATGGCTACCATCGAAGGATCGATCTGCCACGGCGAGTGCCCGCCGTCAACCTGTTCCTGGTTGCGCGCGGCAATCTCCAAGTCAACCTGGACCCTCACCTGGGCTCTGGATACCAGGTCGGTTCCAGCCGGAGGCAGCTCAAAGTCGGGCGCGAACTGCACTGCCAGTTCCAGGCGTCTTGGGCCCTGAACCGTTATCTCCAGACCCCCTTGGCGCCACCGGTACGAGTCCTGTAATACCTCTACTGGGCCACCCGCGGCTGCGCCCTTTGACGCGTAACCTGCTATCTTGAACTCCCCGCGGGCCTCTTCCTGGATGACTTCACAATCTTCGTACACCAACACGACCCTGTCCGGGAAGGCCAGTACCGTGCGGGGCGTTTCTTGCGTAGTCACAATGTCAACACCGCTCACGGTCTTGGCTTCCTCAATACTCACCACCGCCATGCCGGGGTTTTCTTCGAGTACGCTGAAGCCATCGGGAACTCGGAACTCATACAGGGACGGGTCCACGGTTCCGTTGACACTCAGGCTCGTGAAGGTATAGACGGTTTCGAGTGCATTGGTCATGGCAGTCTTGAGCTGGATGGGGAGGTTTGTTTCCTCGTCCAGCCAGAGGTAGTAGGGGAGTCCTCCCGGCGGCGAAATCTCAACCTTATGGGCGGTCCTGCCGGCTAAGGCTTCTTCCGCTACCACTGAGTGCGGATACTCGAGTGCCCGCCTCGCTTCATCCCGGAGGTCGATGCCCCGCCTGTTTGCGTCGGGAGCTACAGGGAAAATGGCCACAACGGCTTCTTCCGGCCTTATCTGCCACTTGCGTTCAAGATTGTTGACTGTGGTCGTACCGTCATCCTGCTTGACGGCGTACTTCTCGCCGTCCACCCATATTTCCAGGCGGCGGACCATCCACTCGTCGCCTGCGGCGTTTCGCGCCCGCACTTCCATCAGGCCGTGGTAGCTGGTTACCCTCTCAACCGCCCGGCTCATGGCCAGCACGACATCTCGGCCTAGAAGCCGGGGCACCAGCGATAGTCCAATAACCGCGAGTATCGTTGCCGCTATCGCGAGCGTCGCCAACCGCTTCAGTGAAGGTCTGAAGGCGTGCCCTCGCGTTTCGGAACTCGACGGTTCACCGGTCCCAGAGATTCGCTCGGTCGAGCGAATCCTACTCCGCGGAGGGGGCGGCTCCGCCAGATGGCGCACCGCTGCCAGTGCAGGCAGGAGTTTCTCCATCTCTTCACTGACGGGTGCGTCCCTTCCCGGCTTTCTGCCCGCGTTCAGCACATCGATGATATCGTCCAGCTCCTCTTCGGGAGTCTTTTCTGTTCTACCCATCGTGTTCACACCTCCTTTGGGATGTGAGAGAGAAGCTGCCGCATACTCTGGAGGGCCCGGTACTGAAGCCCCCGTACCGCGGCCTCGGTCTTTCCCATCTTCGCAGCTGTCTCGCCTCGGGATAGTCCCAAGATGATCCTGAACTCAAGCACTTGCCTTTGCTCCTCCGGGAGTCTTTCCATCAATTCACGCACGTGGTCTGCCAGGAGAGTGATGTAGGGGTCGTCGGTCTTGGATTCCAAGAGGTCCTCGAAGGGTTCAAGCGGCACAGGGACTCCGCGGGCTTTGTCACGCCTCCATTCGTCTCGCACCAAGTTCAGAGCAACCGCGCGCAAGTATCCCTCTGACCTGGCTTCGGATGGCGAGGCGCGGAAGACCCGCGCGTAAGTCTCTTGGGTCAAATCTTCCGCCCGCTCACGATCTTGAACCAGCCCGTAAATGTACCGGTACACCTTAGGGCGTGTCCGGTCACACCATTCTTCCAAACCTACGCTCACCCCCAACACCCCT
>CAZYFG010000081.1:0-3913 GCA_964646835.1 uncultured Eubacteriales bacterium | reverse complement strand
ACTAACAGCAACGAGCGAGGGCCCGTTTCGTCACGGAGACGAAAAGAACTCGCGTTTTCCTAACTGATTATGAGCATATCCAGAGCATTCTCTGTGCGGTACTTGCTGGGGCTCTTCATGTTGTCCGTGTGTCTACTGCCTGGCGGGCCCGAACGATAGCCCGAGGGCCGCGTCGGTCCGTTCTTCACGAGGTCTGGCTCACATAGGTTTATCTGAACACCAAACCAGGGGGGTATTTTGGGGTGGGCAGAGACCTAGAGGAACTCCTGCGGTCGATATTGAGCGAGTTAACGGGCGACGGCGAGACTCACGAAGGCCACGGTCAAAGTGAGTGCTGTGACGAAGAAGAGGAGTGCAGTCGGGGAAAGGACTCTCTTTGTTGCCGCGTGCTTGCGAAGCTCAATGCCATCCTCTGCCTCTTGAGGCATAGGAGATACGGGCTCAGGGAGATAAAGCGCGAAGTCAAAGAGATCGAGGAGAACATGAATGGCAACGGCAACGGTGACGGCATTGTCGGGCCGCAGACTACCGGGCCTATTTTCATCCGCACGGGTCAGAACAACGCAATCAATGTGAAAGTGCAGAACGTCGGCCAAGAACCGGTCACGGTACATGTCCGGCTTGTGGATCATAACGCTTGCCCGCCCGCGCCGGTTCAGACCGCGACTATCGCTGACATCGCTTCGTGCTGCGCGCAGGACGCCGTCTTGACGGCCGATGCGGGCAACTTCGAGGTTGTTGTCTGCACGTCCTCGCCTGACGCGAGGATCCGAGTCTTTGTCAGCGTGCACAGCGGCAATTCAACAAACAGCGCGTTCGAGTACGTGATTAGGTCCTCCGAAATGCTTCCACTGGTCTGCCCCTTCTGCGAAATCGAGTAGGAGAGCCGACTAGTACCTCCAGCAGCCATGCTCTGAATCGAGGCATGGCTGCTTGTGATCTCGGGGCCGGCGTGTGTTACTGTGACAAAAAAAGATCGTTCTCACCTATTGACACAGGAATGATTACTATGTAGGATTGGTTACAGTAAGGAGTGAATCCGACGTGGACACGAGAGAACGGGTGAAACCAGACGAGCAGCAAGCGCTAAGACTCGCGGGTTTGCGGGTCACGCCCCAGAGGCTTGCCATCATGCGGCTCATGGCAGGCAGCAAGGCCCATCCCAGCCCGGAGATGGTCTACGGCCGGCTCAAACCGGACTTCCCAGGCCTTAGCCCGAACACGGTCTACCAGACTCTGCACGCTCTTGAGGAAGCGGGCCTCCTCCGGCGCATCAGCATGGAAGAGAATGTCTACCGGTACGACGCCAACGTAGAGCCCCACGCGCACCTGGTGTGCCGCGCATGCGGCAGGGTGGACGACACCAACGGCACACTGGAGCCCATCCTCCATGACCTTCTCCGCAAAGGTTCGGCTGCCACCAACTGGGATGTCGAAGCGCTGGACTGCTGCTTCTACGGGTACTGCCCGGATTGTCGAGCGAGATCCGGAGACACTCCAAAAGAAGATGAGGGGGATTAACAAATGAACCTGGACCTGATCAATCAAGTCAAACTCGGAGTCTGCAAGGACACGGCCCTTGAGGAAGTTGCCGGGAAGAACTTCGGCGGCGAGACCATGGAAGTGGGTCTCTACCTGGCAATGGCTAGACAGGCCTATCGCGAGGGATATCCCGAGATAGGGGAGGTACTTATCAGGATCGCCAATGAGGAGGCGGCTCACGCGGCGGGTTACGCCGAACTCACCGGACGGATCTCCGAGTCCACCGAGGAGAACCTGAAGAAGATGCTGGCGGGAGAGCAGATGGCGAACAAGTATAAGAAGGAAGCCGCGACGAAGGCAAAGGAACTCGGCATCGACCCCGCCCACGATTACTTCGACGAGACCTCGCGTGACGAGGCCAGGCACGCCCAGGCGCTTGCCGGGATGCTGAAGAGGTACTTCGGGAAGAAGTGCTCTTGAGTCCAGATAGCGGAGCGCTAGGTCCCAGGACCCGGAGGAAGCCCGCCAAAGGGTCCGCCAAAGGGAGCCCAGCGAAGGGACGCCGAAGGGAGCCCGCCGCCACGGCAGGCTCCCTTCACACACGCGGCTACTGCCCTCTCACTGCCTCGTCCCACATCTTGAGATAGGTCTCTTTGGTGAAGAGGGGTTTGTACTCCCGCTTCACCCTGAGCCCTTCCGCCGCGCCGTTTGCCAGAAGGTCTATGGCCGTCATCGCCATGGCCTTCGCCGGAACGACGTAGGCAACATAAGGGTCAACGACCTCGTAATCCTTCGTGTGAGCCTGGCCGATAACGCCTCCGCCGTAAGGGTGGATGGCGGGCATGATCGCGCTGATGTCCCCCATGTCCGTAGACCCGGTAGAGTGGCCTTCCGAGACCGACACGGCATCCTCTCCGACAAGGCTCACGAGGTTCCTGCGGTGCATCTCAACCAAGTCCGGATGGTTGGTGTTGGGGAGATATCCCGGCAGCGTGCGGATGTCCACTTCCGCGCCGAAAGCAAGGGCGCCCGCCCGGAGGCATCTATCGACCTTCTTGCAGGCTTCCAGGATGGCCGGCACATTCTTGCCCCTTACATAAGTCTCGACACGGACGTCGGCGGGCACGATGTTCACCAGGTCGCCACCCTTGGTGATTATGGGGTGGATCCGGATTGTGTCCGATTCCTTGAAGGTCTCTCGCTGCATGTCTATGGCGGTAAGGCTCAGCATGGCTGCTTTCAGCGCATTCACGCCTTTTTCCGGGGCGCCTCCGGCGTGAGCCTCCTTGCCTTTGAAGAAGATGTTTTTGCCTATAAATCCGTTGTTGGTGCCGCCAATTCTGGCTTTCTTGGTTGGGTCGTCGAACGCGGAGAGATGGGTGAGTATGGAGATGTCAATATCGTCCATCGCTCCGATGGCGATCATCTCCTGCTTGCCGCCTAAGAACTTGATCTTCCCCTGGCGCCTTAGCGAGTCACGGTACTCTATCTCGACGTACTCTTCTGACGGCACCGCCATCAGAGTCACATCTCCATGAAGCTCGGACATGACTCCGGAGAACACCAGTCCAAACCCGGCCCCGAGCATGGATGCGATCTGGCCGTTGTGCCCGCAGGAATGCGCGGCCCCAGTTTCCGGATCGGCGTGGGGATGGTCGGGGCACAAGACCGAGTCAAGCTCACCCATGATGCAGACATTTAGCCGGTGTTCCTTGCCCTGGATGCGAGCCTTTTTGCCCGTGATGGCGAGCCCTTCCCGGTAGGTGAGCCCCATCTTCCTGAACGTTTTCCCGACGATTTCGCTGGTCCTGAACTCTTTGTACCCGAGTTCAGGATGGGCGAATATGTCATTGCCTATCTCGATTATCTCGTCCTTGCGTTTCTCGATTTCTTCGCATACCTTTTTCTTCATGAGGGCCGTGTCGGCCATGGGGACCCCTCCCGTCCATTTGGTCAGGTTCTCACTTCGTTATCTTGGGGCGCTTAACCTCTGAAATATTGGTACAATGCTTGCAGCGAGAGGTGATCTATATGAAGCCGAGGGTCTACATAACAAGAAGGATCCCCCGCGAAGCCCTGGAGATAATCGCCGGGCGGTGCGAGTACCGGATCTGGAACAGGGAGGGCGAACCGGTCCCCAGAGACGTCCTGGAGTCAGAGGTCCGGGATGTCGAGGGCCTCTATAGCCTGCTCACCGAGAGTATCGACGAGAGGCTCCTGGACTGCGCCCCAAAACTCAAAGTAGTGGCCAACATGGCGGTCGGCTATGACAACGTAGATGTGGCAGCGTGCATGCGGAGGGGTGTCGTGGTCACCCATACCCCCGGGGTTTTGACCGAGACCACTGCCGACCTTGCCTTTGCCTTGATGATGACGGCAGCGCGGAGAGTGAACGAGGCAGAGAGGTTTCTGCGGGGAGGCAAGTGGAAGA
>CAZYFG010000080.1:0-8771 GCA_964646835.1 uncultured Eubacteriales bacterium | reverse complement strand
TCGGGCCCCGGTTCCCCTGGATACAGGAGAACCTGAGAGAGGTCTTCCAGATGCCGAGCCGACGGTTCGGGGGCTGAGACGTCTTCTCCGAAGATGAGACGGCCGTCCTCTCCCAGCGACACGTCAAAACCGGCCAGACGAGACAAAGATACAACACTAAGGCCTGCCATTGGCGCCACCCTTCTCTTGTGTGCTTGACGGTCACTTAACCTCTAGTGTTCCGCGGTTTGCAGATGATCTCCAACACTTGTGTTTCAAAGAACGTCTTGGCGTGAGACGGTATGACTACCACCGCGGTGTCGGCGCCTCCGCCCGAGCCTCCGACGGAGATCACGGGCTCGCCGTAGGGGATGAGGCCTGCGTCCAGGGCCATCACAGCGATCTCCAGAGCGACTTTGACCCCCTGTGAGAACATGCGCAAGGTGTCCGCGATTATCCCTCCGGGGTATAGGCCGCCTTGTTTCTGTGTGATGGATCTCTCGACGTTGGCGAATAGGTGGGTTGTGGTCAAGACCTGGACCCCGGCCTCTTTCAGTTCCCGGCGGGTTTCGGGACCCATTTCGTCCAGTCCCGGCCCTCTGAATCCGACGTGGTGGGTGACGCATACCACGCTAACGCCCTGTTCGATGAAGTGCCTTGCGGTGAAGCCGGTGTTGGAGGCGACCACGATGTGCTTGATGCCGGCGTCTTTGGCCCGCTGGAGCGCCAAGCGGGCAGTCTCCTCCGTATTCGATTTTCCTCTCGATTCGAAATAGATCGTCATTGGGGTTCATCTCCTCTCGATGATGAGGATTTGCTTGGGCTCAAGAGCGAACACTCTCTGTGCAGCTCCCTCATGTCCCAGTGTTGCCTCTCATAGATCTGGAACGCTCTTTTTTCCATGAGACGTTCCTCTTGGCTGTTACCCATTTCCCTGAACACCTGAGACAACCAAAGGGCTGCGCACGCCAGGTCTCGCTGGACTCCTTCCTTCTGGAAACAATCCACCGCTTGCCTGCCTAGCTCTACGGCCTGGGGCAGTCTGCCCGCATTCCTGTGTATGCAGGCCCTTATGAGCCATGCCCATCCTCTCTCACGGTTGGCTTGCTCGTCGATGTGAGGCATGGCTTCGCCAACGAGTCGCTGAGACTCTTCGGGATTGCCTTCGCGTAGAGAGACCCTGGCAATCTCGACGAGACCGGTGGCCCACTTTGGATGGAGTCCTATCGATTTGTTGAGTTCCAGAGCTTTCGTAAGGTGCTTACGGGCTTCGACCATATCGTCCATTCTGTACATGATCATCCCCAGGTTATGCCAGACCGTTGCCAACTTCTCAGACTCCAATTCGTTTTCTCTCTCAACGCAGGAGAGGAAGTATTGACGGGCATTCTTCCAGTTGCGCCTTTCAAACTCGATGATGCCCATGAGAAGGGCCTGGTGTGACAGGACACGGTCTACCTCAGGTGAGCTGCGACTCATCGCCCACCTCTTTGCCTCTTCCAAGGCGTTTTCGGCCTCTCCCAACTTGCCGCGTTTCAGGTTGACGGTGGCCAGGTTTATGAGGAGGGGCCCGTACAAATCCGAATCGAGCGAAGAGATCTGAAGACCTTTCTTGTACCAAGCGGCGGCTGTATCCAGGTCGTGGGCAGCGAACAAGGCGCCGATTTGGTTGCATGCAGACTCGTTGTGTTTGACTAGCCCCGCCGACTCGAAGGTGACTGACGCGCTTTCCGCAAGCTCCATTGCGGCGTGGAGGTTGTTGCCCGATACAGCCATCCGCGCGGCCTGCAGGAGGCAGCGACCCTTGTCCTTCGGGTTGTCCAGTAGTCCGTAGATGATTGCCGCCGTGTGCCAGGAGTGAGACGCCTCTTCCGGCAGGTTCTCATGGGCAAACCCAAGGGCCGCTTTCTCAAAGTAGACAACCGCTTCTTTGTCCAACATAGCCTTCATCAAGGTTTCAGCCAAGTTCCTGAGGAAGAAGGGGTCATCGTCCGGATAGAGCTCCATGGCCCTCGCCAGGTTACCGTAAATCTGTCTCAGTCTCGATTGGCTGAACAAGGAAGAAGTCGGAGCGTAAGGGTTGGGGGCCCTGAACCTCACGCATCCTATGTCCTCAATGATGGAAAGAACCCCTTTATCCCTGAGACTCGTTGTGATCCTTGTGAAGTCATCGTCTTCGAGGTCCGCGACGGCCTTTACCCATTCGGATCTGGGTTCACTGCCTGCTATGGAGATGAGAGCCAGGAGACGGACTTCTTCCTCTGAGAGGTCCATCGTATCTGAGACCCTGCCCTGTCCATCTCTTGCCAATTCCTCCAGAAGCTCCGACAAGAAGAACTTCACACTCTCCGCGTCTCTGTCGCTCAGAGTACCGAGAACCACATAAAAAGCGTTTCGTTGGTGGCGCAGGTTTGACTTCGTAAGGAATACCTCAACCAGGTCTTTGAGTTCGTGCCTAAGCACATCGACAAAGACCGGAGGTTGATCATCGTGACTGCTGACAGGCTGGTTTTCTGAATAGAGGAGTGACATGGGGACGTTCAATACCGAAGCAATCCTGTCTTTGTACTCGTCGTTAAGGTTCTTGCGAGTGCCGTTCAGGACAAGAGAGAGATAGGACTCAGAGAGACCGATCCTTGCCGCAAGATCCTTTATCCGGATGTTCCTCTGAGCCAGAAGCCGCTTTACGTTGTTGGCAAAGGTTTCGATCGAAGCCATGTTTGACTCCTGCTAGAAGGCAAAAAGGTACCGGGACTTTGGGATTCCCGGTTCCTGTGTCTGGGAGTATTCTACCAGCTTAGTTTGCTCCAGTCACCCTGTGATGCTGTTCTGGCTGGGCGGCAAGGGCGGCACGATCGGTGGCGGGTATAGTGGGATGCCGGCCACGATGATGATGCTGTTCTGGTCGGGTGGCTTCAACGGCGGGACTATAGGCTGAGGATAGACGGGGCCGTCAGCGACGGCAGGTTCAGGCGTGAAAGCACCCAAGCCAGAGCTCAAGCCGACCAGGCAGGCGACAACAAGGAGAAGGATCAGGATTCTCTTCATCTTGTACACCTCCTCGATATTCTGTGAGAACAGTCCGCTTGTCCAACGCATTCTTGTATCTAGTCGAGGCTCAAAAAAAGGGGGGCAGCAAACCCTGGCTGCCCCGTAAGGTGGATACCGGCTGAGCACTCGCGCGTTGTTGGGCATGCGGCAGATTCTATGAGCATTCAGTTGATTCCTGTGGGAGAACGCGGTGTTCATGGGAGGCGTTGCCAAACGGAAACGGCCATTATCACACAGAAAGCCTGGCGGCTGCATCGACGCCTTATGTCAACTGGAGTTTGCCACGAGATAATCCAGACCAAGCGTGTCACGCGGTGCCCCCGGTTTCTGACCCTGAAATATTCCACCAGTTAAAGTCGACTTCCGCCATTTTTGCCCGCTACAATGCGGTTTGGCAGATTCTGATGGCGTATCCCAGAAGGTTTCCGCCCGGTCTGGACGAATGTTATTCTTATACCAAGAAGGGACGGACTCCGATTGCTCAACGTGTTGTCGTCGTTTATGTGGTCGGATATCGTGGATATCGCGATCGTCGCCTACCTGTTCTATCAGGTCCTTGTCCTTATACGCGGGACGAGGGCTGTCCAGCTAGTGAAGGGCATAGCGGTTCTGTTCGTCCTCTGGCAGGTCACAGACTTGCTGGCGCTTCACACGGTTAACTGGGTTTTGGGAAAGGTAAGCGAAATGCTGCTCGTAGCCATTCCGGTCGTGTTCTCGACTGAGATCAGGCGTGCTCTTGAACGATTGGGCAGGGGGAGCTTGTTCACGCGGTCGCTCTTCTTGAGCCCCAGCGCCACACCTGAGCAGGTAGTTGAGGAGATCACCGACGCGGTCTTCAAACTGTCGAAAGAGAAAACCGGCGCTCTTATGGTCATCCAGAGAGAGGTGGGCCTGGAGGAACACACCGACGAAGCGGTTGCGCTGGATTCCTTGGTCTCTTCAGCATTGCTCCAGAACATCTTTGTGAAGAACTCGCCCCTTCATGACGGCGCCGTCATCATCAGGGGAGACAGGATAGTTGCCGCGGCGTGCTTCCTCCCTTCCACAGAGGAGGCGGTTGCCGTTGAGCTGGGCTCCCGCCATCGCGCAGCTTTGGGGATTTCGCAAGTGTCCGATGCCCTTGCCGTGACGGTGTCCGAGGAGACAGGCACAGTGTCCCTGGCCATAGGAGGCAGGCTCCTTCGGGGATTGGACGCCAAGACCCTGAAGGAGAAGCTGCTGGAACTGCTTCCGCAGAAGCAGTCGGTAAGCCAGCTGTTTCATCGGGGGTCGTCCAAATGATCGAGAGGGTACTTCAGAAGGACACGTGGCTGAAAGCGCTTGCCTTACTCTTGGGCCTTGTCATGTGGTATACCGCAGTAGCCCGGCAATGGGAGACGCGTGTCTACGACCTCAGGCTCGAATACTCTGAAGACCCTGGGCAGGTCGTGACTTTCAGGAACCCCGACATGGTCAAGGTGACGTTCCAGGGGCGGGCGAGGGTCCTGAACAAGATTGACCCGGCCAAACTGACCGTCCCCGTGAAGGTTTCGACGTTGGAGCCGGGCACAAACCAAGTACCTATTAACGTGGTGCCGCCGGTCGACGGGGTGATAGTCTCAGACATATACCCCAAGGTTGCCATCGTGGCGCTGGATGTCAAAGAGACTAAGCCTGTGAGCGTGAAGGTGGAGACCAGGGGTGTGCCCAACGAGGAGTTCGAAGCCCAGACTCCCGTGCCGGAGATTGCGGTGGTTGACGTAACGGGGCCGAGAACGCAGGTTAACGCCGTTGTCGGGGTCTTCGGCACCGTTGACATAAGCGGGGCGGCTGGGTCCATAGCGGACCGCCAAGTACCCCTTACTGCCGTGGATGCCCAGAACAACATAGTGCCCAATGTTGAGATCAACCCGGACCATGTACTGGTGTCAGTCCCCATGAAGAGTCGGCCCCCCGCCAAGATGGTTCCGGTTAGGGCCGAGACTCAGGGCGCTCCGAAGGTGGGTTACCGGGTCAAGGCCGTGCATGTCAGCCCCAGTTCGGCCAAGATAAGGGGCGAAGCATCAGCGACCGGAGCGCTTTCCTATATCTCGACAGAGAGAATTGACGTTACCGATAGGGCGCAGACGTTCACCTATCCGGCCAATCTAGTCATCCCCCAGGGCGTGACATCCGAGACCATGCGGGTCAACGTTACCGTCGAGATAGAGGAAGACATTGTGGCAAAAACCTTTGAGGGTGTGTATGTGCAGATACATTCTCTGCCGGTGGGCTTTACCTTCGAGCTCAATCCGTCCACCGTTAACATTACGATAGAGGGCCGGCGAGACGTGATTGAGGAGATCGAGCGTAAGGTTCAGGAGAACAGCGATTATCTAGAAGCATTCATTGACGCGTCGTGGGTCAAGGAACCTGGGTCTCACAAAATGGTGGTGAACGTGAGCGGGCTCCCCGACACAGTAAGGCTGAACAGCATCACGCCAAATCACGTCATACTGGAGCTCAGAGTAAGATAAGGCATCATCCGGAGGCACAGGATATGAACCTGTTTGGAACCGATGGCATCCGCGGCGTGGCCAACACGGAGCTTACGTGTGAGATAGCTTTCAAACTTGGAAGGGCCATGGGCACCTACCTATCGCCGGGCAGTGACCTGTGCGTGGGCAAAGATACGCGGATATCAGGGGACATGCTCGAGGCGGCCATTATCGCAGGAGCCACGTCGACGGGCAGGAACGTTCTGAGGCTTGGAGTCATCACGACGCCCGGCCTTTCGTTTCTGGTAAAGGACCTAAAGCTGGGCGGCGGAGTGATGATATCCGCCTCGCACAATCCCGCTGAGTACAACGGGTTGAAAGTGTTCGGGCCCGACGGCAAGAAGATCCCCGATCAGACCGAGTGCTTGTTCTCTGAGTTCATTCTCGCCCAGAAAGACGGCGGACCTCATCCCACAGGTCCCTCGGTGGGACGCGTGCTCCCGGGAGAAGCACTTGTTATCCGCTATGCCGCGTTCCTGGGAAGGGCGCCTCGTGAGAAACTCAATCACCTGAGGATCGCGCTGGATACGGCGAACGGTGCCACGTCGTCCATCGCGCCGAAGGTGTGGCGGGACGTGGGAGCAAAGGTAACCGTCATAAACGACCGCCCTGACGGGTCCAATATCAACCAGAGTTGCGGGTCTACCCATCTAGACGCGCTCTCCAACTTCGTGCGTTCAAGCCAGGGTGCGCAGGCTTTCGACATCGGGTTTGCCTATGACGGCGACGGCGACCGGTGCCTGGTCGTGGATGGAGAAGGTAATGTGCTGGACGGAGACCACATTATGGCTATCCTGGCTCTGGATATGGCGGACCGCGGGATATTGTCGGGAAATACAGTGGTCGGCACCGTCATGAGCAACTACGGGTTAGAAGAATGTCTGCGGAAACACGACATCCTCTTGGAACGAACCCCCGTGGGCGATCGTTACGTCTTAGAGAGGATGGAGGAGCGAGGGTTCAAGCTCGGCGGCGAGCAGTCCGGACACATCATCATTAGAGACGTGTTGTGGGCCGGAGACGGGATTCTCACATCGCTCATGGTGGCCGACGCGATGGTCCGCTCAGGAAAGACGATGTCACAGTTGAGGCGTCTAATGAGCAGCATCCCGCAGACTCTAGTCAACGTGAAGGTGGAGAGCCCCAAGACTCTTGTGGAGCGTGAAGCGGTGGGCCTGGCGGTCCAGAGGGCGCACACAGGCCTAGCCGGAAAGGGAAGGGTATTGGTAAGGCCGTCCGGCACCGAGCCGGTGGTAAGGATCATGGTCGAGGCAGAGGACTCTCGCATGGTGAAGTCGTGCATAGACTATCTGGAGGAGGTGATTAGGCGGGAAGACGCGGTTTTGCGTAGGAACGAGTGAGCGCGCAAGTGCAGGCAGTGGGCGGCACGTTTTTCGGATGCAACAAATAGCGCCTGGACTTCCGGAAGATGCGGAGGGTCCGCAGAGTACCGGAAGTTGACGAGGATAGGGGAATTCGAAAGATTCGGCGGGTCCCCTACGGTTGGCCACGACCGACAGAGGTCTCTCAAAACCTCCGGGTGACCGGAGAACAATAGGGGCCGGGTGGTTGCCGCCACATCTAAGCCGTGTCACTTCACCTGCTCCATTGGGCCTGCTCATGCGAGTTCCACACAGAGGACCATATTAGCTCAGAGGAGGACACGACATTGTGCGGCATTGTGGGTTACGTCGGAAAGAAAGAGGCGGCGAGCGTTGTATTTGACGCTCTCTGCAGGTTGGAGTACAGAGGGTACGATTCGGCAGGGATAGCGGTTCTGGACTCTTCAGGGATCAGGATCGCCAAGCGCAAGGGGCGTTTGGCGGAACTGCGTCCGCTAGTGAACACCCTCTCTCATACCAATCAGGCAATAGGACACACGCGCTGGGCCACTCACGGTGCGCCGAGCGATCTGAACTCCCATCCTCACTGCGACTGCACCGGCGATATCGTTCTCGTGCACAACGGGATCATTGAAAATCATCGCGAACTCAGGGAAAGGCTCGTCGCCAGCGGCCATGTCATGCGGACCGAGGTGGACACCGAGGTCGTTGCCCATCTCATTGAGGAGAAGTACCGGGGTGACCTGGTCGCCGCCGTGGCGGAGACCATCACAGAACTGGAGGGCTCCATGGCCCTGGCCGTGATCCACCGGAACGAGCCCGGTAAGATCGTGGCCTATCGCGAAAAGAGCCCCCTCATAGTCGGGCTAGGAGAGGGCGAGAACTTCCTGGCTTCCGACATCCCGGCCATCCTCCCATACACACGAAAGATCCTCGCTCTGAACGACGGCGAGATGGTCACCATCACCGAGGACAGTGTGGTCATCAGCAGTCTTGAAAACGGATTGGATGCGAACGGGCGACCTGCGAAAGTGGAAGACAGGAAGCCCATGGTTATTGACCTGGAGGCTGAGGCAGCCGAAAAGGGCGGCTTCGACCATTTCATGCTCAAGGAGATCTTCGAGCAGCCGGAGGCCTTGTCCAAGGTTGTATCAGGGCGGGTGCGCGACGGGCTGGTCGAGTTCGAGAAGGGCGAATTCGGTCTCTCAGACACCGAGGTACGGATGCTATCAAAGGTATACCTCCTCGGGTGCGGTACGGCGTACCATGCGTGTCTCATGGGCAAGCACCTCATAGAACGACTGGCGGGAATCCCCGCCGAAGCGGTGCTGGCGTCTGAGTTCAGGTACATGGAGCCTATTGTCCCCGAGAGGACAATGGTCATCGCCGTGAGCCAATCAGGCGAAACCCTTGACACGCTGGCCGCGGTGCGTGAGGCAAAGGAACGGGGAGCATGGAGGACCTTGGCAGTAGTCAACCAGCCCCTGAGCTCCCTCACCCGCGAGGTCGACGATGTGTTGTACCAGCGTGCGGGTCCCGAAATATCCGTCTGCTCGACCAAGGCGTACACCACTCAAGTGGTCTGCCTGGCGATGATCGCCTGTCACATGGGACTTGCCAGTGGGCGGCTTTCCGAGGAGAAGGCGCGGGCCTTTGGGCATGACTTGAGGGGCCTGCCTGATAAGGCCGTGGGTGCGCTTGAATCCTCCGGCGAGGTGGAGCGGCTGGCTATGGAGATGGCAAAGAAAGAGGACATCTTCTTCATAGGGCGCGGCGCCGACTACCTGGCAGTGATGGAAGGCCAGCTCAAACTCAAAGAGATATCCTACATCCACGCCGAGGCTTACGCAGCCGGCGAGCTGAAGCACGGCACTTTGGCCCT
>CAZYFG010000079.1:2412-9123 GCA_964646835.1 uncultured Eubacteriales bacterium | reverse complement strand
AGACTCGGCGAGAGTCCGCGCCAGCTCCGTCTTGCCCACGCCCGTGGGACCCAGGAAGATGAACGAGCCGATGGGACGCTTGGGGTCCTTGAGCCCCGCCCTGGAACGCCTGATGGCCCGGGCGACGGCTCTCACGGCTTCATCCTGCTTTACGACCCTCTTGTGAAGGTCCTCTTCAAGACTCAAGAGCCTTTCGGTCTCGGCCGCGGCGAGCCGCTTGACCGGGATTCCGGTCCAGTCGGCCACTATGGCGGCGATGTCTTCGTCGGTGACCGTCGACTTGGTCGGCACATCTTCCGTCTGCCAGCTCTTCTTCTTTTCCTCCAGCTCCCTGCGCAACCGGTGTTCATTGTCGCGGTACTCGGCGGCCTTCTCAAACTCCTGGTTGGCGACGGCGGCTTCTTTCTGCCTGGCCAGCTCCTCTATTCGGCGCTCGAGCTCGCGGATGCCGTCCGGGGCCTCAAACGCTTTCATCCTCACCTTTGAACCGGCCTCATCGATGAGGTCTATTGCCTTATCCGGGAGGAACCGGTCGGACACGAAGCGATCCGAAAGCCTCGCTGCCGCTTCAAGAGCCTCATCGGTGTACTTCACCTTGTGGTGATCTTCGTAGCGGCTCCTTAGGCCCTTCAGTATGTTGACGGTTTCCTCGACGGACGGCTCCGAGACCATGACCGGCTGGAACCGCCGTTCCAAAGCGGCATCCTTCTCCACGTGCTTCCTGTATTCGTCCAGCGTGGTAGCCCCGATGCACTGGAGCTCGCCTCTCGCCAGGAGGGGCTTCAGTATGCTGGAGGCGTCTATCGCCCCTTCGGCAGCGCCCGCGCCTATGATGTTGTGCATCTCATCGATGAAAAGGATGATGTTGCCGGACCTCCGGACCTCATCGAGGACCTTCTTCAGCCTCTCCTCGAACTCACCGCGGTATTTCGTCCCGGCGACCAAGGCCCCAAGGTCCAGGGTAATAACTCGCTTCCCCTTGAGCATCTCAGGGACCGAACCGTTGGCTATCGCCTGGGCAAGGCCTTCGGCGACCGCGGTCTTGCCGACTCCCGGCTCACCGATCAAGACGGGGTTGTTCTTGGTCCGCCTGGAGAGGATCTGGATCACGCGCTCGATTTCCTTTTCCCGTCCAATGACCGGGTCTAGCCCTCCCTTTGAGGCGAGCTCGGTGAGGTCGCGGCCGTAGGTCTCAAGCGTGGGTGTCCGCTTCCGGTCGCCTCGCCTTTCCTGAGGGGTCTGCTGGGTGAAGCCCGGAAACGGGAACCCGGCGATCGGAGGAAACGGAGAGTCGGGCTCTGCCGCTCCTGGCTGCTGGACCCCGCCGATCATGTCAATGACTTGCTGCCTCGCCTGCTCGAGCTGAACCCCGGCATTCTTCAAGACATCTGCCGCGAGTCCGCCCTGTTCGCGCAAGAGGGCCAGAAGGATATGCTCCGTACCGACCCAGCCGTGGCCAAGGGCTATGGCCTCCCGCTGGGCATTCTGGATCACCCTTTTGGCCGCCGGGGTAGCGCTGTCCACATTGGCGGGAGGGCGCTTCTCGATGACCTTAGTCAGTTCGTTTTGGATATCGCCCGTCCGGATGCCCATAGCTTCCAGGACCTTGCCGGCCAGACCCCCTTCGGCCTTCAGGAGTCCCATCAAGATATGCTCTGTATCCATAGCTTCCGCGCCGTACTGCTTGGCGAACTCCTCCGCCCAAGCGATGACGCGGGAAGCGTTGTCTGTGTATTTCGGTCTTCCGTTCACTAAGGAAACCTCCTTCCTTCGGTTTCGCTCCTTTGGTTCTGCTTACAGTCGGCTCTCGCTGTTCGACTGCTACGGCTCTTACTGCCTCGCCGCAGCAAGGTGACGCCTCACCAGTTCGGCTCTGGCGACATCTCTCTCCTCGGGGGACATGGTCCGCCCGTTGGCGCGCATCACGAAGTTGGGCTGGGATAAGACGAGGATCTCGTTGACACGCGTTACGTTGAGTCCGTCAATAAGCCCGAGTTCTACACCCAGCCTCACGTCGGACCAAAGCTTCACGGCCTCTCCGGTGCTCAGTGTCCGGGCATTAGAAAGTATGCCCCAAGCCCTGAATATGCGGTCTTCCAAGGCAGACCGCCTGCTCTTCAAGAGCGTTTCTCTGTACCGCTTCTCCTCGGCCACAACCTGCTTGGCGATTAGCGAGAGGTTCTCCAATATGTCCTTCTCTGTCTGACCCAAGGTGATCTGGTTGGATATCTGGTACACGTTGCCGTGGCCCTCAGTGCCCTCGCCGTACAGACCTCGAATGACCAACCCCACTTTGTTCACGGCTGACAACACCCTGGAGACCTCATCACCTACGGCAAGCGCGGGGAGGTGAACCATAACCGAGGCCCTGAGCCCCGTACCAACGTTGGTCGGGCACGCCGTCAAGAAACCGCTCCTATCGTCATAGGCGAAGTCCAACCGTTCATCGAGGAGGTCGTCCACCCCGTTGGCAGTGATATAGGCTTCATCGAGTTCCAGACCTGAGTAGAGGCACTGGAGCCTTATGTGGTCTTCCTCGTTCACCATGATGGACACCCGCTCGTCGGGCCTCGTCACAAGCCCCCGGCCGGGAAGAGGCTGAGCGTGCTGGGGACTCATGAGGTGCTTTTCCACGAGCACCTGCCGGTCAAGAGGGCTCACGTCCTCAAGGTCGATACAGGCGAGCTCGGGCATGGCCTTTCGGGCGTTTACATCGCTCACGGCTCGAAACACCTTGTCCATTACGTCCCGGGCCGACTTCTCATCCATCCGGTGGGGGAACTCGACATCGCGAAGGTTCCTAGCCAGTCTCACCCTGGACGAGATGACCACATCGGACATGGTGCCGGAACCGTCCATCCAGGGAGACGACGAGTTTTCTACGATCTTGTCAAGGAGAGAGCCTTTGCGCTTCACGCTTCATCCCTCCCGATTCTGGCCTCCACGGCTTTGATCTGATCCCTAAGCTCTGCCGCCCTCTCGTAGGCTTCCTGGGCAACTGCCGCTGACAGCTGCCTCCTCAGTTCCTCAAGTTCGCGTCTGGCCTTGGCCGCTCCGCCCGCCTTCGCGGGAGCCTTGCCAATGTGCCTTCCCGAGCCGTGAATCCTACGGAGCAACGGGTCGAGCCTGTCCTCAAAGGTCTCGTAGCACCTCGAGCAGCCCAACCTTCCTGCGCGGGCAAAGTCACGGTAACTCATGCCGCAGATGCGGCACCTTGTCTCTTCTTCGCCCGCGGATGGAGCCGGTAGACCTTTCATCTGTGAACCCAAGAGGGCGGAAAGCAGGCTGTTGATGGAGAAAGTCGGCTGGAAGAGCACATTGAACACGCCCCTCTTCTGGGCGCACTCGGCGCAGAGGTTCATGACCGTCCTCTTTCCGTTGATCACTTGTTCGAACCGCACGGTAGCGGGGTTCTTCCCGCACTCCTCGCAAGTCATGTTCCTTCACTCTCCCTTTTGTTCCACAGAGAAATAGGCGTTCAACATCGCTTTGAAAATGTTTGCCCTGAGGACATCGCGTTCAGGAAGACTTATGGTCAGCGCGTTTCTGGAGAGGGCGGCCCGCATGACAGCATAGGTCCTGTCATCCAAGTAGCCTTCCTCACGCAGGCGCTCCAGGTAGTCATAGGACTCTCCCTGACTCAGGTAGTCTCCGACATCGCTCAGTATGTCGCGTACCCTCTCGGCGTCCAGGCTGACCTTTGTGAGCCTTATGAACCCTCCGCCTCCGCGCCTTGACTCAATGATATATCCTCTCTCCGGCGAGAACCGCGAGCTGATCACGTAGGTAACCTGGGACGGCGCACACCGGAAGATCTCGGCGATAAGCGTCCTTTGGATCTCTGCCACGCCCTCGCCTTGGGCTATGAGGGACTCAATATACCTCTCTATGTGATCGGCCAGGCTTGCCACTCCTGTCCACCACCCCTCTGGAGCAGATCTAACTTTGTCTTTCTTTGACTATTATATTCATGTCAACGTTCCACATCAACGTCTTCTTTGGTTTTTCCCGCCTGCAAGGAGGACTCACTCACGGACCTACTGCTTGAGCACCTGGCACACCCTGAACTTCAGATATTCCGTCTCAGGGACTCCCGCGAGTACGGGGTGGTCGGCCCGCTGACCGCGACGCTCGATGACCCGAAGCGCAACCTTGGCGTCGGACGCCGCTTCATCAAGCATGGCGTCGAATTCCTGGGCGGTGACATGCTGCGAACAGGAGGACGTGCACAGGATGCCGCCGTCTTCCACGACCTTCATGGCACGCAAGTTGACTTCCTTGTACCCGGCCAGTGCGCTCTCGACCACCTTCCTGGACCGCGCGAAAGCGGGCGGGTCCAAGAGCACTGCTCCAAATCTGCGCCCTGACCTCTCATAATCCCGGAGGGCATCGAAGACATTGGCCGCCCGAAAGGCCACCTCGCCTGCTTCGCCGCCGAAGCGATTCCGTTCAACGCCTGCCCTGGCAAGGTCCAGCGCCGCCTCGCTCACATCCATGAACGTGACGCTTGCGGCCCCTCCGGCGAGTGCAGACAAGCCAAATCCGCCTGAGTAGGAGAACGCGTCAAGGACCGACCGGCCTCTCAGGAATTTGCGGGCTACAAGCCTATTCTCCGACTGGTCCAGGAAGTAACCTGTCTTCTGGCCTCTTTGGATATCGACCATGACGGTCACGCCGTTCTCATCCATCTCAATAAGGGGGTCAAAAGGTTCGCCCAGGTATCCGGCCCGGAGGTTCAGACCCTCCAGCTTTCTCACGGGAGCGTCGTTCCTTTCGTAAATGCCCTTGGGAGAAACATACTCTTGTATGGCGCGGATTAGCGTCTCCTTCCACCGGTCGATCCCCAGGGTAAGTGTCTGGAAGGAGACATACCCGGCGAAGATGTCCACGACCAAGCCGGGCAGGAAGTCCCCCTCCGAATAGACCAGCCTGTACCCGCCGCGCTCTTCTCCAAAGGGGCCTTTCACGTCGAACAGAGATTGCCGGTACTCCACTGCCTGCCTCACGCGCTCCCGGAAGAACTCCTCGTCTATGTCGCGGTCTTCCCGAGAGAGCACTCTTACGGTGATGGTGGACTCGGGGTTCAGGTAGCCGAGGCAGACGAACTTCCCCCGGGGATCGCGGACTTCTACCACGTCTCCGGGACTGAACGACCCGTCCACAGAGCCGATCTCGCTGGAAAAGACCCACGGATGCCCGTAGAACACCCGGTGCTTCACTTTGGGCAGCAGGTTCACAACCGGTCTCATCGACTACTCCCGCTCCAAAAGGTACTTTTCCGCAGACCAGGCCGCGGTCGCGCCGTCGCCCACGGCAGTGGTTATTTGGCGGAGGGGTTTTCGACGGATATCTCCCGCCACGAACAGGCCGGGCGTCTTGGTGGACATATCCTCACCGGTCAGCACGTAACCGTGTTCATCCGTCTCCACAAGGTGTTTCACCGGCTCCACGTTGGGTGACCAGCCCACGTAAAGGAATAACCCCTGAACGTCGATGTCCTTGGTCTCTCCCGTCTTCAGGTTCTTTACCGAGATGCCGGAAAGGACTTCATGCCCTCTCACGGATTCGACCACCGAAGACAACATCATCCGGATCTTGGGATTGACCTCCACACGTCTCACGGTTGCCAGTCCGGCCCTGAACTCGTCGCGTCTGTGGATGAGCAGCACTTCTTTGGCGAACTTGGTGAGGAAAACTGCTTCAGAGAGGGCCGAGTCGCCTCCTCCCACCACGGCCACGGTCTTGTCTCGGTAGAGGGCCCCGTCGCACGTGGCGCAGAAGCTTATCCCCTTGGACAGGAACTTCTCCTCACCCGGCACCCCCAGTCTCCTGGGGAACGTGCCGGCGGCATACACTACCGCCCTGGCGCGTAGCTCTTTGCCTCCGAGGTCCACTGTAAAGCCGTTCTTACCGGCGGCTCCATTGTGGGATATGCGGACTGCTTCCTCGTACTCAATCTTCACGCCGAAAGCCTGTGCTTGCTTGGCCATGAGTTCCATGAGCTCGGGCCCGCTCACTCCGTCCGGAAAGCCCGGGTAGTTGTAGACCATGTCGGTGGTACCCGCCTGCCCGCCGCCGCCCATGGGGTCAAGGAGGACCGTCCTCCAGCCTGCTCTTCCTGCGTATATCGCGGCGGTCATCCCGGCGGGCCCTCCGCCGGCGACTATGATGTCGTAGTCCATACCCGCTCACCCCTTACCAGTATTCCGCCTCAAGAGGCGTTACCGCGTGGTGCTGGTTTCCATGGTGCCTGGTCTCCACAGTGCCTGGTCTCCACAGTGCCTGGTTTCCCCTGGAATGCTAACACGCCCCACTGGCGTGAGCCAAGACGGTACAAGGGTTTTACACGCTTGGGCGGGGGAAATCTATTGGAGCGGGGGTGGCAATCATGTCGGAACGAGCATCGTGGACAAAGCGGTTCACAAGTGACAAGTGGCTCTGGGTGCCGGGGATAGTACTGGCGATCGTGCTTGCTTTCGCCATAAGGGGATGGAGAACGCCCCCCAAAGCGGATCTGCCCGATACCGAGCCCGTCATCTCGGTCTACATGCATGAGACCGGCGAAGTGCAGAAAATGCCGCTGGAGACGTATTTGGAGGGCGTGGTGGCCGCGGAGATGGACCCGACGTGGCCTCTGGAAGCCCTCCGGGCCCAGGCGATCGTCGCGCGGACCTTCACAATTAAGAAGATGAGTGAAGGCGGAGTTCCCAC
>CAZYFG010000079.1:0-2402 GCA_964646835.1 uncultured Eubacteriales bacterium | reverse complement strand
AGGGACGCAGGCCAGCACCGATCCCAACGAGTTTCAAGCCTACAACGCATCGAGAGTCAATGACAGGGTCAAGCAGGCGGTGAAAGATACCAGAGGACAGATAGTGATGTACGGCGGCGCGCCGATAAACGCGTGGTTTCATGCCAGTTCCGGAGGCGTAACGGCCAGCGCGATGGAGGGCCTGGGTTACACTAAGGAAAAGACCCCGTATGTCGCTCCAAAAGACGACGTACAGAAAGAGCCTACCCAGACCTGGTACCGGACTTTCTCCAACGCCGAGGTGGCCCGCGCCTGTACCGCCGTCGGAGTCCCGATTGACCGCGTCGAGTCGATCAAGATCGGGCGCAAAGGTCCTTCGGGCAGGACCGAGACTCTCATAGTCAACGGCAAGGAAGTGCCCGCTCCGTCGTTCAGGGTCGCTTTGGGCGCCGCCGCTATGAGGTCCACTCTTCTGGACTCGGTGTCCATGTCCGGCGACTCCATCGCCATGAAGGGCAGAGGGTACGGACACGGGGTGGGCATGTCCCAGTGGGGAGCCCTCATCCTCGCTCAACGGGGCAAGAAGGCCGAAGAGATCGTCAGCTACTACTACAGGAACGTCAAAGTCGAGAAGCAGTGGAACTGAGCAGGCGTTTTGGAACCGAGTAGAAGCTCCTAAGGAACCTCGTCCAAGCAAGGCAGGAGCATGCACCTAAGAACGGAGAGTCCCGGGTTTCACCGGGACTCTCTTTCTCATCAGTCGTTGCTTGCTCTTACGCTCTTACCGCTCTTACCCTCTTACTTCTCCTGCTCCTTGCGCTTCTTGGCCTCTTCTATCACTGTCTCGGCGATGTTCTGCGGGACTTCCTCGTAATGGTCAAACTCCATTGAGAAGAGCCCTCTGCCCTGGGTCATGGAACGCAGGTCGATGGCGTACTTCTGGAGTTCGGCCAGGGGGGCGGTAGCCTTGATGACCTGGAAGTGGCCCCTGGCTTCCATCCCCTGAATCCTTCCCCGCTTCTTGTTGAGGTCGCCCATAATATCTCCCATGAACTGGTCGGGCACGGTGACCTCCAGCCTCATGATTGGCTCAAGGAGAATCGGATTGGCCTCGGAGCACCCCTTCTTGAAAGAAAGGGAAGCCGCGATCTTGAAGGCCATTTCCGACGAGTCTACCGGGTGATATGAGCCGTCGTACAGGGTCGCCTTGATGCCTGTGACCGGGTAGCCGGCCAAGACGCCTTCTGTGATGGCCTCGCGCAGGCCCTTCTCTACTGCCGGAATGTACTGCCTTGGAACGGCGCCTCCGAAGATCTTGTCGACAAACTCAAACTCAGTGTCGGGGGCGGGCTCGAACTCAATCCAAACGTGCCCGAACTGCCCGCGACCTCCGGTCTGCTTCTTGTGCCGTCCTTCAGCCTTGGCGGAACCCTTGATGGTCTCGCGGTAGGGGATGATCGGAGTCGTAAGGTCAACATCGACACCGAACTTCCGCTTGAGTTTGCCCGTGGTCACATCCACGTGGACCTCGCCAAGCCCGGAGAGAATGGTCTCACCTGTCTCGGCGTTCCTCTCCACGGTGATCGTGGGGTCTTCCTCGGTCAGCCTGCTCAATCCGGACGAGATCTTATCCTCGTCTCCCTTTGTCTTAGGCTTTACCGCCACCGAGTAGATGGGCGGAGGGAACTTTATGGGACGGAACACAACGGGGTCGTCTTGCTTGCAGAGCGTGTCTCCGGTAAGCGTGTCCTGGAGCTTGGCGACAGCCCCGATATCTCCGGCGTTTATCACGGCCGCAGGTTCCTGAGTCTTTCCCTTCACCGTGTAGAGCTGGCCGATCCTCTCAATCTTGTTCCGGGTTGAGTTCAGCACGGTGCTGTTTGAGGCGAACTTCCCGGAGTAGACCCGGAACAACGTGAGCTTCCCGACATAGGGGTCAGCGGTAGTCTTGAACACCAGGGCCGAGAAGGGTGCGTCCTCGCTGCTTTCCCGCTGGACCTCGGCCTCTTGCCCGGGAACGGTCCCCTTTACGGGAGGCGCGTTCTTGGGTGAAGGCAGGTAGTCGACCGCACAGTCCATCAGTTGGACGATACCGATGAGTTTGTTGGCTGCGACGGGCACGACCAGGTGTATCCGTCCCGCGGAAGAGGCAAGGCGCAAACCCCGCAAGATCTCCTCATCGCTGAGGTCGCCCTCTTCCAGGTATTTCTCCATGAGCTCGTCGTCGCCGTCGCAAGCGGCCTCCTTAAGCCGTTCCTTTACGTCGGCAACCTGTCCGGCCAGGTCCTCGGGCACCGGACCCTCTGTGACCTTTCCGTTTGGCCCGGCGGTCAGCATTACGCCCCTTATGACATCAACGATCCCCTTGAGGTTCGCCTGCTTTCCAACGGGCAGATAGAGGGGAGTCGCACTCCCCCCAAAGG
>CAZYFG010000078.1:7793-9131 GCA_964646835.1 uncultured Eubacteriales bacterium | reverse complement strand
CCGATGCTGCGGCATCCGCCGGCGCCGAGTTCACCAGTCTGACCAATGGTCACGGTGCAGCCAGTGGGGTGGATGAGTTGGCTGGGGAGACCCTGATTGAAGTGGGCGAGGAGGCACGGGTTGTCCTCCAACTTCTCCCGGTCAAGACGGACCACGCATTCCCGGCGAGGCCTCTCGACGGCGCCCGCCTGACCCGGGCCAGGCTTCCCCTCGAAAAGCCGGGCACGGTCTCTACGGAGGTCACGCCCGTCCTGGAAGGAATGCCAGTCCTGGATGAAACCGCGGAAACACACTTCCGCGAAGCCGGTCCCGGGACTCTTGAGGCAAGACCCGATCTCGCCGGCGATTCCACTGCCGGGAGTGAGGTTGTCACCGGACGGGTGGCCGGAGAGCCGCGTCACCCCGGAGAGCCACTCAAGACCACAGACTCACGCCGGAACGGAGACTCACGTCAGGAACCCGACCTATCCGAGGTCACCGCGACTTCACGCACCCTGATCCTGCAGCCGGCCCGAGACACAGGCACCACGGAAGACGCTGCGAGGGCTGCCGGGGGGGCGGCAGTCACAGGAGAGCGTGAGATCTCTCCTCAGGACATCCGCGCGCTGGCCGAGCACTTGAGGGAAGAGGCCCTCAAGCGGCTACCCAGGACTGTCCAAATCAGGCTCGATCCGCCGAGGCTCGGTACCGTCACGGCGGTCTTGTCTGCCAGGGGGCAGGAGATCGCGGTGAAGTTCGTGGCCTCCACAGCGGAAGCCGGGCGTGCGCTGGACGCTTCTCAAGGCGAGCTTGCCAAGGGTCTCTACGAGCAAGGGCTCACCCTGGCCGGCTTTGCGGTAGATCATGGCGCTTCAGGAGACGGGATGCCAAGGGGCGAGCGCGGCCGGACAGTCCCAACCGGGGGGAGGACGGGACGCCGCGGGGCGCAGGCAAAGCCCGCTACTATTCTTGCGGTAGGTGCGGGAGCAACGTCGATCTTGGGAAATGTCTCCCGGGTCTACCTTGATGACATCGTTTAGTCGGAGTGAAAGGAGGCGAGAGACATGGCGATAGATGCTATAGGCGGAACAAGCGGAAGAGGGACTCCCTACGGTTTCGGGTTCGGGAGTACCGGTGAGCTGCAGGACCAATTCATGAAGATCATGCTCACCCAGCTACGATTCCAGGACCCCATGGAACCAATAAAGGAACAGGAGTTCCTGGCTCAGATGGCCCAGTTCTCCAGCGCTACGCAGATAGGGGAACTGAACCGGACGGTCCAGGCAACGCTTCAGTACTTGATGGCGGCAAAGGCCGGCGAGAGCCTTCTCTCGGCCGTGAACCTCATCGGCAAGACGT
>CAZYFG010000078.1:7167-7783 GCA_964646835.1 uncultured Eubacteriales bacterium | reverse complement strand
CCCGCCATGGTAACAGACGGACTCGACCACACCTGCGACGAGTCAGTCTGTTACCATGGCGGGTCGCTCATGGTGAAGAGCGGAGAAGACCTGGTCCCGGTAGAGAGCTTGGTTTACGTAGGTTCTGCGCCGGAGCCTGAGCCTGAGCTTGAGGAGCCTGCACCTCTGGAACCGGCAGCAGCGGAGACCGTGGAAAACACGGGTTTGGAAGGGTAGGTAGGGTCTCATGGAGGTCAAGGTAGTTGACCCGAGGTTGGAAGTCAGGTCGCCGGTCCCGGTACGAGGGGGACGACCGGACGATAAAGGAAAGGCCAGAGTCACCAAATCCTTTGCCGAGGTACTGGGCGAGGTCAAGAGAGAGACGGAGGTGTCCTTCTCCAAGCACGCCGAGGAGCGTCTCCAGACCTGGGGGGAAGGGATGGACGCGGACAAGCTGGCGAAACTCCGGCAGGCGGTGGACACTGCTTCAGCCAAGGGAGCAAGGTCAACTCTGGTGCTCATGAAAGGGGTCGCGTTTGTGGTGGCTCCGCAGTCACGGACGGTGATCACGGTTATCCCTGAGGAGCGGATGAAGGAAAACGTGTTCACCTCCATAGACAGCGCGGTGTTGGTAGAG
>CAZYFG010000078.1:6849-7157 GCA_964646835.1 uncultured Eubacteriales bacterium | reverse complement strand
GCCCCGCCTCCCGCGCGATGGCCGCCAGGTGCAGCGCGGTGTTGGTGGAGCAGTAGGAATCAGTAAGGAATCGAAACCCGGGCCGGACCCTTTCTGGGAGGCCAAGCTCTCCGGAACGAGCGAAGGAGAGCCGGGGGATCCGAGAAATGAAAGGGGTTAGTGAAGAACCATGATGCGTTCGCTGTTCAGCGCTGTGTCGGGTCTCAGGACCCACCAGACCAGAATGGACGTAATAGGCAACAACGTGGCCAACGTGAACACACCCGGTTTCAAGTCTTCACGGGTGACGTTCCAGGAGGTCTTTAGTC
>CAZYFG010000078.1:5059-6839 GCA_964646835.1 uncultured Eubacteriales bacterium | reverse complement strand
GTTCGCCGTCCGATGAAAACAGGGAACTGCGCGGCGGGACCAACCCAATGCAGGTAGGCTTGGGCGTGACCGTCGGCAGCATTGACATCAACCACTCGTCGGGCAACCTCCAGCCCACTTCCAGGATGTCCGACGTGGCCATAGAGGGCAAGGGCTACTTTGTGGTCCTGGAAGCCGGTCAGAACGCGTACACCCGAGTGGGCGCTTTTGGCACAGACGGAGACGGCATATTGGTAGACCCTGAAGGGCGCAAGGTCCTTGGTTGGGTCGTAGACCCCGCCACGGACAAGCTGCCGCCCCAGCGTCCCGACAACGCCATACAACCTATCAAGATAGCGCTGGGGTCAAACATGGAAGCCGAGGCAACAACCTCGGTAACCTGGTACAGGAATCTGAACTCAGAGGCAGCTGCAGGCACCCAACAGCAGGTACCCTTTACGGTGTATGACTCTCAGGGCGGGACCCATACGCTGACGATCACGTTCACCAAGGATGACCCGGTCGCCAATCCCAACAGGTGGAGTTGGGAGATATCCGGCCACGCGGGAGCCGACGAAACGGGAACCCTGTCTTTTGACGTGAATGGGAAATTCGCCTCAGTCAACCCGAGCCCCGCGGTTATCACGTTTGACCCAACGGGAGTCTCCCCCATGAGCGTGACTCTTGATTTCAGCAAGGTAACCCAGGTGGCGGGACCCACGACCATCGATACGGACGTGATCAACGGGCATCCCACAGGTACTCTGGAGTCCTATACTTTCGATTCCAAGGGTATCATCTCGGGGTTCTACTCCAACGGACAGACGCGGATCTTGGGCCAGCTGGCGGTGGCGAGCTTCCCCAACCCGGCCGGTCTGCAGGCCTTGGGGAAGAACCTCTACGTTGAATCAAACAACTCGGGCACCGTTGATATAGGCGAAGCAGGTACGGCCGGGCGGGGCACCATAGCCCCCAGCTCGCTTGAGATGTCCAACGTGGACCTTTCTGAGGAGTTCACTCAGATGATCATCACTCAGAGAGGGTTTCAGGCCAACTCTCGTATCATCACGATTTCCGACGAGCTCCTGCAAGAGCTCGTGAACCTTAAGAGGTAGCGGTAAGAGCAGTCAGCGGCTCTGCCCCCGGCGGACGGCCCAAGTCTCCCGTCCGCCGGGGAGTGGGATGAAGCAGGGGTGTTCTGAATGGACCTGGCGACACTCATAGGAACAATAGCCGTATTCGCAGTTGTCCTCATCGGGATGGTGCTAAGCGGCCCGCTCCCACCGTTCTGGGACCCGCCGTCGCTTTTCATCACGCTCGGAGGCACCGTCTTCACGACACTCATGAGCTATCCCCTCCGGACATTTCTGGATGTCGCGAAGATCACAAAGCAGGCCTACCTTGCCCGAGACGACGACATCGGCGAAACCATCAACACCCTTGTAAGGTTCGCGGACAAGGCCCGCCGTGAGGGCCTTTTGGCGTTGGATGAGGACGCCAACGACCTCAAGGATCCCTTCCTGCAAAAAGGGATCAGGCTGGTGGTCGACGGCACTACGCAGGAGCTTGTGAGGAACATCCTGGAAACGGAGATCGCTTTCGTTGCGGACCGGCACAAGACGGGCCAGGCGGTCTTTGAGACCATGGGCGCGATGGCCCCTGCCTTCGGGATGCTGGGCACCTTGATCGGCCTCATACAGATGCTTCTCAAGCTGCAAAACCCGGAGGAAATAGGTCCGGGCATGGCAGTGGCGTTGGTCACCACCTTCTACGGCTCCGTCTTGGCCAACATGCTCTTTTT
>CAZYFG010000078.1:0-5049 GCA_964646835.1 uncultured Eubacteriales bacterium | reverse complement strand
AGCAATCGTCGAGGGCGTCTTGTCGATCCAGGCGGGCGACAATCCCAGGGTAGTGCAGGAGAAGCTCAAGTCCTTCCTGTCGCCCAAGGAACGGGAACGCGTCACCTTGCCGGCAAGAAGGGAGGCGCAGGGCGGTGTCACGGCTGACTCGCGGTGAGGACGCGCCAAGGACCCAACCTTGGCTCACTTCCTACGCGGACATGGTCACGCTGCTATGGACGTTCTTCATATTGCTGTTCGCCGTATCCGTCCTGAACGCTGAGAAATTCTCTGCGGCGGTTATGTCGTACTCGTCGGCGACCGGCGTGATGCCCATCGGAGGAGCTACGATACTTCCAGGATCCGGCGGACAAACCCCTCTCCCGGACCCGATGGCGGCCATCGCGGCAATGGAACTGGAGCAACTCAGGTTGACCGGAGATGCCTTCTCCAGAGAGCTTGCCTCCGTCGGTCTTGCCGGCAAAGTCTCCATTGAAATGGACGAGCGCGGCCTCATCATCCGGTTTGCCGACTCGGTCCTTTTTGACCTCGGCAGCGCCGATCTGAGGCCTGAGGCGACGGCTGTCCTCCTCCAGGTCGGCAAGATGATCAAGGATCTCGAGAACCCCATAAGGGTTGAAGGGCATACCGACGATTGGCCCATTACCACGGAGAGGTTCCCGTCAAACTGGGAACTCTCCACCGGTCGCGCCGGGAGCGTTGTCAGGTTCTTTATAGAGAAGTGCGGCGTCCTTGAGAAGAAGCTCCAGGTAGCCGGTTACGCCGAGTTCCGGCCTATCGATACGAATGAGACGGCTGAAGGTCGGCAGCGCAACCGGAGGGTGGACGTCGTCATACTGAGGCCTTCCTTGGCCGGGGGCGAGCCCCCGATTCAATAGAAGGGCAATGATGGGTGGACGGAGGTGGTCGTCTATGAAAAAGGTCCTGCTAGTTGTCCTGGTGTTGGTCATGACGGCGGGGGTCGGCTATGTAGCGGCCTCAAGAGTATGGGGGTTCCCCATGTTCGGAGAACGCGAAAAAGTCGAAGCCGGGTCCGATCTGAAACTTGCTCTCATCAGTCTCGGGCAATTCTTGACCAACCTGGCCGACAGCGGACGGTACATCAAGGTGACGGTCGAGCTAGAGATCGACGCTCAGAGGAGCGCAAACGTGATAGACAGGACCAGTGAGCTGAAAACCGACGTTTACGCTCTCCTAAGGTCCAAAACCTATGCCGAGCTATCCGGTGAGAACGGACTAAGAAACCTACAGAAAGAGATCTGTGACCGGATGGAATCCAAGTGTCCCGGCGTGGTGAAGAACGTTTTCTTCTCGGAGTTCGTGATCCAGTAGAAGCGAAGGCAAGGGGGGAGGGGGCTTGGCTCTATCACAAAAAGAGATTGAGGATCTCATAAACTCGGTGATGAAAAAAAGCGAGACCGAGATGAGGCCTCAGATAGCCAAGCCAAGGCTCAGGGTCTACGATTTCAAGAGACCCGACAAGTTCTCAAAAGACCACCTGAGGGGTGCGCAGCTTCTGTTCGACAACTTCTCGAGGCAGCTCACCTCGTATTTCTCGGCGCTTTTCCGGATGGCGATTCACGCAGGAGTGAATTCGGTCGACCAGGTCACGTATCAGGAGTTCGCCAAGGGATTGGCAAACCCGTGCTGCGTAGGAATTGTCACTTGGGACGACCTGCCATCCAACATGCTGGTCAGCCTCGGAATGAAGGTGGCACTTCCGATGCTGGACCGGCTTTGTGGCGGCGGCGGCAACCCGCCGGGCATACAGAGGTCGCTCACTGAGATCGAACTGGCCATGAGCAAGAGAGTCGCCCAATCGATTGTGGATATCTTCAGGGATACCCTGAGAGAGTGCCGCATCGACGCGAAGGATCTTCTTGTCACCGCCATGGAGGTCAACCCGCTTTTCGTACAGCAGGCCCTGCCTCCCAACGACATGGTCCTCAGCGTGAGCGTGGCTCTAAGGTTTGGTTCCCAGGCGGGCACGGTTGAGTTCTGCCTGCCGTATGCCCTGCTGGAACCCATATTGCCTGCTCTATCCGCCAGCCGCTGGTTCTCTCGGGGGGGAAACGCCGAAGAGGACAAAGGCGCCGGTGACATGGTCACCAGCGCTTTGGAGGACATCGAAGTCCCCCTCAGCTGCCGGCTGGGCGAGACGGTCTTGACCGTCCAAGACCTTCTGTCCTTGGAGTCGGGAGACACCATTGACCTGAACATGCCGAAAGACGGTTACGCGACTAACTACGTTTTCGGCAAACCGAAGTTCCTGGCGAAGGTCGGTCGGATTGGCGGCAGGCTTGCCGCCCGGATTGTGGCACTGGCGGAGAACGGAGAGGAGGACCCCATCGTATGAGTGAGCGTTTGACCCGAGAGGGAACCGACGATTTGTTGCGTCAGGAACCCATTGACGAGACATCCCCTAAGGACAAACCTTCTCTGCAGAGAGCCGGGAGACGCAAGGAAGCGGCTACCGCGTCCAAGGAGGACCCGAGATTCCAGGGCGGCACGTCCGAAGCGCCCGGTCCCTCCGTCGAGCCTGTCGTCTTCGGGGAGCTCTCCGGAGATTTGGGCGGAGACGCGCCCGTGGCAGGCATGGAAGTCCTTCTCGACGTGCCTCTATCGGTCAGCGTCGAACTGGGAAGGGCCAGGTGCCGCGTGAAGGATCTCTTGAACCTGACGGTCGGTTCCATTGTGGAACTGGACAAAGCCGCGGGCGAGAACGTGGACGTGCTCGTCAACGGGAGAGTCTTCGCCCGTGGAGAGGTCGTGGTCGTGGACGAGAACTTCGGAGTCAGAGTGACCCACATTGTCTCAAAGAGTGCCGTCGACAAAGGCACCAGGAAGATAACTTAGAGGGGCACTCAGTTTTTAGGGCTCGGAAACCAAGCGGGGTAGAGATAAGGGGGGTGCCCGCCGGTTTCTCCGGCGACAGAATGTTTTCTAATTCGCTCTTTGCTGAACTTCTGAAGGTCCTGGGATTCGTGGGGCTCCTGTTTGCCGGGTGCCTCTTACTGGTCAAGAAATACGGCAAGACGCGCTTTGCCGGGAAATCAGGCAAGACTCTTGAAATCCTTGAATCTCTGGCTCTCGGCGGCAGCCGTCTGGTCATACTGGTTCGCGCCGGGCGGAACCTCTTCTTGCTCGGCGTGACCGACAATAACGTGAATCTCATAAGAGAGCTGGAGCCACCGGAGAGCGGCCAAGACATCCCACAGGCAGAGGCCTCGGAAGATGCGACGGGAACGCCGTCTCCCGGGACAAGTGGCCCCGGGTTTTCTGCGCTTCTTCGCGAAGAGGCACAGAAGATCGGGAAAAGGCTGTCGGGCAGGAAGTTCACTCTGACCCTGGCGGCCCTTTTGATTTTCGGCTTTGTCTTCGCCTATCCGGCTCTCTGCCAGGCGGCGCCGGCAACTCTGCCAATCCCCGACATCGACGTCACGATCGGCGGCGAGACTCCGCAAGGCGGGTTGGGTACGTCACTGGGGATATTGGGTCTCCTCACGGTGCTTTCCTTGGCCCCGGCCATCGTCATGCTTACTACTTCCTTCACAAGGATGGTCATCGTGTTTTCGTTCCTCCGGTCGGGACTGGGCACGCAGCAGACACCTCCGAACCAGGTCCTCATAGGGCTTGCCCTCATACTAACCTTCTTCGTGATGACCCCAACCTGGGGAGAGGTGTACAAGATCTCGCTGGAGCCCTACATAGCCGGGGAGATTTCAGGGCAGGAAGCGTTCAATCTCGCTTCGGGACCAATGAAGGAGTTCATGTTGAGAGAGACCCGTGAAAAGGATCTGGCCCTTTTTGCTACCTTGGGGGGACAGGAGGCGCCTGCCACCAAGGAGGAATTGTCGCTCTTTCAAGTTGTCCCGGCATTCGCCATTTCCGAACTGCGGACGGCGTTTGAGATGGGGTTTCTCTTGTACCTGCCCTTCTTGGTCATCGATATGGTGGTGGCGTCGACCCTCATGTCCATGGGCATGCTGATGCTTCCTCCGGTGCTCATATCACTGCCGTTCAAGCTCCTCTTGTTTGTGCTCGTCGATGGGTGGAGTCTCGTGACCAAGTCGCTTATCGGCGGCTTCGCGTAGAGGAAAGGGGACGTTTGAGATGACGCTGGATCAAGCCCTGGCGTTAGGAAGAGAAGCCTTGACTACGGTGCTCCTAGTGGCAGCCCCGTGTCTGGGAATCTCCATGGCCGTCGGGTTTCTCATCTCGGTGTTTCAGGCCACAACACAAATACACGACCAGACCCTGGCTTTCGTGCCGAAGGTCCTGGCCGTCGTGGTTAGCCTCCTCCTTTTTGGAGGCTGGATGCTCCGGACGGTAGCTGCTTTCGCACAGCGGCTAATAGAGAGTCTGCCGGGACTGGGCTAGGAGTGCGGGTCATGTATCGCGAGGGGGGAAGTGAAGATGGGCGAGCTTAGCGAGGCTCTCTATCCCTTCATGTGCGTGTTCCTGCGCACAACGGGCATATTCGTGACGGCACCGGTCCTTGCGGCCAGGTTCATCCCTCCCGCGGTTAAGGTCGGTTTGAGTCTGATGGTAAGCTTTCTGCTCTTCCCGTCGGTCGAGGCGGCGCCGATGCCTGAGTCCTACGGCCTCATGGCGGGGGCTTTCCTGGGGGAAGTGGTTTTCGGTCTCCTCACAGGTTTTCTCGCCGCGGCTCTCATGGCCGCCGTCGAGGTGGCGGGGCAAATCGTGGACGTACAGATGGGTTTCGGTCTGTCCAACGTCCTTGACCCGGAGCAGGGGACATCTTCACCCCTCATGGGCATCTTCAAGTACCTCTTGGTGACCCTTGTTTTCATGATGCTGGACGGGCATCATCTCTTCATCCGGGGGCTTGCCCGGTCGTTCCAAAGCATACCCGCAGGTCGGGCGACAATCACCTCTTTCTGGGCAGCGGCGTCGGTCGAGACGGTAGCCGAGATGCTGCTCGCCGGAATCCTGTTGTCGCTTCCCATTTGGGCCTCAATGCTCATAACGGACGTGAGCCTCGGAGTGGTAGCCAGAGCAGTGCCCCAGATGAACGCGTTTGTCATA
>CAZYFG010000077.1:4928-9156 GCA_964646835.1 uncultured Eubacteriales bacterium | reverse complement strand
GTCGGACATTTGGGCGGCGATCCGTCTATGCGCTACACGTCCAGCGGCGTGGCGGTGACGAGCTTCAGCGTCGCCACCTCGCGCAAGTGGACCCACGCGGCGGGGGCGGCGCAGGAGAAGACGACGTGGTTTCGCGTCTCCGCGTGGCGCAAGCTGGGCGAGACGTGCAACCAGTATTTGCACAAGGGCCAGCTCGTGATGGTGGAGGGCGAGATTGACGCCAGCGCCTACACGCCGAAGGACGGCGGCGAGCCGAGGGCGTCGCTCGAATTGACGGCGCGCACGGTGAAGTTCTTGAGCCGTGGCGAGGCGCAAGAGGCTCCGCAAGACGAGACGGACGTACCGTTCTGAAAGCACACATGGCCGGGCGCGTTGGCCGACGGCGCGCCCGGCGGGAGGGGTGAGGGATGGTTAGCACAGAATACATCCGGCAGCAAATCGGCCACTTCAGAGACGGTATCGCCGCCTACGGTCTGGGCGATCTGTACGAGGATGAGCTGGCCGTGTTCGAGGAGTGTCTCGCCTACCGCGAGGGCTACGACCCACAAGAGCGGTTGCCGGACTGGGGCCAGTGGACGGTGATCGAGCCGGTTGACGTGCGGGACAATGAGCCGCCGTGCGTGGTGGCACAGTGGGTCAACGCGCCGCAGGAAGCCATAGACGGCTGGGTGTGCGACCGCGAGCCGGACGCGCAGTTGTGGTTTGTGGACCTTGGAGGGTTGTTCAACTGGTGGGCGGCGTCGGATGTGCGGCGCTGGTATCCGATTCCAGGAGGCGCGTGATGGACCTTATGACGCGGGTGTGGCTGCGGCGGCTGTTCTGGGCGCTGCTGGCGCTGGCGGCGACGTATGCGCTGGCGGGGATATCTTCCAGGGACGTGTGCACCCGTGGGGATATCTCCGTAGGGTCCAGGGAGAGAGGAGGCTACATCAAGTGGCCAAGGGGAAGCAAGTGAGTCCCGGTCTCGAGAGGCGGACCGAACTCCAGGTTGAGGGCACTCCCCTCGACCCGGAGAACGCAAGAAGGCTGTTGGAAGAGAATCGTGAGTTGAAGCGGCTGCTCGCCGACAGGGAGCTGAAGATACAGATCCTCGAGGATTTAATGCAGAAAGCGGCGCAACGCTCAGGGACAAAGCCGAAATAGCCGCAAGCGGCTACATGGGTACCCTGTAAGAACAGGGTTCTAAGCATTCTCGCCCATTGCCGTACATCCACATGCAGCAGCATGCATCCCAATACAGACCGATGCACTCCACTGCGTCGGATGCATTCCAAAGCCGCCCGGAAACTCCCTGACATGCAGGCCGGCCGGGAGGCCGCGGCACAGAAAACTGCCTGTCACTGCGCCCGGACAACCCGACCGGCTAGAAGAACCCTGTTCTAGTGCTAGATCACCTAGAAGCTCTTCACTACCTCATCTACCAGCGAGCCTACGTACTCCACGGCCTTGCGGATCGCGTCAGGCTTGGTCATATCCACACCGGCCATCTTGGCGAGCTCGATGGGCGACTTGGTGCCTCCGGCTTTGAGCACCTCCACCCAACGCTCGGCCGCAGGTTTGCCGTGAGCCTGAATCTCCTGAGCGACCGCGGTTCCTACAGTAAGCCCTGCTGAATAGGTGTACGGATAGAGACCCATGTAGTAGTGGGGCTGGCGCATCCACGTAAGGCGGGCGCCGTCGTCGATGGTCACTTCTCCGCCCCAGAACTCATCGAGGATCTCACCCTGCACCTTGCTGAGAATGTTCGCCGTGATGGGCTGACCCTTCTCGGCCAGGACGTATATCCGCCTCTGGAGCTCGCCCTCAATAAGGTGACGGACGAAGTTGTGATGGTAGGTCATAAGGAACTGCATGATGAGCCAGCGCCTCATCCTCTGATCGGTCGTCTGCGACAGGATCCTGTTGCCTACCAAGAGTTCGTTGATGGTAGACGGAGCCTCGATGAAGAACATGGACGGCCTTGTGTTGGTGAGCTTCTGGTATCTCTGCGCCAGCACTCCCTGGCCTGCGTGACCCAACTCATGGCCCAGTACCAGGGCGTTTCTCATGCTTCCGGTCCACGTAACGAGGATGTACGGATGGACTCCGGGCACCGAACTGCAGAAGGCGCCCGTTGACTTTCCGATGTTGTCCGCCAGGTCAATCCACCTGTTCTTCAGGCCTTCCTCAATGATTGCCGTGTACTCCGGTCCCAGGACGGAGATGCCGTCCAGGATGAGTCGCGATCCCTCTTCGAAGGTCGTCTCCGGGCTGAAGTCAGGATCAAGGGGTGCCTCGATGTCGACGTAGAGCATCTCCTTGAGGCCGAGCACCTTCTTGCGCAACTGGGCGTATCTCCTCATGTGAGGAGCGATCTCCTTCAGGATGACGTCATGAAGGTTGTTGTAGACCTCCAGCGGCACTTCTTGCCTGTCCAAGAACATGTGCGTCGCCGACTCATAGCCTCTCAGTTTCGCCAGGACCACGTTCTTCTTGACCTCGGTACCCCACGTCGCGCCGAAGGTGTTCTGGTAGGCTTTGAGACCTTTGGTGAAGGATGCCCAGGCGTTTCTCCTGAGAGTGAAGTCGGGCGACTTCTCATACGTCTCCTCGTAGAGGGCGAAGGACATGGGATGGGTGTTGCCTTGGCTATCGGTAATCGGGTCAAACGTCATATCGGCTGCTTTGGACCGGTTGTAGATGAGCGACGGCGCGCCGAGGACCTCACTCAGCGAGGCGAGCGCCACTTCTGTCTCCGGGTGCAGAATATGCGGCTTTTCCTTGACCAAGAGCTCTATCATGCGGCTGTAGACCCTGAGGGCGGGCTCTTCGGCCAGGTAGCGCTCCAACGTGCCTTCAGGAAGAGCCAGCGCCTCTGAGCGGATGAAAGACGTTTCGGCACTAAGCTTGGCCGCAAGGGCTCCCGCGCGACCCGCTGCCACCTGATTGGCGGGGTCGGTCCCATCTCCACTGAGCCTGAGAGAGGCGTACGACATCACTCTCGAGAACTTGAGCTGCAGGTTCTCAAGCTCTTCGATGCACTGGAGCAGTACTTTCGGGCGTTCCCCCAACCTACCTTTGTACTGAGTGACCTTGGATATGTATGCGGCCACTTCGGCCATGCCCTTTTCCCAGGCTTCTTCCGATGGGAAGAGATCATCCAAGTTCCAGGTAAGGTGAGCAGGGACTTCCGAACGTTTTGGACGTTTAATCACGTGAATCCCCCTTTGTCATTGCAGTTCCCGGTTAGTGAGACGAGTATGTCTTCGGAGAACCGGGCGGCAATCCCTGCCGGCCGCACTTAGTCGTACACGCAGATGGACACCGCGTTGTTTACTTCTTGATGACCACGGATGCCGCCCCCGCGAGGGCCGGATAGGACATGGCGATTGCACCGTCCACCTCAACTTCCACGGTCTCTCCCACTGCCAGCGACGAGGTGTTCGCGTCCACCACCTGTCCGTTCTCTTCTATAGAGATCCTGCAGTCAGGGCCGATGGTGACCCAGTACAGGCTGGGTTCTCCACTGGACATGGGTCCGCCTTCCACGAGGATACGGAACTTCTCTCCGGCCTCCACTTCCTTGACAGTCCCCGAGAGCATGCTCTTCATGTCTTCAACCGGCGGAGGGGCCGGTAGGGTCAAATCCATGAGCCCTCTGGCTTGAACCTGGTCTTCCGGAGCCGTTCGTTCCGCAAAACCGATGAGCGACAGGGCATCGGCCGACACCAGCGTCCGCCCCTCAACGAGCACCGGGGGCTTGGCCATCGGAGCCGCGTATGCCCTGATGCCTTTGTCCATAATCTGGGCCTCGAGGCTTCCAATCTGGAACAGGACTACTCGATCCTGCATACGGACTGTCACTCTCCGGTTGGGACCGTCCCACTCTACTTCGCCTCCGCCAGCCTCAGCTAGGAAGCGCAGGGGAACCATGAGGAAGCCGTCGGATACCAAAGGTCCCTGGTCAAAATCCACAACCTTACCGTCAATGGCGATCCGTTCGGGCGCAGATCTTGCCGGGGCTATCCTGTCCGGCGCGATCCCAGGAAGGGAGTCACCCGGTAGCGACTGGTCAGGATCAACCTGAAAGCTTGACACGCTAATCGATTTGACCATCTGAATGGATGGTCCCTCATCAATAGTGCCGGTGACTATAACCACTTTGCCTAGGTTTGGCTTGATTGTTGCATCGTCGCCTCGGAGCATCCAGCCATCCACGGCGTAGAAGCCGCCCTCAAAGTCCATGTAA
>CAZYFG010000077.1:2679-4918 GCA_964646835.1 uncultured Eubacteriales bacterium | reverse complement strand
GAAGAACAGCATCATTTGCCGCAAGAACAGGCGAGGCCGATGTTAAGGCCAGATAGATGGTTGCACCGGCGATTTTCATCCAGTGCTTCATTGGGAAACACCTCCAAAGTGGTCTCTACCGGGAGTTAGACGGCATGAGTGTGGAAGTGTTCCGGGGGGCGGGAAGGCTCAAGGATGTGCGGAAGTGCTCCGGAAACCGAGAGGCCCAGCGATGTGCCGGGGTATTCGGCCGAGCCGGGATGCTCAGGGACTTCCGGTGAGGATCACTTTGACCGCGTCAAGCGTGCCCGATGACTCCATGACGTACCAGGGATAGGGCCGTCCGCTCTCCGCGTACTCGTCCCGCACCCATGAGACAAACCTTTCGGCGCGGCCGGAATCGTTCATCATGGTTGCCGTGAGTGCGATCTTCGCCCACGGGAACTTGTCACCGGTCACACCTTGGTCCCAGAGAGGAAACTGCTCGTTGAACCTCGCCCAGATGCTCTGAGCCTCGGGACTGGACGGAGGGACAACCCCGCAGTATATGAGGTCGGCCTGGGAGACGGCGTCGGGGTACCACTTGCCTTCTTTGGGGAAACGCTTGCCGTACCAGGTCAGAGACCACGCGTAGAGTCCGCGTTCGGGATCGTAGAGCGTGTTTCGGATACCGTCGGCAACCTGACGGGCCACATCAACATATATCCCGGACTGGTGTTCTTCACCTAAGTCTCTGAGCACCCCTGCCCAATCCAGCAGGCCGCGGTAACACTCTGAGTTGTCCATAAGGTACTTGGTCCTCGAGCCCGGCATCACCCTGATGAGGCCGTCGTCATCCTGAAGCTCAAGTATCACCTGAGCGGCCAAGTCAATCGCGGTGAGGTTGGAAGTTATGAACTCGGTATCCCCTGTTCGGTGATAGTAGTAAGCCACCAATGACAGAAAAGTGGCGGCATAGCTGTCTGCCGAATCATACTTGTAGGTCGGAACCAGCTCGCCGTCTCTCTTGACGAAGTCATATATGGTACCCGAAAGCCCACCTCTATCGGGTCTGTTCATGTTTTCCAGATACCACGAGATGTAGTTCTTCGCTCTGGACGCGTCGATGTCCACCATTGTCTTGGCCGCTATGTTGGCGAAGTACGGCACAACCAGGTCCTGGAGCGGGTTCTGGGCGATCGCTCCGTTGTCCATCTGACTCTGTAGAAGCCACTCTCGTTCTGAATCCAGGTATCGGATGTCCCTTGCCGCGCTCACCCGTTCCGCGTCGACTACTCTGGCTTGCGCACCCTCAACCTGAGCGCCGGTGAAGTAACGGGCTTTCAGGAACCTCACCTCATCCTTTAAGAGAGCCAGAGCGGGCAGGTGATCGACCGCCGCCAGCAACGCGGTCGCCAAGGTAAGGAAAGCGCAGAAAAAGGCAATGCGCACCCAAGCCCTCTTTCTCCTCGTTCGCTCCGGCATCGTGGGCCTCCCAAGCACGATATGAACGATCGTGGCGGCCGGCTCCCACCCGGCCGAAATCCACATGCTCTGGCTTCTGCAAACCGGAGTAAAAGTCCTGCTAGAGAGCAGGTTTTTC
The DNA here is from genome assembly GCA_964646835.1 of uncultured Eubacteriales bacterium. Classification (GTDB taxonomy): domain Bacteria; phylum Bacillota; class Sulfobacillia; order Fermentithermobacillales; family Fermentithermobacillaceae; genus UBA3951. The sequence continues at coordinate 3,357 of CAZYFG010000077.1, read as the reverse complement.
TATCACATGCTGATGTGTCCCGGCGTCTTGGGGAAGGGCCTGACTCTGGCGATCTCCCTCTCGCCCGCGATGTACCGCACCAACCGTTCAATCCCAATTCCGAATCCGCTTGTGGGTTGCAGGCCGGCCTCCGCGATGGCGAGAAACTCGCTGAACTCGCCGGGATCGAGACCTGTCTCGAGGATCCGCTTCCTTATCACGTCGGGCCTGTACTCCCTCTCCCCGCCGGATATGGCCTCACCGAACCCTTCCGGAAACAGGAGGTCCATGCTGCGCACGAATTCGCCGTCATCTGACTGGCGGTAGTAGAAGCTCCTGCAGCTCTTGGGATAGTCGGTAACCCAGAGGAACCCACCGGCCTCCCTGGATATCCGTGCCTCCAGGGCCTGGGGCAGTTCCTCGCCGTAGCGGATCTCCAGGCCATACTTGCCGGCTTCTCGAAGGGCCTCGTCGTAGGTGATCCTCTGGAAAGGAACCTCGGGCACGGCCAATGCCCTGTCCAGTACATCGAGGAAAGGGCGGCACCGGTCAAGCACACATGATAGGGTGGCGACAATCATGTCCTCGGCCAGCCTCATGCTGTCGTCCAAAGAAGCGCCGGCTTCCTCCAGATCCAACTGGCAGAACTCCACCAAGTGGCGACCTGAGTCGGCGTTTCGGGCAGGCTCGAGTCTTACG
>CAZYFG010000077.1:0-2608 GCA_964646835.1 uncultured Eubacteriales bacterium | reverse complement strand
CTGGTCTCATACAGGGAGACCGGAAGCCGTTCGGCTCCCCTCAGCCCGGGATCCGTCACGCTGGACACGACGGGCGGAAGAAACTCAACGAATCCGCGATCTCTCAGATACTCTCTCAGGGAATCGGTAACCGCTTGGCTCAGCCTGAATACGGCTTGAGCCTCCGAGGACTTGAGGTACTCAAGATAGGTCTCTGTCTTATCCACAATGAACCCCCCAGAAATGAAATGGCCCCGTCCCCAAGGGACGAGGCTTTGCTCGCGTTGCCACCCTAATTGGCCGGATCGGCCCATCTCACCTGGGTACGGGACACAGCCGACGAGTTCCCGAGACGAGGCCACAAACGGGGCATTTGCTCGCCGCGGGGTCGTCCTCCGGTCCGATACCCGGCTGCAAATAACGGCGCAGGTCCGTCCGCGTCTACTCCCGTCTCAACGGGCGGTTTCGGGCGGCGCTCCGGGGTGTTGTTCGCCTTGGGCGTGAGGCCGGTCTCTCACCGTTCCGGCTCGCTGTGCTTCGTTTCCAAAGGCTACTGGTCCCCGTCATCGCTTTCACGCGTTTTCGAGACTATACTCCTTGAGATTCACATCGTCAAGCCTGGGCCGAAAATGTAGTCCGGTGGTCTTCCGGAGGGCCAGGGGCCGGGGCCCGGAGACCTAGCGATCTCAGGGCCGGCGCCCCCAGCTACCCTCTCCGCCTGAACAACCTCACGGTGTCGCCGTCCTGCAGCGTATGGTCTCTGCCGACCATCTGGCCGGGGAACCTCGCCGACGGGCCCCAGACGGCCGCCTTCTCCAGTCCTTGGGCCAGCTCGGCATGGATGCGCTCTGCCAGCCCCTGAACCGTGAGTCCACGCGGCACGATGAATGGGCGGTTCTCCGATGATTGCTTGCTGTACACCCGCATGAGACCGGTCATCTCCCAGACGGCGGCCTTCAGGTCTTGAAGCCCCTGACCTGTCGTCGTGGATACAGGCACCACCGTTTGCCCCGCAAAACGCGCGCGTAGAGCCTTAAGGACAGTCTCCGCGCCCGGCAGGTCTATCTTCGTGGCTGCCACGACATATCGCCTGGCGGTAAGGACGGTTTCAACCTCGGCGAGGAAACTCTCAAACCGGGCGGACAGACTCATCCCCCCTTGAGGGTTATCGCACTGAGCTTGGCCGCCTTGAGAGTGGACCTCGCCGGACAAACGTTCCCCGTCCTCCGGCCCTTCCAGTGGAAGCACAAGGATGTAACCGTCGCCTTCCTGAGCGGCTCCGAGATACATGCGACCGCTGCCCCTGTCCTCTCGTGCGCCCTCGATCAGTCCGGGTATCTCAACCAGCTGGATCCTGGCTTCGTTGAGCAGAAGAGTGGCTGCTATAGGCCGCAGGGTGGTGAAGGCGTAGTCTCCCACCTGCACACTGCTTCCGCAGAGGCTTTTCATCAGCGACGACTTGCCCGCGTTGGGCGGCCCGAGGAGAACGAGTCGTGCATCGCCATCCCGAGGCACAAAGGCCCCGTCAGAGTGGCGCGTCTCCCGCCTTTTCCGGGTCGTCTCCATCTCCCCAAGCAGCCATTTGCGCAGATCGGCGTAGGGCCCCTGTTTGTAGCCTGGAAGCATCGCCATGCATTCGCGGGCTACCCTTAGGCGCTCCGCCCCGTCGGTGCCGCGCAACCGTCTTTGGATGAGTCTTTTCATATCAGCGTGTGGCATCGGCATGGTGCCAACCTCCTCGCACTTTCGGTACACAATGAAGAAGGGCCGGCGGTCCGGCCCCTGTCTCTCGGTATTGCTGGCTATGAACTACAGTCTAGCTAGGTTTGGGACGGCCGCGATGGGTTGAAAAGGGCATAGTAACCCCTTGGTGCCGCCCCCAAACATGGGCGATCACGTGCGTGTAGAGCATAAGGTCCGTGATGTGCTCTCTACTCACCCTGCGACCCTCCTTTCACGAAGTGGGAAACCAGGAACTCCTAATTCCGGTGACATTATAGCATGCCCGGACCGAGAGGCAACCCCCGTTGATTTCAAAAGACGAAGCCTATTGATCCGGAGGCGAGGCAATTGGCCCGAAGCAACCGGATTTACCTACTCTGCCCGGGCCCCTGACGCACCCTTGCTCCTCATGATCTTCGCCATCCCTTGGGTCGCCCGGATCTCGCCGTCGGGCATCACCCAGAGGGCATCCACGCCTCCCAGGCTCTCGGCGAGAGCGCTGCTCTGGTCGTAGGGCAGCAGGAAAAGAGTGGTGGACAGGAAATCGGCAACCCCCGCGTGAGCTGTCTTGATTGTAATCGCCTGATAGTAATCGGCAGGCATCAGCGTGTCAGGGTCGATAAGATGATGATAGACCTTCTCGTCGACCACATAGTATCGCTGGTATCCTCCACTGGTCGCCACTGAAGCGTCTCTTACAAAGACCGCATCGAGGAGGCCTTCTTCATCGGAGAAGATGGAGGCGTCGGGGTCCTGGATCCCTATCCCCCACCTCTCCCTCTCTCCGTCGAGGGGCTTGCCTATGGCGCGGATGCTGCTGCCCGAGCTCAAGAGGACCGACTCCATCCCTGCTTGCTCCAGTTCGCTGGCAACAAGTTCGATAGCGTAACCCTTGGCTACCGCGCCT
>CAZYFG010000076.1:1285-9190 GCA_964646835.1 uncultured Eubacteriales bacterium | reverse complement strand
CAGGGTGATCCTCCAAAAGGAGCTCATGGACATCTGGCGGGGGAGTCGGAAGACCACCCTCTTCATAACCCATAGCGTGGACGAGGCCATCCTGCTTGGCGACCGGATTCTCGTGATGACAGCCCACCCCGGCAGGGTCAAGGAGATCATCGACATAGACATCCCCCGGCCCAGAGACCTCATCACGCTTCGAGGCGATCCCAAGTTCATCGCTCTCTACAAGCAGGGTTGGGAACTCCTCTCCGAGGAAGTGCTGCGATCCCGCGCGGAAGAGATGCCTCCCTCTTGACGAAAGCCCCGAACGGACAGCTTTGCTGTTCACAGAGCCGTCCAACGGACAACCTACAGGTACGCTCTCTCCTGCACATCCGGCTCCAGCCATATGTATGAGGTGTGCGTGAGGCGCTTCCTCCACTCGAGTATGCTTAGTTCCTTTTCGTCCAAGACCAGCGTGTCTGAGGGCCAAGGCAGTTCCTCAGGTATCATCAGGCCTTCGCCCCGGGCATCCCAGTACCGCTTCACGAGACCCAGATCGACGAGGACTTTGACGAGCCCCCGGACCGTGGTCTTGTACGGCTTCCCGTATTCCCGGGAAAACCGCCTAGTCACCTCTTCCTTCTTGCTCGAAGGGTAGCCCGCGAAGACGTTCTTCAGGGTCTTGGGATAGAGGTCCTTGATATTGAACCACATTAGGTCTCCCGCGATTCTGCTATGCCACTGGCAGGCAATAACCATGTACATCGCCCAAAGCTCAGGGGGAACATGACGGGCCCACCCTTTGGCCTTGAAAAGGTGGATCTCACGTACATCGCTGTAGTAGACGCGAATTCTCGGGCCGGGGTCGGAGCCGTCTTTGGGCTTGTATTCCTTGGCCTTCAAAAGGTATGGACCGCGGTCGAACGGGTGTCGATTGGTAGCGATAGGTAACACCTCCTAGTAACAGGATTCGACGGGGTTATGGGAATTCCTTCCATTACGTAGGTGGATTGTTGCACTAGCGGTCAGGTCTTGTCGGAGGAACAGAGAGGAGGCCCGGAGTTGGTCCCGCACAGGAAAAGGGCCCTGGAGCAATCGGGCTCAAGAAAAGAGGAGACCCGGGTTACCCCCGGGCCCAGAGAGGATGTAGGTGAAATCTTGTTATCAGGTCCGCCCGGACCGCCTATCTCTGTTCTGGGCCGCGTGGCTTGCCGGTCCTCAAGATGATGAGGAGCCCTAAGACGATCAGGGCAACGGGCCAGAATTTCGAAAGGATGTCCAGGTAGAACCAGGACACAAGCCCCGTTGAGAACAGGAACATAATAAGCCCAATCCCGGTCACCAAGAGGCCGGGGAAGATTGCCCACTGATCCCTCGGCGACAGGGCCTTGATAATCAGGAAACTGACCCCGGGCGCTAGGACGAAGAGGGGCCAGAAGACCTCCATATCCACGTCTCGGGCTGCCATGAAGATCACGGCCCCGGTTGTTGAAGCGAAGGCTCCGGGGTAGATAGCCCACTCAACCTTTCCCACAAAGCGCAAGAGAAGAAAGACGACCCCTACGGTGAGCACTATGGCTTCTCCGAAGAGATCGCCTAGACCGAGTTGGAACAAGAGCGCAAGGAGCCCGATACCGATTAGGACCATTCCGGTTCCAATTCCCCTGCGGTTTTGGTTCATAGTGTCCGTCTCCTTCTACATGAGTCCACTGCTCTTTACGAAGGAGACTTCTCCTAGTCTGAAAGTCCTAATTGCCGACCCCCTGGTAGCGGTCTATGGCTTTGCTCCAGAACCGGCAAGCGAAAGCGAACGTAAGCGCCGCTATAACGGGAGTTATCAGGGCGAGCCGCATGAGTTGCCCGTTGCGAAATACAAGCTGGGCAGGGTAGAAACTCGCAAAGGCCACGGGGATGACCCAAGTTATGAGGGCCCTCAGCCCCTTTCCGTAGATATCGGTAGGGTACCGGGTGAACTCGTCCAGAGTCCAGGCCAGTTGCGTGAACCCTTCGCTCTCGATCGTGAGGAAGGCCATGGCGTTGCCGATTATGTGCATCGAGGCAAATATCAGCATGCCTGAGACAACCGACACCCCGATCCATAGCAGGTTGGCGATGGTCCTCTGCCCCAGCATGCCCAAGGACGTCCAAACGAGGACGATCCCCGTGATGAATTCCCCGTAGTCGTCGTTATCCAGGTAACCCGCGACCACTTGAAACAACGGGTTTAGGGGCCTCACCAGGTACCTGTCGATATCTCCCAACCGGACCATCGCGGACACGTTCATGAGGTCCACCCAAAAGAGGTGGAAGAGCGAACGGGAGAAGATGCTGAGGCCGTAGATGAGGAGCACCTGCGGATAGCTCCAGTCACCGATTGCCTTGACTTGGGTGAAGAGCACCCACACCGCAGCTACGGAGCCAAGGGAGTACACCACTCCGGCGACGTTCGTGACGACGAACTCGGCCGGGTAAGCCATGAGCGAAAGCCAGTTGGCCCTGAGATACCAGTAGTACAGGCGGATATAGCGTCGCATCAGGCTAACCTCCTTGTACCGTCAGGTGCTTAACTGCCCTAGACCATATGACGCGGCACAGAAGGACCATCAAGGCGGTCCAGGCCACCTGAGAGAGCATGGCGGATGCGACCTCTCCGGGCGCGGTCATACCACTCCAGATGGCCATAGGGATGTAGTGGATGGCTTTGAAAGGGAGTCTTTCTGCCACCGCTCTGAGCCATCCGGGAAAGAACTGGAGAGGTACGTACATGCCCGAAAGGAACTCAACGAGGGAGTACAGGTGGTCGATCCCGACGCCGCTCTTGGTGTAGAAAGTGAGCACGCCGGACACAAACGATGTTGAGAACACAGTGATGTACCCCATGAACAGGGAAAGGACGAATGCGCCCGTCGCCTGGACACCCGGAAGCCGGAGATTCCCGGTGAGCAAGAGAATGACTAGGAGCGGCAGCCCCGTGGATACCAGCCGGAAGAGAGCCGCGCCGAGGCTTTGGAACAAAAGCTGGTAGTGCAAATCCGTGGGTTTCACTAGGTCATGAACGATGGTGCCCCGCCTGACTCGAGGACCAATCCTGAGATTGGAGGGTTCAGCAAGCAGTCCCGACGTGACTCTGCCCATGAGGGTGTATGACAGCATGCTCGAAAGGCCGATGCCGGCGATGGAGTCGGTATGCCGGTATACTGCCGTCCAGAGGGACCACTGGATGACGGTTATTATGAAGCTGCTCGTCAGGGTCGCCCAGTAATTGGCCTGGTACCGCATCCCGCGCAGGAACTCGGCGCGTGTGTACATGAGGTACTTCATCCGAGTTCGGCCTCCCTGTAGAACTGTCTTACGGTGTCCTCCAGGGTGCCGTTTGGGAGCCGTCGAACAGGATCTTGCCCTCATGGATAAGCAGGACACGTTCAGTTACGATCTCCAAGTCGTCCAGGTCATGACTTGCGAGAAAAACCGTCACTCCGCGCTCCTTTTCGTGCCGGATGAAGTCACGGATACGTTCCCTGGCGAGCACGTCCAGTCCGATTGTGGGCTCATCAAGGTAGACGATCCGGGGGTCATGCAGGAACGTAAGTGCCAGGTCACACCGGGTCTTCTGTCCTAAGGAGAGCATCCGGGCAGGCGTCTCCATGAGCGATCCGATGTCCAGCGCCTCAACAAGCCTCTCCAGGTTGGTCTTGTAGACTTCCGGGCGGAGGTCGTAGATCTTCCCGAGAAGCCGGAAGCTTTCCTTGACCGGGAGGTCCCAGAGAAGCTGCGTCCTCTGGCCCATCATGAGCCCGATCTGCCTTGCGTTGGCCGTTCTGTGACGGTAGGGTTCGAGCCCCATGACGGTCACTTTCCCGGACGACGGTACCAGTACGCCGCATAGGAGTTTGATTGTGGTTGACTTCCCGGCCCCGTTGAGTCCGATATACCCTACGGATTCGCCGGGCCTGATGGAGAAACTGACATTATCCAGCGCCTTCACAGTCCGGTACTCCGGGCTGAAGAAGCGCTTCACTCTGTCTTTGAAGCCTTCGCCGTCAAGCCTTACGCGGAACTCCCGGGACAGCTCCGTAACGACGATGATAGGCTCTTCTGCCTGGGGATGAGTGCTAGACACGAGAATTCTCCCTTCGATTGTCCAGAGTGTGATTCGCGACCATCAGAGCGACCCCGCGGCGGCATTCAAAAGACGGATCCGTTAGGTCTCTTAGGCCGCAAATGGGGTTAACCGGAGGGAGTGAGGGGAGGGTGGAGGGGTCAAACGCTCTTTTGAGAGCGCACCGTCTGTGCTTCAACCTACGGCTGCTTCAGGTGTGCCGTGCTTCAACCTACGGTCGCTTCGGGCGTACTACCCTAGTCCCACCTCTGGTCCTGACTCCGCGCCGGTTACGTATGATTGCGAATGCCATATTGCCACTTCCTTTCTGAGTTGTTTGTTTTCACGCACGCAGTATAGCACATATGGTTTACGGGGTGATACCGTGCCGGAGTGGATCAGGATAGTCGAAGATCCGGTGTGGCGTTACTACAATTGCCCCGACGCGGAGTGGGCGGAGAAATGTTCCTCATGCAGGCAGAAACTATCCGTGGAGCCGGCGGTCTGTGTCCAATGCGTGAACTGCTGGAAGGTCGAGATCTGGAAACACGGGAAGGCGTTCGGCGACGTTGACTTCGACCGGCTGATGGACAGAGTGAACCTTGCGTCGGATGTCCCAGTCACAGCCAAGGCTTCACGGGCGCCAATCCAGGTCGTGAGGACCGGTGTGCCGGAAACAGGTTATCCCGATTTGGACGTTGACGATCTCTTGGTGCTCTACGCGCGGTCAATCGGCGAGAGGGAGGCCCTCCGGCGCTTGGTGCAGGTATCCCTCGGGCTTTCCGCCGAAGCAGCGGACCTTCTCCCCGTAAGGCGGGGCTGTTGGCGGTTTGACGCGGTGCTGGGACCTTGGCAATCCTGGTATCCCGTGGACTCTGACTGGCCCGAGGTTCGTTGAGTGAAAGAAAGAACCCGGGGAAACCCCCGGGTTCTTTCCTGTTGACGGCGGGTTCGACGCCAGGCGGGTTCGAGGCTATCGGTTAGCCATCGGGCTCATCCGATAGGTCTTCGTCGTCGACCTAGGGACGGTCCTCATCGTCCTCCTCGGGTTCGTCCTCTTCATCTTCCTCTTCTTCTGCTGCTTCCTCGAGCTCCTCAAACTTCTCCTCGTACTCGTCGCGGATCTCGTCGAGACGGTCCTCGAGCGCGTCGCGGAGCTCTTCGATCTTGTCCTGAAGCTCTTCGATCTTGTCCTCTATCTCTTCCACTTGCTCCTCGAACCGCTCTTGCTCCTGGTCGATCTTCTCATCCATTTCCCTCTCAAGCTCGTCTCGGAGCGCGTCATGATCGGGGTGTCCATGGCTGTGATGGTGGTGACGACTCCACCGGATTCTCGGCGGTCTGGGAGGCCGCGGCGGCCTGGGGGGGCGAGGTGGCCTCGGAGGTCGCCCCGTGCTGCATACCGTGTATGAGCGGGTAAAGTGTGGCAGGTGCAGCCTGAACTTCGGCACCACCGGTTCGCCCTGCCCTGACTTCACGATGCTCAAGAGCATCTCCACGGCGAAACCGATCTCCTTCATGTTCGCTGCGTCGTCGAGATCGGGCGCGATCGTCCCCACTTCCTCGTAGCCTTCAATGGTCTTGAGGAGCTCTACGCACTTCCTGTACGTCGATATGCACTGTGACTCCATGCCCTTGTAGACATCAGTGTAGTTCGCCTGGGTTGCTATGGAGCGAAGGGCCTGGAGAATCCCCGTGACCTGTGCCAGTTTGTCCATGTTCTTCTACCTCCTTGCATGAGACTGGGAGTTCATTGAGCCATTCGGACTGGGTGGGATCCCTCAGGATCTTGGAGGCAAGCCTTCTAGCCCTATTGGCCCGCCATTTCACAAGTCCCGGGTCTATGCCAATCAATGCTGCCACGTCTTTCACCGAGTAGCCCAGGTAATAGCGCAGGTAGAGTACCTCCATGTATATAGGCGGCAGGCGTCGCGCCAACTCCTCAAGCTGCCACGCGATCTCCACGATATCGTCGGGCCGCTCGGGAAGGGTGATGAGATCCTCCAGGGAACCTACTTCCTCGTAGCGTGTTTGCCTGCGCGTGAGGTCTCGTGCCTGGTTGACGGCTATTGCTCGGACCCAGTACTTGAACTTGGACCTGTCTTGGAGACTCCCAAGTGACCGAAAGGCAGCCAAGAAGGCCGTTTGGAGGACGTCCTCCAATTCGGACGTACTGCCCAGAGCCGCGTACACGACTTTCGCGACCGAACCGTAATGCCGTTTCATGAGGACCTCGAAGGCCTCTGTGACAACGGCTTCTTCGACCTCAGCTCCGTTCCCGTTCGGGTTCTCGCCGAGGGCCAAGCTCACCAAATCAGCGTCGGTGCATCCCTGGAGGTTCGGTCGCAGGCTCAATTCTCCTCTCACAATAGTAGACAGCCGGCGGGCGCGAGCGGTTAGCACCCCTTACCTTACGCACCGGTACTTGCCGTCATAGGTGGAGATGCCCTCGCGATACTTCCAAGGCCCCGTACTGGACAAGAGCCAGTTGATCCCTCTAGCCACCTGGTCGTTGCTCCTCACCCGGTGGGGAGTGTGTTGAATCACCGCGAATATGTCGGAGCCGATACCACCGAGGATCTCCAGGGTCCTCAGGATCGGGACGTTCCCATCCTCCTCGACCGGAGTCCAGTAGTGCCTGGTGCCGCCGGCCCACACGTGGTGCAGGTGCACGACGTAACACCACGGAGCCAGGTGAGTGACCATTTCCTCGTAAGAGCTCCTGAGACCTTTTGCAGCCAAGTACAGGTCACCCACGTCGAGGCAAAGGGCCAGGTCCCACTGCAACAGCTCCTGCCTGCTCACGGACCAGAGCATCAGAAACGCGGCAGGGTCCCTTTTCGGGCCGAGTTTGGGCTCGCACACGACCGGGACGCCGTAAGCCTTCTCGAGTCTCTTGATCCGCGGTATGTACTCCCTCATATGTTGAACGCCCAGGTTCCTTCCGGATTGGTCCCACACATAAGGGAAGTGCACGGTCACATACGCAAGCCCCTCCCTACGGGCCCTGTCGAGGTTCCGCTGCAATTCGTCCCATGCGGCAAGGTCGCCCCTCATGAGACCGTAGCGATCGTCTATTGCGTAGAGCGGCGAATGGATGCCGAGCCTGATCCGCTGCCGCCTGCAGTTTTCCACAATGGCCTCGAAGTCTCCGGGGACTTTGATGTCTCCGATCTCAATAGCCTGAGGATGCCAGGTGAACAGCTCTCGAAGACGTTCCGATTCGGACGCGACCGTGCTTCCGGAAATGGTAAATATGAAGGCCATGTCGCTACCTCCATAGGAAATAGTGCCGAAGCCTCGAGCGCGCGGCGGTACGTGTGCCGGTGCACAGGATCTCAAGGCCTAGCAAGTGGCCCAGTTGCACGCTGTCTCATCCGGTGACCTGTGGATATATGTGTGTAGTCACGCTTATCAAAACATTCTCGGTAGAGCCGCAATCTCCTTCCTCTTTTCGACTAGTTTCGGCAATTAGTGACAGACCAGCGTGAAAGGCGATTGCCGTTCGCGAGTTGGATGTCAGATCGCAGAGGACAAATACATGTGGCGCCCCCCGAGATGCCTGATGCGAAACCAGCGTCGCCAGGCACTCGGTCTAGCAGGACGGATGACAAGGCACAAGTGTTGACTACCCGAGTGGCTTTGGTATAATGAACTCTGCTTGTTGAATGGCGGCGTAGCTCAGCCTGGTAGAGCATACGGTTCATACCCGTACTGTCACTGGTTCAAATCCAGTCGCCGCTACCAAACGGTGGACCATTAGCTCAATCGGTAGAGCATCCGACTCTTAATCGGAGGGTTAAAGGTTCGAGTCCTTTATGGTCCACCAC
>CAZYFG010000076.1:937-1275 GCA_964646835.1 uncultured Eubacteriales bacterium | reverse complement strand
CCCAGGAAATACGCCCGATCCAGAGGTTCGCATAGACCACTCATCGCTAACGTCTCCCGTTTTGCTGGTGATTCGCTGTTCACTAGGATGTGGTCACAGCCCACGCCAATGCTAGTAGTGCCTGGAGTTCATTTCGCATTTTCGGGTCGAGCTCGCTTCAGCAACGTCTCACCTCCCCCTGCATGAACTCCGCAGGCGTCATGGCTCCATGGATTTGTCGGACTGTTCACTCTCTTTGAGTCGCTAAAGCTCGGATAGATGGTATTGGACGCCAAAGATCACGGCAATCTACCAGTAATTCCAATTGGAGGTATTGCCGTGCCTGAATGGAAGAACAA
>CAZYFG010000076.1:0-927 GCA_964646835.1 uncultured Eubacteriales bacterium | reverse complement strand
ACTAGACCCCAGGAAATAAGCCCGATTCAGAGGTTTGCATAGACCACTCATCGCAAACGTCTCCCTTTTTGCTGGTGATTCGCTGTTCACCGGGATGTGGTTACAGCCCACGCCAATCCTAGTAGTGCCTATCCATTTCGCATCTTCGGGTGCCAGCTCGCTTCAACAACTGCCTCAACTCCCTCTGCATGAACTCCGCGGGTGTCATTGCTCCATGAATTGGTCGGATTGCTCACTCACTTTGAGTCACTAAAGCCCGATAAATGGTATTGGACTCCAAAGATAACGGCAATCTACCAGTAGTCCCAATCGGAGGTATTGCCGTGCCTGAATGGAAGAACAAACTGTACATCGGTGACAATCTTGTGATGCTACGCGAGTACGTTCCCGACGAGAGCGTAGATCTCATATACCTCGATCCCCCATTCAATTCGAATGCCAGCTACAACGTTCTGTTCAGGGAAAGAACCGGTTCTGTGTCTGTCGCGCAGATCACTGCCTTTGAGGATACATGGCATTGGGGGGATGAGGCGGAAAGATCCTATCAAGAAGTGATCTCTGGAGGCCCAACCGCACTTGCGGATCTTTTCAAGACCCTCCGGACCTTTCTTGGGCGAGGCGACATGATGGCTTATCTTGCCATGATGGCTCCCAGAATGATCGAGCTTCACCGAGTTCTGAAACCTACAGGTAGCATCTATCTTCATTGTGACCCAACGGCCAGTCACTACCTGAAGGTATTGATGGACGCGGTATTCAGTCCAGGCCAATTCAGAAACGAGATCATCTGGAAGAGGAGCCACTCTCACAACAGCGCCCGCAGGTATGGACCTATTCACGATACGCTCCTGTTCTACAGCAAGGGTGACAAGTACACCTGGACAGACGAGAGGCAGCCATATAGTCAGGACTACATCGACCGCTTTT
>CAZYFG010000075.1:3744-9517 GCA_964646835.1 uncultured Eubacteriales bacterium | reverse complement strand
AAGCACGCCTTCGCTCACCCAAGGGATGGCTTCCTCGAAATCGAAATGGGGCGTGATGGGTTTCCCCGTGTCTTTGTACGTGCTCTTCCCCACCGACACGCCGATTGTATTGACCGCTGCCCGCATGCCGTACTCCTTGAGTATTGGGGCCGCGATGTCGACGACGCTTTCGTACCCGTCGTCGAAAGTGATGATGACGGGTTTTTCGGGCAGCGCCTTCCCTCTCTCCACAAAATCGATGAGATCCGCGAATGATATGGCCTGGTACCCCTTCTCCTTAAGCGCCCTCATGTGGGCCCTGAAGGTCGCGGTAGAAACTGTCCAGTCGCCTCGCGGCTCATCCTCGATGTGGTGATACATGAGGACTGGCACCTGGCGGTCGTTCTTCTGAACGGGCGGTTGCCCGCGCAGGTAGTTCTCCATCCTGACCTCTACGTTCTCTTTGGTCACATAGACTCCGAAGTCCTCGGGAACATACACGCTGTCGTCTCCGAACATCCTCGCCAGAGCCATGACCCCGACCGCGTTCCGGTGATGGTATATGTCGTAGAAGTACCTGGGCTCGTAAGCCACGCTGTGATATCCGGAGAAGTCCCAGAAGTCCATTACCGCGCTCATCTTCCGGAAGAAACGGGCAAGGTCATCCACGGGGTACATGTCCAATTCGCTCACAGCCAGCGGGGATATGATGAGAGTAAGCGTTGCGCCCGCCTCGCGGCACATCTCCTTGATCCGTTCCATGGCTGCGACGCAAGCGTCTACGGCGTTAAGGGATTCGTAGATCCCGTGTTGCTTCACGAACTCAGGGTACTTGGCCAGATACTCCTCCAGAGAGCCAATAGGCTCAATATCACGCAGAGACTTGTCGTAGGCTCCTGAGACTGGGTTGAAGACCTTGGTGGGATTCACAAGATACGTGGCACTACGGTAGGCCTTCAGCTTGTCCAGGGCATAGCGAGGGTTCGCCAGAAGATACTTGGCATAAAAGGGAACCAGTGAAGAACCGTCGACCTTGGCGTGCAGGTTTCCCTTCAAGTCGTCATCCTCGTAGTCGTATCTCACGAGCTCCGCGAGTCCCGTGTTGACAATGATGTGCTTGGCGCCGTAGTTCTTGAGGACGTATTCCACCGTCTTCTCGACATCGTAGAAATCGCCTCCGTACATGAGCATGTTGTAGAACTTTGCGCCGTAAGAGCGGTTGAGAAGCTCGGTGGGAAAGGAGCTTGTCTTGGAGCAACCGATGATGTACGAATCATAGTCTGCGTGGTGCTCGTCAAGCCAGCCGATCTTGGCCGTCCGGGGGTTCTGGGTCATGCTGTACGACCACCAGTTGAGCAGGCGGTCGCCAAACAGGCCGAATGGATCGACCAGTGCGTTGAACCCCGCGTAGACGGCGCTACATAGGAGTATGGTGCCTAAGAACACGCAAACCCACTGCTTGAGAGTCAACCCGGAACCTCCTTTCGTACACCATCCGTCGAACTACCCTCTGAAACCAGTCTTTGAAACAACCCTCTAGGGCCGGTCTCAAGGGGCGGCCTCAAGAACCGACCTCCAGGATAAGCCTCTAGAACTGAAAATACAGGAAGCTCGAGACCCTCCCCATGAAGAACAGGGACACGGCCAAGATCGTCCCGGCGAAGGCCGCATGGTACCACCTGGGACGGAACCGTTCAGATATCTCCCGTGCGCTCGGCGCGAAGAAACTGATGGCCGCCGCTATCAGAATTAGCACCATAACCGCAGCGTTTGCCCGAACATATGAGAGACCTTGCGCCAGGAACACTCCCCGATTGACGAACAGGGGCCGAAGATCCAGCATGCTCTTGTACACGCCCACCGCTTGCGTCATGGAGTTGCTGTCGAAAAGCACCCGGGTAAGGAGCACGAAAAAGAACGTAAGGGACCACGCCAAGAAGGCGGGCAGCTTTTTGCCCTTTATGGTCATGATGTTGGACACGCACACCAGCACTCCGTTGGCCGCGCCCCAGAAGATGAAGTGCCAACCAGCGCCATGCCAGAGGCCTGACACAAGGAAAGTAGCCATTGTCGCCAGGACGAGTTTCCCGAGGGGGTTGCCGAACCGGTATATATTCCGGAAGATGTGGTCGTAGAAAAACCTTGACACGGTGATGTTCCAACGCCTCCAGAAATCCGCGAAATCCCGGGCCTTGTACGGAGACTCGAAGTTCCAGGGCAGCTTCACGTTGAACATGAGCCCGAGCCCCAGGGCCATATCGATGTATCCGGAGAAATCGAAGAAGTACGCAAAGGTGTATGAGATCACCGCGCCCCAAGCCTCAAAGAAGTGCCCGCTGCCGGTTACGTTGTAGAAGTGCTGGGCGTGGGATATGAGAGGGTCGGCCAACAAAACCTTTTCCGCGCACCCTATGGAGAACAAGAAGGTCCCCAACATAACGTTCCTGCTGTTCAGTTGCAGAAAACCGTCCGTGTGAAACTGGGACACGATCTCGTCGTGACGCGGGATGGGTCCCACGATGAGATGGGGGAAGAACGTCGTGAACGTCGCGAAGTCCAGAAAAGAACTCCGCTCGGCGTTTCCCCGGTATGTGTCCAGGACACACGATAGAAGCAGGAACGTGTAGAAGGAGATGCCCAGCGGCAGGGGGACGTCTCTGTGAGCTAAGGTCGTTCGGAACACGGCGTTCAGGTTGTCTATAAGGAAGTTGGAATACTTGTAGTAGAACAGGATGCCGAGGTTCGCCACGAGGGCCAAGCCCAGAAGAGCCTTAGTCTGAACACTCCCCCTTGGTTGGCGGCTCAAGAGGCTCACCACGCCGTAGTTGAACAGCATCGTGAATACCAAGAGAGGCACATGCTTGGGATTGCCCTGCGCGTAGAACCACAGTGACGCCGCCACGAGCCACGCTTGAGAGGCGCTGGCTCCCAGGTATCTCGCCACCAGCCGGTAACCGGCGAACGCTATAGGGAAAAACACAAAGATGAACTTGTAGGAGGAAAATACCATGGATACCCTCCGCCGAATTGCCGACATCTTCGTACAATATAACACGAGCACGGCAGCGGAGTCATCTCCGGGCGAAGGAACACCGCAGCGTGAGGGTGGTTTGCAACCCGGGCACCCATGACGGGCGGGCAAGTGGCAAGCGTTTCAGCACTGTAGAACAGGCACTGGAGTTTACCTGTGCGTGCGCTTTTCCTTACTCAATCACAGGCCGACCGAACTCGGACAAATCCGCCCAGCCGTACGCAGTCTCGTCGAGCTCGACGCCACCTATCTTGATTTTCCTCTGTCTGACTTCCGACCCGCCAGACCTTTCATAAAACCGTCGAGCAGGGTTTGCGGAAAGCACCCACACAACCATAGACCGGAACCCCGATACAGACATCATCCGGGCAGTCTCTGAGATCAACTCGCGTCCTGCTCCCCTGCCCTGATATGTTGGGAGGACGTAGATAGCGTACAGCTCCCCATCGTGTTCCGTATCCTGGTCGCGGTTCGGTCCAAAGGACGCGAAGCCCACGACACCACAGTCGGGACTCTCGGCCACCAAAACGCATTTCCCACTCTGCTCCGCCTCCGGAGAGTCGAGGTCAGAGAGCATGCGCTTCCACCCTGACTCGCCGCGGTTGTAGTTGAGGCTGTCGAGGTATGCATCCGGGACAATGCCCCGGTAGGTCGCTCTCCAAGTGTCAATGTGTACCCGGGCCAGCGCCGGGACATCGCTTGGGACGGCTCTCCTCACGATCATCTAGGGACCCCTCCCGACCCCCGAACCTCTCACAGCCCATCACTTACGCGCGACGATGTAGTGCTCCTCGACCTCAATGCGATAACCTTTGGAAGCCGCCTTAGTTGCGAGACCTGACTCGTTGGGATGGAGCTGCCTCCTACTACCAACTGTATGCTGCTCGACCACAAATCCGAAAGACTCAATCAGGTTCGCCCAGCCACCGATGAAACCCGGAACGGCCTCGACAAGCTGCGGTCCGAACACCTCTTGAATGATTGGGAAGGAGCTGTCACAGGCCTGCTCTTCCATTACGACTAACAGCCCGCCGTCCCGGAGCACGCGAGTTGCCTCGCCAATAGCTAGGTTCTGAAAGGGCACATTGGTCAGCCCAACACAAGAAGACACGGCATCCAAGCACCTATCAGCGAAGGGCATCTTGCAGGCATCGAAACAGGCAAGGAACGCATTCGGCGCTATGGAGCGATCCCGCAGGAATCTGGCCCACGCCGAAATCGTGCGGACCTCAATATCGCTGCCCATGACTGATGCAGATGGATCGTGCGCCAGTAGATAAGCCATGAACCTACCGGCAGGTCCCGTTCCGATGTCGACCCTTGCAGGGCCAACGCTGAGGAGAGCATCAACGAGTATGCGCACCAGGGGATCTCCGACTCGCTCCTTTGCTGCAGCCCAGCCGTCCTCTACCCACCCATCCATCTTCTCTGCCTCTAGCTTGCTATGCCACTCGACGCCGATGAAATCCGGGACACCCTTTGTTACTTGACCTACCTTCTGCCCACCTACGGTTTCAATAGGGCCGTCGGGCCAGGGTACCGATTCCGTGCCGCCCCGAAACACAATCTCTTCATGAGTGACAGGCGCCCTGAAAAGCCTAGGCCAATCCGGTTTCACTGAAGATACCCTCCCAACTCCGTGATGTCCTTGGTCATCTATCTCGCAGGAGGTGAAAACCCAGCGTCCACATGGTCAAATCTGCCGGTACCGCGCCATCCCCTCCAGAATCACCTCTTTGGGCGATATCCCGGGACACGTTCTGTGTATATCCTCATAGATACTGAAGAACCGGTCCGCATCGTAGTACGTTCCCATAGGGTATAGGTCTTTGGTGCCCAAGACCAGGGAGTTGTAGAAGCGGGCCAGGCTCTCGAAGGCTTTGTATGCGAGGGATGGGTCTCTCTCGGACGGTAGGTCCCTTAACACCGGGAACAGGATGTGCGTGCCTACTTCATGGCTAATGAGCTTCTTGATGTAGTCCATATCGTCGCCTGAGTAGAACACGTTGCGTTCATATCCGAGGGAGTTGGCGCTTGGACCATTCTTGATCGCGCTACAAAGGAAGATCTCGTACGGATGGACCTTGAACTCGATACCCAAGAGCCGCTCCCACCTGCCTATGAGGTCAGACTCTTCCAGGTAGGGATTGAGTTGGGAAGCCACGGCCTGCATGCCTTGAGACTCGATAGGCCAGACGCGCGTCATATATGAGTCGAAGTTTGCTGTATAGACCTCTCCCAGGCGACGGATGACATCCCTGTATTGACGGTGCGTCTGGAACAACCATTCAGGTCCGACAGAGTGGGTCCAGTCCCTCTGACGCTCGAACGCTTCCTCGTACCTCGAGTAGAAACCGGAGCAGTCGCCGCTCTCCAAGCCGGAGTTCAAGAGACCGAAGTACTCCTCCAGAGCCGGCAGGGTGTCGAGGTTGAGGTAGGCAGGGAAGAAGATTAGGAGGTAGGTGAGGTTACCGCTGCCTCCGTCCCGGAAGCTGCGTTCCCGGCGATGTTCCGCCAGGAAGAGAATGTCAGCAGGGTTCACCGAATCACGGTATTTGTCCGCATAGTCGCTGTCAAAGCCGTTCCGGGCCACGGCCATCAAGTGAAAGATGTAGTTGGGTCCGGCCTCTACAACGGCTTTCACTCTCTTCATAGGCGCCATCCCTCCGGAGGTAGCTTTCTAGGCACGGCATCTTCGCTGTGCAGGGGTTTTGACTCGAATATCCCCACAGACGCACACATCCGACCGAGATATCCCCGCCG
>CAZYFG010000075.1:0-3734 GCA_964646835.1 uncultured Eubacteriales bacterium | reverse complement strand
CCTCTACAACGGCTTTCACTCTCTTCAGCATGTTGCCATCCCTCCAGAGGTAGCCTCCTGAGCACGGTATCCTCGCTGGTCCAGGGGTTTTGACTCGAATATCCCCACAGACGCACACATCCAACCGAGATATCCCCACCGGCGAACACATCCCGGGGAGACATCCCCGCCGGCGCACACGTTCCCCCGGAACGTCCCCGTAGGCGCATATTTCCCGCAGAATCTCCCCACGGGGGCGTATTTCCCGCCGAACCTCCCCACGGGTGCACATATCGGTGCCGGACCTTGCCGGAGGATCACATTCAGCGTCGTCTGGCCCTATGGACAGCCCTCTTGGCCGCGTAGAACCGCCTCAGGTTCTCAGGCAAAACATAGGGCTGCTCCACCGATTCGACATCCTGTCTCCCGAAAACCTCTCTAAGGATAGCTTCGATGATCATGGCTTTGGGAGGCACGGTGTACTCCACGCCCTCGTAGACCCAAACCCTGCAGTCGACATCCTCTCCACACAGGTCGCCGCAGGACTCGCACAAGCTTTCCTTGACCTCCATCTGGATGTCGCGGCCGTTCACACGGATCGTGGGTGAACTCACAAACCTGTGCTTTAGGGCGAGTTCTTCGCTGGTAACGTTGATCTTGTTGACGATAACCTCGGTACCCGTTGCCTTGAGCACTTGGGAGACCTGGTCCAAGGCCTCATCCAGAGTCCGGTCCGTTCCTTGACAACGCGTGCAGGTGCTTAAGTCCAGGTACAGGAAGTCGATCTCCACGCGCTTCTTCTTGCTCTGAGGTGTCCGGGGACTTTCGGTCACGCTACCGCAGCATCCGAGACCGCACGAATCCGAGTCAGTCCCCGTCCGAACCCCACTCCCACTGGTTGCGGGGGCAGGGAGCCCGCAACAACCGGGAGCACACGCTCGTGAGGACGAGGCAGTCCGGCGTCTTCTTGCCAACATTCAAACCACTCCTTCTCAATCGTTCCTACAGTCAGGAGGGTCCCAAACCCCTTCTACAGCCCGAGATGTCTCTTTAACAGGGCCTCGGCATCTTTCTGCCTCAGAAACCGCCCTTGGGAGATGACTTTCTCGTCCACAACAACGGCAGGAGTCCTCATTACACCGTACCCGGCGATTTCACCCGGGTCGCCGATATTCTCCACGGTGGCATCCAACCCCAACGCCTTCGCGGCCAACTTCGTGTTCTCGTACGTCTCCAGACTCCTTCTGCAACATGCTCCCAGCACTTTGATGTTCAACTCTTGAACCCTCCTCACTCCTGGCCTTTCTCTAGGCAATCACGAACGAAGTAAACCCGCACGGACGGTCTACGCCAGTACGAATCCAAATGCGTTGAACAGGTAACCGATGACGATGATGCCCAACGTAACGATGCCGACAAAAATCCCGAGTAGCTTCGGCTTGACGACCTTGCCGAGCATGACGATGGAAGGCAGGGACAACGCCGTTACGGCCATCATGAAGGATAGGATGGTTCCGAGACCTACGCCTTTGGCGTACAGAGCTTCGGCAACGGGTATCGTCCCGAAGATATCGGCATACATGGGAACCCCTATCACGGTGGCCAGCACTACGGAGAACGGGTTCCTGGCTCCAAGTACCGTCTGTATCCATCCAGCCGGTATCCAGTTGTGAATGAGGGCTCCGATCCCCACACCAATCAGGACGTATGGATATACCCTGCCTACCGTCTCACGGACCTGGTCAAGCGAATACTGCAGGCGTTCTTCCCTGGTGAGGTCCGGAGACTCGATGTCGACGCTCCCCGGCGTCTTGAACTTGTGAACGTACTCCTCTAGCCCGAGTTTGCCGAGGATTGTGCCGCCGGCAATCGCGAGGACGAGTCCTATTAGCACATACGCCACTGCCACCTTGGGGCCAAACACGCTCATCAGCAGTATGAGCGACCCAAGGTCGACGAGGGGAGACGAGATCAGGAACGAGAAGGTCACGCCCAGCGGAAGGCCAGCGTTCGTAAAACCGATGAAAAGCGGAATAGATGAGCAGCTGCAAAACGGCGTCACGGTCCCGAGTAACGCGCTCAGGATGTTGGCAGTCAGGCCGTGGAAACGCCCCAGTATCTTCTTCGTGCGTTCGGGCGGGTAGAAGCTCTGGATATAGGAGATGCCGTAGATCAGGATCGACAAGAGTGCCAGGATCTTGATGGTGTCATACACGAAGAACTGGGCGCTTCCGCCGAGACGGGTCCCGGTGTCTACTCCTAACGACGTCAGAACGCGTCCGACCAAGGTATTCAACCAGTGCATACCCAGAACTTGATTCTGAAAGAAGTCCCAAGCCGCGCGCAATGATCCCACTCTGAACGCCTCCCAACAAACCGACCAGATGTAGTATACGCCTATATGCCCATGCAAGCAATTAGTGATTGTCTCATGGTACGGGGGACCGGCTTTCGAGCCTGGGTTCAAGAAACTGAAGTCAACTTCTGGACTACAATCCGCGTTTGGCCCAGTCGTGGACAAGCCCTGGTTGGTTTGGCGGGGAGCCGTAACTATCGAGAACCTCCTCAGGCGTGACAGCCCGAATGGGGAACGGGGCAAAATCCTGCCCATTATATGTACAGATTGTGTCAATCCCTGCATCTTGCATCTGAGCTACTATGAAGGCGTCAAAAACATGCGACCCTATAGTGCAAGTCGAACTGACTAGGTCTGAAAGGAATTCAAGGGATATGTTGCGAGGGCTGATCACCTGGAAGGTGGCTCTAAGATTGGCGATCTCACTAAGCGCCTCCTCAAGGGTCAGCGGTCGCGCAACCCTCCTTGGACTTGTGACTACTGCAAAGAACTCCAAGAGGTTCTGCAAGAACAGTCCAGCGGGAATAATGCCCTCGACCACGGCATCCGCAAAACGCCGGGAAGACTGATGATGCGGGTCTCCTTCGGTGATCGCGTAGATGAGAACATTAGTATCTGAGGACATTAGTATCGACGGCGATCATGGTTTCACTCTATCCCCATAAATGTCCCTTCGAGATAAGGAACCGATAACTCTGCTTGGATATGTGCCCAGCCTAATAGTACGTGCGTGAACACTGATGTGATTACTTATCCCCCCTGCGCCTCGAACCGAGTGACTCCGCGACGCCACAGTATGCGCAATACAAGGGCCAACCCTACGATCCATGCGAACTCGGTCAAGAGGAGACCGGGAAGCTCGTCCGTCGGAAGACGGCCCAGAAGACCCGATACGGGGACGTAGAACAGGAACCTGAGAGGAAGAAACCCGGCCACTTGCTGCAGCAGGGGAGGAAGGAAGTCGTTAGGGATGATTGACCCGGAGAAGAAGGCGTACATTTCGTAGAGAAGGTCCCTGAGGGTATCCGTGCGGCCTATCCAGAAAGCGAGCACCGCTACGATGAATTGAGTCAAGTACACGATCAGAAAGCCTCCGAGTACGCTTGTCGCGAGGAACGCTACCCGAGTGGGGGTCAACACCACAGGGAGCCTCAGGACAAACGTCGCTCCGGCGTACGTAATCGTACCCGCCACCATGTTACAGAACGCCGGTCCGATTACGTATCCCAAGCTCAGCAGGTTGTAATCCAGCGGCCGGGCAAGGTAACTGGCCAGGTTCCCGCTGTTTATGTCCTGCCATACGTTCCACGCGACTGCCCCCGCCTGCCATATGACGGGCGAGACCACCCGCATGAGGAAGTAGTACGAGAGGATCCCGGCGAAGGTGTAGCCGTTGACG
>CAZYFG010000074.1:3185-9640 GCA_964646835.1 uncultured Eubacteriales bacterium | reverse complement strand
CGATAGCAGCACCCCCGAGGCCAGTAGCGGGAGCCATCTCTCGTACAGGCCTTCGATGACGGCCCTGGCCAAGAGGATAGAGGGCGACCACGAAGGCCCCAGTTTTCCGAAGAGGAGCGAGACAGCCGTGGGATCTTTGGCCCGGGTCAAGAACGTAGATGAGCCCGCGATACGGACGAAGAGATATACCAGTGCGCCGACCAAGGTACCCAGGGCAGCGGTGATCTCCTTGGATCTGTACGGTGGAAGTATCCTGCATACCGCCAAGTTGGCCAACACCGCCAGCACAGCCGGGAGCAACGCGAAAGGTAACCCTGCGAGGGCCGCGAGGATGTAGTACCAGAAGGGAGCGTACCAAACCTTCCCGAGAGCCACCAACAAAGGGATACCGGCCGCTATGTAGGTCAGGATCCCCGATCCGGCTACCTCTAGTAGTTTGGCGAGTATCACGGACATGGGGCGCGAAGGCGAGGCCAAAAGGAGCGGAAGGTCCCGAGACAGGTACAGGTGATAGAAAGCCGAACTGAAAGAAGTGCCTATCTGCATGAAAAAGGTGAGGTTCAGGACGCCTGTCAAAAACGGCAGAAGGTACTGCGGTGTCACCGAGATCTGCCCTACGGTCCTGCCCAGGGAGAACGATACCGCCGGCACGAGGACCGCTCCTGCGGCTATGAAGAGCCATGACCACGCGCTGGTCAAGCGGAGCCTGACCTTAAGGCTGAGCCACAGCATACGAAACGCGGCTTTCATGAGCCAACGTTCCTTTCCGGTTTGGCGGGCCGCGAGTCGCCGTTGCCGGCCGGTCCAGCAGCCTCTCTGTCCTCGGCCTCCAGGGAAGCGATGATCTCCTTGTGTTCCTCGCCGGCCGCCAGTCCCACGAAAATGTCTTCGAGAGTCGTCCCGCCTACGGACATCTCGGGAGCCTTCGCGCTGAGTTCAGACATGGTCCCTTCGGCGATCAGGTATCCATCCACCAGAATACCTATCCTGTCGCAGAGGCGTTCCGCGACCTCCAGGATATGGGTCGAGAGGAGGACCGCCGCCCCGGATCTCGCCATTTTCCTGAGCATGCCCTTCAGCACACGGACCGCAATGGGGTCCAGTCCGGTGATGGGTTCATCCATGACGAGGACTCGGGGATTGTGCAATAGAGCCGCCGAGATCGCGACCTTCTGCTTCATGCCTCTGGAGTATGACTCGATCCGGTCATCGGCCCTGTTCTCAAGGTCGAGAATGTGCAGCGTTTCGTTTATCGTGGTGCGCCTTGTGGCTTTCGGCACCGAGTACAGTTCGCCTACGAAGTCCAAGAACTCCAGTGCCGTGAGTTTCTCATAGAGGAAAGGCTCGTCGGGGACGTAGCCCAGAGTGGCCTTTGCCTTCTCAGGATCCCGCCTCATGTCATGTCCAGAGACCGACACGCTCCCGGAGGTGGGCTCCAGAATACCTGTGAGCATCCGGATGGTTGTTGACTTGCCCGAACCGTTGGGCCCCAGAAGTCCGTAGACCTCACCCGACCTTATCGATAGGTTGAGATCCTTTACAACCGGGTGCTTGTCGTACTCTTTGTAGAGAGATCTGGCGATCAGAAGACTTTCAGAATCGGTAGGAAACAAGGAACCCTCTCTCCTCTCCGAGTCAACCTGATGCTTAGCCCCTTCAAAGCTCCGGTGATAGCCGTTCTCTAACGAAATCGAGGACTTTTCCGGCCATAGCAATGGCGATTTCGGCATCAGCCCGTGAGAATGCTTCGGATGGGATGCCTCCTGGCAGACCATTCGGGTATCTGGTCGGTATGTAGTACTTGTCTAGTGGCGCGGCATCCTTCGCCAATTCACTGAAACTAGAGTCAAGATTGGCTGCATCCTGGCAGAGCTCAGCAACAGAATGGCCCCACACATCGTCTGCACCATAGTGGTAGATGATCGCCTTCAGTGCCTTCTCTCCTGCTTGCTGGGCAAGAAAGCAAGCCAGATGATGTCTTCCTCCCGACATCGCGAATCGTGCATCGCCCAGGTCCATTTCAGACTGGCGAAACCACCTCATTGCCTCTTCCTTAGGAGTCCTTCTCATATAACACCTTTCCTTCCAAAAGGGCTTTTCTCACGAACGCACTCGTGTCTTTCAGCCTGGAGAGTTCCTTGGGAGTGTAGACCAAGAGATCTACTGCCATTCTCGGTTGAACTAACGAGTAGAGGTCATGCAGCCGATCAAGGAATCTCTTCTCGGTGTCCATCACAACAACTAGGTCGATATCGCTGGTTGACGACACCTCTCCGCGGGCAAGCGACCCGAATAGGACGATCTTCTCGACGTTCCGGGCTCGGAGTATTCCCGTGATCCTATCGAGCTCTTTGAGCAGCTCGTGTTCTCTCGCTTGTGACTTCCCAAGGGTGTATCCCATGTCGCCTCCACACGACCCGCGGAGATATGTCTGTGACATGACAGACGATTCGCCCTTCCCGGCACTAATATATACCAAGGAAGGGCGACTCAGGTAACGTTCGGCCGAACGCTCAACCGTTACCGCGAAAAGCATCGCCCAATTCAGAAATCGTTGCACCCTTAGGGAGGAGCTGTATCACCTACGTAGAATCGGCAGTGCACGGCCAAAGAGAGAAGGTGGTTGGCGACATGGAGCCCCCGGCGATTCAAGGCAAGGGTCTGCGAAAGACGTACCGTCTGGGTGAGATCACGGTTAAGGCCCAGGACGGCGTCGACATATCTCGATATCCCGGTGAGATAGCCATGCTCCTCGGACCATCAGGTTCCGGCAAGAGCACTTTGCTGCACACGTTGGCCGGTCTGGAGCCTCCGGATTCAGGAGAGGTTCTGGCTCACGGCATATCGATCTACAAGTTGAACGACATCAAGCTCTCTGCCCTTAGGAATAGGTGTTTCGGTTTCGTGTTCCAGTCGTACAACTTGCTTTCCAGTATGACCGCTCTTGAAAACGTTCAGGTCCCGTTGCGCCTCTCGGGCGACAAGGATGCCATAGGAAAAGCGATTGAAATGCTAACCAAGGTGGGGCTGAAAGACAGGCTCAGAAACCGCCCCGGCCAACTATCTGGAGGAGAGCAGCAAAGGGTCACCATAGCGCGTGCTTTGGTGACAGAACCAAAGGTCGTTTTCGCCGACGAACCCACAGGCAACCTCGATTCGACCACTACACTGGAAATCATGCATCTCTTCAGAGAGCTCATCACTGAGAAGAACGCCGCCTGTCTCATGGTGACGCACAACTCTGAGTTGACCTCGGTCGCAGACAGAGTGCTGCGCATGAGGGACGGTCGGATAGTCAATGCGGTGGACAACTGCGCGTAGTCGCTTGAGGTGTGAGCGTCATGCTGTGGCTGATAGTAACCTCATACAGACGCAATCGCAGGAAGTACTTGAGCGCCATATTGTCACTGGTATTGACCACGTTTCTGGCCACCGTAAGCATAGGAGGACTTGCTTTCGCCTCGGCTATGTTCAGAAGACCTGTGTTGGACAATGAAGCATGTTTCTTGCTCACGAGAGAGGTTGGTCGTCATGGGCGAGCTCGTAAGGCTCAATTCGGGCAGTTTCTTAAGGAACCCTGGGAGAACGCTGCTCTTGCTCTTGGTGGTCATAGGGACGCTTGTGGCCTTCATGATTACCGAGGCGGCCATGAGGGACCTGGCAGCGTCGTCAATAGACGCATGGAACGCCGATCCTTACGATATGTCCATCAGGGGTCCCGGCGCCTTCTCGCTAGGCCCGATAGTAGGGCAGATGGTCGGCATCAGGGGTACCCAGAATGTCTACGAAGCACCTGTCAACCTGAACAGTTTCTCCGGGAAAGCCTTGGTCTTGGGTGATGGCAGCCTAATCAGGCTGAAGATTGAGTCTGGCCGTCTGCCTGAGGCCCCCGATGAGATTGTTGTAGACTCTTCTGTGGCGAAACGCGACAGGCTCGACGTTGGTTCGGAAGCCAAGATATCCAGGACTGATGACCATACTTACGTGGTTAACTTCACGGTGTGTGGGATAGCGTCGGGCATCCACACTGACAACTGCGTCACAACAAAGGAAGGATTGGGAAGGCTTCAACCATCTCTCGAGCAATATGAGACAGTCTACGTGGCGAGAGACGCAGCCGTGGATCTGGCCAAGACAAAGAAACTGATCGCAGAGTTGGTTGAGGGAGACGAGAACCTGAAGCTCGTCGATCATGGCGAGAGCCGGTACATCGCAGATTCCAATGTGTACACGATATCAGCGGGCATAAGTTGGCTGGTGCTCTGTGCCGGAATGGCCAGTTTCCTCATACTCCTCGGCCTGTATCAAAGAGACCGTTCTTATGAACTCGGAGTGCTCAGGGCTCTGGGCTATAACAAGATCGCGGTTTTTCTGGTGCTAAGCCTTGATGCTCTGGCTCTCATCGCCATCGGCCTGCTGATAGGTCTCCTGGGGTCCATCTCTGTCACCTTGGCGATGCGGCTTGGTAATATCAGTACGCTCATCGCGCGGAACGGTAGCCCGACGGTGAAGGTGGCTGCCGCAAGCATCCTGATCGCGACTGTCGTATCCCTTCGCACCAGCAACTCGAAAGTGACAAGGCTTCTCAGGGCCGAGCGCTGACTTCAGGATGGAGATCCTCGGGCGGCAGCCCACCCTAACCGGAGCTGAGTCGAGCAACTGGGTATCTAGTACCCCAGCTTCTCACCTACGACCACTACCACGAACTTCTCTTTTCCACCGGGTTTGGCTTCCAGGATGGTGGTTATCGCGAAAGCCCTGGCCTTTGCTATGTCATCGTCGTTCTCGTCCATCTCCCGGCCAAGACGCTTGTAGTTCACGGGGGCGGCGTAATTGCGGACGCGGGCGAGACCTTCCTCGACATCCGCGACGATCTTGTTGTACCCGCAGACCACGATGCTTGTCTTGGGTCCGAAGATCATGGACGCGACCCGGTTTCCGGTGCCGTCGATGTTGATGAGAGTGCCCTTCATGGTAAGGGCATTTGTGCTTGATAGGAATACGTCGGCCGTGATCTGGCTGTCACGGGCTTTGGCTCTCTCTTCGGGGCTTAGGGATGCATCCCAATGGTCAAATACCTTGTTGCCGCGGGCCTTCAGCGCCTCATGGATCCCCAACTCCCGGACGGTGACCGACCCTCCGATACCCACCGACGCACTCTGAGGAATGGCCTCCAGCACCGCCTTCACGGCGTCCTCTCTGGTCCGCGCGAATATCCCGGTGAAGCCCACTTTGTTCAGGGCTTCGACGCACGCCCTCGCCCTCTTCGTGTGGAACCACGTTTCGGGGTCAAGCGGCTTTTCTTCCGTCATGAGACTTACCTCCTCCAACGAGCCGGATAGTTCGGGTGCAGCGACCCGACCGGCTCTGCACCCGATGAGATACTGGATGAGATACTGAACGTGCCGATCTGACGAACCTATTTGAGGTCCAGGTACTCCGCGATGTTGGCCTTCTCGACCTTGACGGGCCTAATCTTCTTGTTGAGCGCGGTCAGAAGGCTTGTGACGCCCGGGCCGTGCCCCGACACATAGGAGTTGGAGTGGACCACAATGCCGATGATGACCGCGTCTTTGCGGTAGCTCCGTCCGTAGAAGGACGAAGAATCGGCGATGGCCACTATGTCCCCGAAGCGTATCTTGTCCAGCCCGAGTTCCTGAAGCCGGTCCCATTCCATCGAAGTGATGTCGTAGTCCCCGCGCTCCGCCGAACTGGCTCCCAGACCGCTCCCCATGAACTCGGGGGGGACGATGTGGGCAACGGGCACTTCCAGCACGCCGTCCTTCACGACGATGCCCATCTTGTGGAGGAGCGCCGGGTCGAGGTTCATGACCTTCACATCGGGATAGTCGGTGAGCGCAAGCCCTTGGCCGAAGCCCTTGACCTGAATCTTGTCTCCAATCTGGAGTTTCTCAAGGGTCTCGTGATCGAAGTGGATAAGGACATGCTCGATGCCGCCGTGTTTCCCGGTGACGGTACCCTTGGCGCCCTTGGCGTCTCCCGATATGACGTAGGCGGTATTGCCCACGCATGAGAGCGTGTTGTAGCCGGAATTCGCGCGCTCGTCGGGATTCTTGCTGCTTACGCCGGGTTCAACGTGGTCTCCGGCCCATCCGAACGCCGGGTCGCCGACCTTCACGTTGTAGGTGATGCCGCCGGTTCCCGGGGTTACCCGGACCACGCCGTCAAAGCAAATCCTCGGCTGGCACGCGGGGGCCGATATCTGCCCCTGGACGGAGAGCATGACCAATTTGTCTTCATTAGTCCTGAGCACAGTCGGTAACCTCCTTGAATTGTGTTTGTCAGGGGCCCGGCGCCCCGGCCGGACCCCTGTCCGGATCCTTGTTGTGTCCCTTGGACGAGCCCGCGCCTAGCTAAGCGCCGGCTCGTAATCCTCAGCATTCTTGGGGATATGCTTGTCAAACCAACGGAGAATCTGGTTGAGCCTGGCCACC
>CAZYFG010000074.1:0-3175 GCA_964646835.1 uncultured Eubacteriales bacterium | reverse complement strand
CCCTCAAGACCGGCTTCCCACTCCTCGAGAGCTCGTGGTTCGACCCAGGGAATCTCGCCATCTCGACTTCCCTCTTGAGCTTCTTGAGGGCGACGTAGAACTGCTCGCCCTGCTCAATCGGGCACCGCATGTCTTGCTCTGAGTGGATTATGAGGAGCGGCGTCTTCACGTTCTCGACGTAGGCGATGGGCGAGAACTTCCATGCCTTCTCGAAATCCTTGAAGACGTCGATCAGGAGCTCCCGGTCAAGGAAGGTGTAGCCGATGTCCGAGACCCCGTGGAAGGACGTCCAGTTGGATATGCTGCGAAGGGTGACCGCCGCGGCGTACCTGTCTGTATGTCCGACTATCCAGTTTGTCATAAATCCGCCGTAGCTGCCGCCGGTTACGCCGATCCTCTTGTCGTCAATCCATCCTGTATGCTTCACGGCGACATCTGTCCAGGTGAGGATGTCGTCGTAGTCCATCTCGCCGTAGTGGCCGTTGACAGCCTTGACGAATTCCTGCCCGAACCCTTCGCTGCCCCTGGGGTTTGTGTAGATGACGGCGTAGCCCCGGTTGCAGAGGAGCTGGAACTCGAAGAAGAACCCGTAGCCGTACATGGAGTGGGGGCCACCGTGGATCTGGAGGACCGCCGGGTACTTGACCCCCTCTTTGAAGCCGACCGGTTTCATTATCCAGCCGTATTCCTGCAGGCCGTCGCTTGCCTTGAACGGAACCGTCTCGGGAGACACGATGTAGACCTGATCGAGAAGTCCCTTGTTGACTGCCGTAAGGGTTTTCTCCTCTTTGGTCTCCAGGTTGACGCTGAATATGTCTCCCGGCGCTTCTGGAGTGCTCACGGCCATCGCTACACGCTTCCCTGAATCATCCATGGTGAACGCGTAGATCTCACGGTCGCCACAGAGTACGAGTTCCGGCGTGCCGCCGCCCTCCGGCACCGAGTAAAGAGAAGACCGCCCGTGGCTGGAAGAGAGGAAAAAGATCGTCTTTCCGTCGGGGCTGAGAGTGGGTCCGTTTTCTCCTCCGCCCAGTTTGCTGTCTCCCGCGCACCGGCCTCCGAGGGACTGGTCGAAATCGGGCGTCAGAGAGACGGGTTCGCCGCCCTCAACCGGGATCTTCCACAGCCTGCTGAAGGTCGGCCCGCCGTGCTCCATCTTGTGTCCGCCGTAGATGATGAACTTTCCATCGGGAGTCCACCGCGGCCCGCCCGAGGGTCCCTCGCTCTTGGTGATCTTGCGGGGTTCGCCTCCTTCGGCGCCCACGACCCAAATGTCTGAGAACCAGGGTTCGTAGTCGGGATCGGGCATTCTGTTGGACGTGAACGCTATGTACTTGCCGCATGGCGACCATACGGGGCTCCCATTGTCATAGTTTCCGGGGGTGACGTGGACAGCAGGTCCTTTGCCTTCTGCGTCAATGGTGAAGATGTGGTTCCGCCTGGTGGCGTTGATGAGGCCCATGGCCGCGTCCGCCTTGACGCGCAGCCTTGTGACCAGAGTCGGCTGCTCTTTCCGCTTTTTCTCCCTGGCTTCCTTCTCTTTGGCGTCCAGAGGCTTCTCGTAGTCTTCGGGTTTGTCTTCCAGATCGATGGACGCGCTGAAGGCGATCCTCGTGCCGTCAGGCGACCAAACGGGGTTGCCTGCTCCGTAGCGCATCTTGGTGACCTTCATTGCTTCGCCGCCGCCGACAGGCATGACGTATATCTGCCGCTCGGTGCCCCTGTCAGAGACAAAGGCCAACTTGGAGCCATCCGGCGACCACCTGGGCGTGGTGTCAGACTTGGGGCCTGACGTAAACTGCCTGGGCTCGCCGCCGTCGGTCGGCACGACATAGATATTGGACCGGTACTCTTTGGATTTCTCGTCAATGTGCGACCTCACGAAGGCAATCTTCTTGCCGTCAGGTGAGATCTGCGGGTCGGAGACGAAGACCAGTTTGTAGAGGTCTTCGGAAGCGAGTCTCCGCTTTTCTGCCATCGGCCCAAACCTCCTTGTGTGAAGGGAAAACGATTTCCTAAGATTCTTCATCATCCACCACACCAGTACCTTCTGGACACGAAAGAAAAGGGGATGAAGAATGAACTACCGAACCTATCAATATGGCTCTATAGGCAGTCTAAACTTCGAAGAATCAGAGGAGAGCGGAGGTCGGCGCCTTGACGAAACTAACGGCACAAGACGGGTTCAACTGGATTGAAAGCCACAAGGCTGAACTAACCAAGATAAGCGACAACATCTGGAGCTACGCCGAACTGGGGCTCCACGAGGAGAAATCGGCCAAGGTCCAGGTGGATTACCTGCGGAAAAACGGCTTCGAAGTCGTGACGGGAGTGGGCGGAATGCCCACGGCTTTCGTCGCGACCTGGGGCAAGGGAAAGCCCGCCGTCGGGTTTCTCGGCGAGTATGATGCGCTTCCAGGGGTCTCTCAGAAAGTGTCCCCGGTCAAAGAAGAAGTGACTCCAGGCGGTCCAGGTCACGGCTGCGGGCACAACCTCTTGGGCGTCGGCGCGATGGGGGCCGCAATAGCCCTGAAAGAAGAGCTCTCCAAACGGGGTCTCCCGGGGACGGTCAAGTACTTCGGGTGTCCCGCAGAAGAGAACTTCAGCGGGAAGGCGTTCATGGCGCGAGACGGACTGTTCGACGATTTGGACGCATGTCTCACTTGGCACCCGGGATCCATGAGCATCGTCCGGGGAGGAAGCTCCCTGGCAGTGAACTCAATGAATGTGACCTTTCACGGCGTTACTTCCCATGCGGCGGGAGCGCCTCATCTTGGCCGGAGCGCCTTGGACGCCGTCGAGCTCATGAACGTGGGCGTGAACTACCTGCGTGAGCACATCATCGAGAAAGCACGGATCCACTACGTGACCACCAACGGGGGTCTCCAGCCCAACGTGGTGCCCGCGGAAGCTACGGTCTGGTACTACGTGCGCGCGCCTAAGCGGGAGCAGGTCGAGGAGATCTACGAACGAGTCCTGAAGTGCGCCAAGGGTGCGGCGATCATGACCGACACCACCTATGATGTGGAGCTCCTTGAGGGGATCTACGAGGTGTTGCCCAACACCGTACTCGACGGAGTCCTTGCCGAAGCAATGGAAATCGCGGGCCCGCCAGAGTTCACCAAGGAAGACCGCGACTTTGCCAGGGAGATCGCCATGACGTTCCCTCCCGGCC
>CAZYFG010000073.1:9249-9704 GCA_964646835.1 uncultured Eubacteriales bacterium | reverse complement strand
GATTGCCTTCTCATAGACCAGGAGACTGAGCGGGCGCACTTCCACAAGCTCGGAGCGCCCCCATCGTTTATCCGCAAGAAAGACGGCAGCGTC
The DNA here is from genome assembly GCA_964646835.1 of uncultured Eubacteriales bacterium. GTDB lineage: Bacteria > Bacillota > Sulfobacillia > Fermentithermobacillales > Fermentithermobacillaceae > UBA3951. The sequence continues at coordinate 9,611 of CAZYFG010000073.1, read as the reverse complement.
TTGGTGGTGCGCGGCCAGAAGCCTCCCGCCGGCGCTTTTTCCAGCATCACGGCGGTTTCCACCAGCGAGCCAATAGCTCCGGGAGATTTCGTCCTCATGGTTTCTGACGGGGTGTTCCGGTCGAGCCCGGTCCCGGCCCGGGCGGAGCACTTTGTGGTCTCGAGACTGAGGAGGCTGAAGGATGATTCCCTGGACGCGCTGCTCAAGTCCCTATCCGGCCACACCCAGCGTCTGAAAGGTGAGGGACCGGCAGACGACGTGACGGTGGTTGCCGTGAGAGTCGACCGGATTTAGTGCCCCTTCGCCCGGCGGTACCGGAACGGAACCGAAAGGTGCATAAGGTGCCTGATTTTGGTATCCTT
>CAZYFG010000073.1:0-9210 GCA_964646835.1 uncultured Eubacteriales bacterium | reverse complement strand
GCGAGGTGTTAGTAGAACGGGCGAAGGCGCTGTAACCAGAAAAGTCTTGGAAACCGTCTCTAGAACCGCCCGACGCCACCGGATGTTTGACGGTGGCGGACTTGTGCTTGCGGGCGTGTCGGGCGGGCCCGATTCCATGTGCTTGCTTCATGTCCTCCACCGTTTCCGGGAGGAGTTCCACATATCGCTCCGTGTCGCTCACCTTCACCACCACATGCGCGAAGAGGCCGACCGCGATGCCGAAATGGTAGAGGAATTCGCCCGTTCCCTGGGCATTCCCACTTCCATAGGTCACGCTGATGTCAACAAGCTCGCTCACGAGCTGGCTATTGGCGTTGAGGAAGCCGGACGGGAAGCCAGATACCGCTTTTTCAGAGAGCTCAGCGAAAGCACCGGTGCCGTGCGGGTCGCCCTTGGCCACAACCAAAACGATCAGGCAGAGACAGTCCTCATGAGGCTCTTCCGGGGGAGCGGAGTCCGGGGTCTGGCAGGGATCCCTCCGGTGAACGGAAACGTGGTGCGTCCTCTCATTGAGGTTCCGAGGGAATGGATTGAGGAGTACTGCGCCGAGAACAAGATCCCGGTCATGACGGATGTCTACAACCTGGACCTCAGGTACACCCGCAATTTGGTGAGGCACAAGACCTTGCCTGAACTCGCCGCAAGCTACAACCCTTCTCTTGTGGAAACACTCGCGGGCGTCGCGGCGTCTCTACGACTGGACGCCGACTTCCTGGACGAAACGGCTCTCGAGGCCTTCGATAAGTATACTTGCCGACATGGGAGAGTGACTCTTGTGAGCTCGGAGGGTCTCCGGGCTCTCAAGCCGGCGGTGGCCTTGCGCGTCGTGGATATGGCATGGCACGAAGTGTGGCAGGGTGACGGAAACCTCGGCATGACCCATGCCGTTGAGATCCTGGAATGTGCCGGAAAAGCGGTGTCGCTGCCGGGGCGAATTACGGCGGTACATGAGGGGGATTTCGTCGTATTCTACCCTGAGGCTCCGGGACAGGTAGAGAGGACCCTGGATGTCCCGGGCGAGAGCCATATCCCGGAACTTGGGATTACGGTTGAGGTCAGGCCGGTTGAACCGAAAGACGCTGGAGTCGTTGGCGCTCTCGCCGGACAGGTGGATGAGTCTACCCCGTCGCCGGCAAGAGGCGGGTCCAAATGCGTAAAATCCGGGTTTCCACTTGAAAGAGAGGATGTGGCGTTCCTAGACTGGAGTTGGAGTGACAAGCCTCTCAAGGTGAGGACTCGCAGGGATGGCGACCGGTTTCAGCCTCTCGGAATGAGAGGGAGCGAGCAGAAGCTGCAAGACTTCTTCATTCAGAGACGCGTCCCAAAGTTTTACAGGGATTTTGTTCCGATTTTCGTGTTTGGGGACAAGATAGCATGGGTCGGCGGGTTCCGCCTGGACGAAAGGTTCAAGGTAACAAAAAGTTCACAGAAGGTGCTGCGTGTTGAGGTCAAGCGTTCGTTGCGGCATAGCAGGAATTGTGTTACTATTTGATGGTCTAGCCCGGCCTTCGGTCGGTTTTTTTGTCAGGGAGAGGAGGCGTTAGGTTGAACAACAGGATATGGCGAAGTCTCGCAGTCTACGCTCTGCTTGTTTTCGTAGCCATCTCTTTGGTCGATCTGTTCGCACCAAAGGATCAGTACGCTGAGCTTGACTACAACCGCTTCCTTGCCCAGATCGAGTCCGGTAAGGTGGTGTCTGTCACCATCGTTGACGAGCGCAGCGTGACAGGGACTCTCAAGGACGGTACCACATTCCGCACCATCATCCCCGTAGACCCCGGGCTTTATAACAGGCTCGTCGAGTCGGGGGCGACGGTGAAGTTTGAGACGGCCCCTCCGCCATCGTGGTGGGTATCGCTCCTTTCAAACATGATCCCTGTTCTCATCATGGTTGCCCTGTTCTTCTACATGCTTCAGCAGAGCCAGGGCGGCGGCAAGCAGGTAATGCAGTTCGGCCGTTCGAGAGCGAGGCTGCAGTCTGACATCCATGAGAAAGTGACGTTCGCGGACGTGGCCGGTTGCGAAGAAGCCAAGGAAGAGCTTCAGGAGATTGTGGACTTCCTCAAGCACTCCAAGAAGTACGTGGAGATGGGAGCCAGGATTCCCAAGGGAGTGCTGCTTTTCGGCCCTCCCGGGACCGGCAAGACCTATATCGCCAGGGCAGTGGCGGGGGAAGCGGGAGTACCCTTCCTTTCCATAAGCGGCTCCGACTTCGTTGAGATGTTCGTCGGTGTAGGCGCCGCCAGGGTGAGGGACCTGTTTGAGCAGGCCAAGAAGAGGGCTCCGGCCATCGTCTTCATCGATGAGATCGACGCCGTCGGACGGATGAGAGGCGCCGGAATGGGCGGCGGCCACGACGAGCGCGAGCAGACATTGAACCAGCTGTTGGTCGAGATGGACGGGTTCAGCACCAACCAGGGCATCATCGTGATGGCCGCGACCAATAGGCCTGACATCCTCGACTCGGCTCTCCTCAGGCCCGGGCGGTTCGACCGTCAGGTCGTCCTGGATAAGCCGGACCTTAGGGCCAGAGTTGAGATCCTGAAGGTCCACAGCCGCGGCAAGCCCATGTCCAAAGAGGTCGATCTTGAGGCAATCGCCAAGAGCACGGCAGGGTTCACTCCGGCCGACCTTGAGAACCTGGTCAACGAAGCGGCCCTTCTGACCGCAAGGCGGCGGAAGCGCAGGATAGGTCTGGAGGAGCTCGAAGAGGCTACTCAGCGGGTGATCGCCGGGCCCAGGAAGAAGTCCAGGGTCATCAGCGAAAAGGAAAAGCGGGTTATCGCCTTCCACGAGGCGGGGCACGCCCTCGCCGCCAAGTTCCTGCCGAACACCGACCCTGTCCGCGAAGTGACCATAGTGTCGAGAGGCGCCTCCTTGGGTCATGTATCCACAGTGCCTGAAGAGGACAGGTATCTGGTGACGAAGTCCGAGATACTTGACCGCGTGACCGCTGCGCTGGCAGGTCGTGCGGCAGAAGAGATGATGTTCGACGACGTGTACAGTGGGGCGGCCAACGACCTCGAGACTGCGACTCATTTGGTGAGAAGGATGATCATGGAGTTCGGCATGTCAGAGAAACTCGGGCCTCTCACCTTTGGGCGCAAAGAGGGCCAGGTGTTCCTGGGAAGAGACCTTGGGAGAGAACGGGATTTCTCCGAAGAGGTAGCGGCTGCCATCGATCAGGAAGGGCGAGATGTAATCAATCAGTGCTTCGAGAGGGCCAAGGCCCTTCTGCAAGAGAAGCGCGATATCCTGGTCTTGGTCGCGGAGACGTTGTTGGAGCGTGAAACTCTCAAGGGGAGCGAACTGGATATCCTGCTTACGGGCAATCCTCTGCCGCCGCTTAAGACCGACGAGGATCCTGCAAAGGAGGCTCCTGCCGCAGAGGGCAAGCCCGCCGTAGTGCCGGACCCCAAGAGGGTCGCTCCGGTGCCCGAGAGCGACTAGACCGAACGAAAAGCAAATGAGCCGCCGGGTTGAGTGACCACGGCGGCTCTTCTCATTTGTGGTAAGTCTTAAGCCTCATCCTCTCGCGGCGGCGAGGTGAGCGGGAGCGTGAAACAGAACGTGGACCCCTCTCCGAGATTGCTCTCTACCCAGATCCGCCCGTTGTGAAGTGCGACAATCTCTTTGGCAATTGATAGCCCCAGCCCGCTTCCCGGAGTTCCAGTCCTGGATCTCGGAGATTTGTAGAACCTATCGAATATGAACGGGATGTCCTCTTCGGCGATACCCGGGCCGCTGTCTTGCACGGTGACAATTGCCTCCTTCGGACTAACGGAGCAGCCCACCACCAGTTCTGTGCCCTTATCGGCGAACTTGGCCGAGTTGAACAAGAGGTTCGAAAGGACCCGGTCAATGCGGTCGGAGTCGACGTTCACGTAGAACGGTCCCCCTCCGCCGGACAATTCAGGGAGCACCAGGCGGGGCCGAAGACCTGCTCTTTCGATGTCGTGCTCGTACTTCGTGAAGAGCGTCTCGATGAGGTCGAGGACATCGACAGGCTGCGGATCGAACGCGGTTCTCCGCGATTCCAGCTGGGTGAGTTCGAACAAGTCCTCGATTAGGCCCGTGAGGTCGGCCACCTTGGAACGTATGAGTCCAAGGTACTTGGCTTGCTCCTTAGGTCCCTCAATGACTCCGTCAAGTATTGCCTCGGCGTAGCCCCCTATGAGCGTGACCGGAGTGCGTAGGTCGTGAGCTATGTTGGCGAGGAGCTGCCTCCGCGCCCCATCCATCCGTGCGATCTCCTGGTTGATGGCTTCCAGCTTCCGGTTGGACTCAAGAAGCTCCGTCGTCCTAAGATCAACCCGCTCCTCGAGGTGGCGGTTAAGGTCGGTGAGCTCCTTGTTCATGAGGGAAAGCTGCTCTGACAGATGTTCAACCGTTTCCATTGCCTCCGTGAAGCGCACGGACAATGAGTATGACTGCATGAAACAGAGAACGACCAGTCCCATTTGGGAGAAATTGCTGAAGCGCACCATGCTTTCATAGTGAAGGAGATCCACCAAGAGCGATACCATGAACACCACGCAGCCCAAAGCCACCGTCCGAGACCCGGACCGCCGGTTCCTGAAGGCGGATATGAGGACGGAAAGGATGAACAGGGCCACGATGAAGTCAAAGACCTCGTAGTACAGCGTGGATCTCATCGATACCATCGGGCTCATTGTCAGTGATATGCTGGCGAAGATGATCCAGCCAACGGTAGCCAAGCGGGTCACAGAGAACTTGACGTCATCAGGGTAGCTTGCCTCCACGTATGCCGCGCCAAGGGGCAGAATGGCGGAGGAGGCGAAATACTGAAGCGCAAGTGACTGGTCCCACCTAAGGCTAGGGAGTATTCGGGACGCCATGACCTGCCCTACGAATACGGTTCTCGCCGAAAAGGCAACGCAGAGCAGGCCAAAGTAGAAGTTCTTCTTATCGCCTCGCCGCTGAGTAAAGAGACAGATGTGGTAGATGCCCATGAAGGACAGGGCTCCAAAACTCGCGGCGTCAGCGAGCAGCCGCCTTTCTGCAAGGCTCTTCACGGTCCTGCCGGCTCCAAGCTCGAGCCCTGCCACTAGGCCTCCCCGCCGGTGGGTGTAGTTGGCCACTTGGATAGTGATCCGGGTCTCTGGCCTGTCGTCAACGAATTCGACATACGTTGGGACATCGTATGGGGTATGAGTCTCAGCCGATGTTCCAACCTGCCCCACGGAGACCTTCAGGTCGTCTCCGATCCACAGCTTGTATGCGGTTGATATCGAAGGGATGTTCAACGCAAGAGTCTTTCCCGTCGCATCTGTTCGCAAGACGAAACTGTAGGTTGCGTATCCTTCCGAAGGAAGTCGCTTGCCGTCCACCACATAGGTGTTCCACGAGCGTGGGACGACGACGTATCCGGTCATTGGTTGCGATGACCGGAGGTCTGCAGGGTCGAGCAGCTTCATCCAGTAGAACTCCATCTTACCGGACACAAATACTGGCGCGCTCTTGACCGGGTCCCAACCTCTCAGATCCATGACCCCTTCTACGACCGTAGACCGGCGTGAAACTTGAGGACCAAAGGCCAGCAGCACGGTCGCCAGGACCAGGAGGATGGCCACCAACCCGGTCTCGATTGCCTCGTTACGCTTTCGCATAGGATTTCCTCGCTAGAGCGCCATCGATCCGTTGAACTTGTAGCCCGCTCCCCGCACGGTGAGGATGTATTCCGGGGCTGCCGGGTTCTTTTCGATTTTCTTGCGTACGTTGGAGATATGGACCATGACTGTTCGTATGTCGCCAAGGCTCTGCATCTGCCAAAGGCGTTCGAAAAGCTCGTCAGCGCTGAAGACCTTGTCGGGGTTCTGGGCCAAGAGCGACAGAACCTCGAATTCTTTGTGGGACAGGTATACTTCCTGGCCCCTCACCCGGACCACGCATGCGGGAAGGTCGATCTCCAGCCCCCTGTACCTCAGGACCCGCGGCGGTTCTTCTCTAGCGGCCGCGGTCATGCGGTAGCGGCGAAGGTGTGCTTTCACCCGGGCTACGATCTCCCTGGGACTGAAGGGCTTGGTGATGTAGTCGTCGCCTCCCGCAACCAGACCCATCACCTTGTCGATGTCGTCTCCGCGACAGCTTAGGAAAACAATAGGAACATCCGTGATCTTGCGGATTTCCGAGCAGACCTCGATCCCATCAAGGCCCGGGAGGAGCACGTCAAGGATGATGAGGTCGATTTTCTCGTTGGTTACAATGTCCATTGCTTGTCGCCCGTCCAAAGCAGTGGCTACCTCGTAACCCTCTTTGGTCAGGTAGAGGTCTAATAGTTCGCCAATCTCGACCTCATCGTCAACTACAAGAATTCTCTCACCTGACAAATATCAACACTCCTTGCGCTACATGAGTTCTGTGTCCGCAACATAGTTCCTGCCTGGATGACCACGTTCTTTTAGGAAGACTTGAGCGAGAGTTGAGTTCTGGAGTTTGTTCCACGATTCGGCGGCGTACTAAAATGAAGTTTGATGCTGCGGAAAAGCCGTGCCATCTCTATTGTCGAAATCTGCCGAAAGTATGTACAATGACTCTCGGAGACTCGGCAGCACGGTTATGACCGGCGTTGCTGAGCGAACCGGCCGGGGTGACCGTCATCAATTTACTGATCGCGGGGCTTTGCCTCCAGATACTGCTCCTTAACGTGAGTCTCGGCGCCGGCTTTCTGGTTGCCTATCTGGTAAGGCCGGTCCTCTGGGGACTGCTTGCGTTCTTGGTGTTTCGCGAGCCACGGGAAAGGCCCGCCGGCAACAGCCGGGCAGTCAAGGCTATCAGGTTGGTCGGCTTGCTCGTGGCAGTCATCCAGGTCTCCGTTTCGGTCATGTTCGGGCTCATGGAGGGGTTCGGGAGAAGTCCTTACTCGACTTCGTTCAACGGAGTGTTGCTGAACATCTGGCTCGTTGGGGCAGAAGTGGCCGGTATGGAGATGTGCCGATCGTTCTTGGTGAATCGCTTCGGGCGGAGGAGAAAGGTTTCGGTCACCATACCCGTGTCCTTCGTCTTTCTCCTGTACAGCCTGACGGTGCGCCGGATAACGTCGTTGTCGGACAAGGTTGCCGTGGTCAGATTCCTGGGTGAAGTTGCCCTGCCTGACCTTGCCCAAAGCGTGTTCTGCTCAGTCCTAGCCTTCCTGGCGGGACCGGCAGCGGCCATCTTGTACCGGGTGATCCTGATGGGGTTTTGGAGGCTGTGTCCGGTGCTTCCGGACTTGTCGTGGGGAGTTGCGGCCCTTATCGGCACGGTTGTCCCCATTTTGGGCGTGTTCATGGCCCAGGCCGAACATGCCGGGACTCAGAGACCAAGGAGGATCCCGAGGGCTACAGGAAAGACAATACGCAGCACCCTCGTGGTGACTGTCGTCGGGATGGTTTTCATGTGGTTCGCCTACGGTCTTTTCCCGATATACCCGTCGGTGGTGTTGACCGGGAGCATGCGACCCTATTTGAACCCGGGTGACTTGATTGTGTCGACAAAGAACACCGGGAGCATCCGAGAGGGTGACGTCATTGAGTTCAGAAGGGGTGAAATGTGGGTTGTCCACCGGGTTATGGAGGTCCGGCGCGCGGGGAACTACCGGTTCTTTGTGACGAAGGGCGATGCTAACGCCATAGCGGATCCAGACCTGGTCACCACATCCATGGTCAAGGGGAAGGTCTTGACGACAGTCCCAGGCCTGGGCAAAGTGTCCATGGCTTTGAGAAAGCTGATCTTTCGCTAGGGGTAGGGAGACGTGTTGAGGAAAATGAAGCGCACATCTCCAGAGCGTATAGCTATAAAGCGTCTACCGATGGGTAGACTGACCAGACTCGCCACTGCGGTCCTCCTGGGAGGAACGGTCCTGCTTTGCTTGGCTATGCTGGTCCGCGCCCTGATGCTGCCCGCCGAAATCAGCGGGAGTCGGGCCGTGTTCGAGTATGAACAGAACGCCAGAATGGACTATACAGTGGGTCTTCACCCGAACCCGCTGTACGACCGAGAGGAACTGGGTCCCGGCATCGCATACTTCTTGAACCTGATTACGGACATACGCGTGCATGCAACGTATTCGCTTCGGACAGACCGCCCGATCCCCGTTGAGTGCGTCTACAAGTTGACCGGCACCTTACGCGTATATGACCTCGCCACAAAAGAGGGCGTGGTCATATGGTCAAAGCCATACACCCTTATTGAAGATAGAGCTACTCACGCCGAAGGCGGGCAAGTGACCCTCGGCGACACCATAGCGATCGATGTTCACAGTTACCTACCGGTTCTAACCCAGATAGAAGAGCTCACTGAGGTCAAGCCCGCTCGTGCCATGCTCACCTTGGAGTGGCAGACGAGGGCTCTCACGACCGAAGGAATACCCATTGGCGAAGGCACTGTCACTACTCTCGAGATACCCGTCGGCGCCAAGTGCTTCACCATAGCGGGTGAACCGACGGCCAAAGACAAGGGCTCTTTCACCGTCGCCGACGTGCGGACAGACCCGCGAGTAATAGCGGAGCGGCGAACCTGGGGGATCGCGTTGGCTCTATCGGCCGCGTTCTTGTGGTGCTTTGTGACGTTTACCACCGTGAGCCTGACCGAGAAGAAGGTCCAAGCCGTCAATGCGGCATTGAAGAAAGCCGGCAGCAGGTTGGTGAGGTCTCTGACCCCTGAGCCTCCCGGAGATACGGTCATTGATTTGAGCAGCATAGACGACCTCTTGAGGGTGGCCGACGAGCTGGGTAAGCCGGTGGTGCTGATCGCTCAGAGTGGAGAGGGCGGCGCAAACCTGTTCTTCGTGATGGACGGTGAAACGAGATACCAGTTTGTGGCTCGTTTCTAAAGTTCACCTAAATACATAGGTCCGGGGTCCCAAGACCCGTTGACGGGCAGCATAGAGCGATATACATTTTTGTTGCGAATCCCGAGTCTGCCAAACATTTACACTAACAGAATATTGCGTACATGTGGAAGCGATGAGGAGAACCTACACCTGGGCACATCACGGTTCTCTGAGCTAGTTGTGCAACCGGCCACAGAGCGTACAGGCCGGTTTTCATTTTGTCGAGTTTGTGGGAGGAGGTTCCAGAGGATGAAGAAATCTGTACTTCTCGCGGTAATTGCGCTAATTGGCCTTACAGTGACTGGCGTTGTCTATGCGGCTTGGAGCGAGACCCTAACGGTAGACGGCACGGTCGA
>CAZYFG010000072.1:8810-10026 GCA_964646835.1 uncultured Eubacteriales bacterium | reverse complement strand
CAACTACCCGGCTATGACTACTTCCCAGGGGTACGCGGTCATGGCGGAAAAGGGATACGCGGCCATCGGTCTCTTTTCCCACCCGGCGCCCCTCATCACTCTGGCTTGCCTTATCGGCCTATTTGTGTACATGCGCAGGGGGCTTCTCGGAGGAGACAAGGTGCGTCTTGCCTGGAAAGCCACCGTCAAGCAGTCCTGGCCTACGACGCTGGGCGTCTTGACCATGGTCATGATGGCGCTTGTGATGAACGACACGGGGATGACCAGCGAGATGGCATCCGGAGTGGCAAAGGTCGCTGGACCTTGTTCCCGTTGGTTTCGCCGTTTATTGGTGTCCTCGGGTGTTTCATGACAGGGAGCAACACCAACGCCAACATCCTGTTCGGGTCATTCCAGATGGAAACCGCCAAGACCCTGGGGCTGAGCGCTACGCTAATTGCCGGTTCGCAGACGGCCGGCGCGTCGCTGGCGTCCTCCATCGCGCCCGCGAAAGTGCTGCTCGGGTCGAGCACCTCAGGGCTCACTGGCAGGGAGGACGAGGTGCTCAGGAAGTGCTTGCCCTACTGCGCGCTGGTGGTCTTAATGCTCGGCATCCAGACGCTTATCGCGACTTGGACGCTTAGCGTGACGCCTTGATTCCGAACGGACTAATACGGACATATTCGGGCTTATCCGGCCCCACGCGGAGCGGGTGATCCATTGAGAATCGGCCGGGGGAATCTGGAGTTACTGCTGGTCACAGTCATATGGGGAGTGAACTCCATCGCGGTTAAGGACGCCCTCGGGGCGTTCCTGCCGCTCCAGTTCAACGTAGTGAGGCTCCTCTTGTCGGCGGCATTGCTCCTCGCGGTCATGGCGTCGTCGGGGAGAATGGAGTATCCGTGCAGGAAGGATTGGCTGCCCATTATCATAGCCGGTTTTCTCTCCAACACGGTGTACCAGCTTGCTTTCATAAAGGGCATAGCCTTGTCGACTGCCTCCAACACGACGTTTGTTCTGGCAACCATGCCGGCCACCACGGCCGTGCTCAGCCACTTTACCGGGAGGCAGCGGATGACGTCGCGGATGACTGTTGGGGTGCTCCTGACTGTCGTCGGCGTGTTGCTGGTGAGCGCGGTTGGGTCCGGAGCGCTGTCCACATCCTCAGATGTCCTGAAGGGTGACCTGATTACCCTGGTCGGGACGCTCGGCTTCTGTATCGGCACCATCTATGCGG
>CAZYFG010000072.1:0-8800 GCA_964646835.1 uncultured Eubacteriales bacterium | reverse complement strand
ACCTCACCAAGACAATGAGCCCCACAGCCTACACGACATGGACGATGGTCGCCGGATCGTTGCTCATGATCCCCTTCTCGCTGGGCGAGCTCCGCGTGGCAAAGTGGGGTGAAATCGGGATTCGTCACTGGGGCGAGCTGGTCTTTTCCGGGACATTTGCGCTGGTTCTGTCCTATATCCTATGGAACAAGGGAGTAAAGGAAAGCGGGCCGGCCAAGACCGGCATATTCGGAAACCTCACTCCTGTCTGGACCGGCCTTTTCGGATGGCTGATCCTCAAGGAAGGTTGGACGCCCGTGAAGTTCCTGGGCGCGGCCGTCATCCTTGGCGGCGTATCGTTGGTGAGGTTCGGTGGGGCCGCCGCACCTCATGTCACCGCGGACTCCCGGCGGAAGGAGGCTCAGGCTTGAGGCTTCCCATCGTCCAGGTCGCAGGCGGGAGTAAGATGAACTAAAGGGAGGTGACGCGTTTGACCGATTCATGGGCTTGCTTCCTCCAGAGGTTTTCCACGCCGTGGCTGGACGCTCTCGCGTATTATATCACCGGCCTGGGGTCTGAGACCTTCTTCATCCTGGTGCTTCCGGCCATGTATTGGCTCTGGAACAGGAGGTCCGGTTACAGGATCGCCCTTGTCTATCTGGGCTCGGTCTATCTGAATTCGGTGCTGAAGGCGGCTTTTCACACTCCGCGTCCCGTACCCACCGATTGTGCCCGCGTGATGCACCCTGAAACCGGCCCCGGTTACTCCTTCCCAAGCGGTCACGCCCAGGGAAGCACGGTCTTCTGGGGGCAGACGGCCATAGAGATAAGGCGGAAAGCCATGTGGGTGGCGGCAATCGCGGCCATCGTCCTCATATCCATCTCGCGCATCTACTTGAACGTACACTGGCCAGTAGACGTGGCAGGGGGCATCTTCGTAGGAATAGTCATCCTCAGAGCCTATAACGTCTTGGCTATCGGCTGGGAGAACCTGCGCCCGCCGGTTTGGTTGAGGGTAGCCTTCATATTCGCGATCCCGACTGTGGCCGGCGTCATCTACAACGATCCCACAACGAGCATGGTCCTGGGGTTCCTCGTCGGCGTTCCCTTGGGCAACCTAATTGCGGAAGGGCGTGTCCGGTGGGAAGAACGGGCTCCCTTTGCCAAACAGGTCGTGAAGTTCGGTCTGGGGATGGCGGGGCTTTTTGCGATTAGGTATGGGCTGAAGGCAGTCTTTCCCGAGGCGACCCTTTGGGATGTCATCCGCTACGCTGTGGCAGGCGTCTGGGTGAGTCTCGGCGCCCCATACTTCTTCGGAAAGCTCGGCCTACACGGCCGATAGGGCGCCCGGTCCGGTCGGTTGCTCTCTTTGTTCACAAATGCTTAGCTATAAGGGAGAGCGGGGGCTGTCCACGGTTTGCGCCCGCTTGTACTACAATGGTATGAGAGCTTGCGAGCGCTTTGCGCTCTTGACCCTATGAGGGGGAAGACCATGAGGAAACTCACGACATGGATCTTGATTGCCGTCCTCGTCGTTGGCGGCGGATACGTCGTCTGGAGGATTAGAGAGTTTCGCCAGGCCAGAGCGGCGATTCGCGAAGCGGTCCGGAACACGGTGACGGCTTCTGTGGAGCGGCGGGACCTGGACGTGGTCGTTACCGGGAAGGGCACTGTCCAGACAAGTGCCAGGAGAACCATCACCCCGGGCGTCGCGGGAACTGTTTTGCAGGTCCTCGCCCAAGAGGGAGACGTCGTTGCCGCAGGTAGTCCCCTCATCGTCCTGGAGAACGACGCCATCAAGTTTGAAGCCCAAGAGGCGCGACTGACGCTTGCCTTGGCGGAGCAGACTCTTGCGAAGATGACCGGCCCGGCGGGCATTCAAGCCAAGGCCGAACTGGCCCTTAAGCAGGCTGAACTCGATCTGGAGTCAGCGCGGGAGAAACTCGAGGGCCTCACGATCGAATCGCCTATCGCCGGCGACCTGTGGACCGTGCACGTGGAGGAAGGCGACAGCGTGAAAGCCGGCCAAGTGGTAGCCACCGTCGCCGATACGAGTTCCTACACGGTTCAGGCGAGGGTGCGGCAGGCCGACCTACAGAAGATCCGAGTTGGGTACGACGTCAACATCATGCCCGGCGGCGATATCCAAACAGTCTACGGGAAGATCGAGGATATCGGCAGCGAGGGGATAGCCGGATCCAAGGGTATTGAGTTTCCCGTGAAGGTGTCTATCGAAGAGCCCGGGACCGAGATCCGGTCCGGAATGAGCGTCCAGGTTGACTGCATCTTGCGAAACGGCGCGAAAGTGTCCATGACGGGAACCGTCGTCCCGAAAGACAGGCGCGATATCCAGGCGACCGTCGCAGGAACGGTTCAGGAAGTGCATGTGGCGGAGGGTTCGGCGGCCCTGGCCGGGGAGCTCATCATAACTCTTAGTGAAAGCGCCGTGACCTATGCGTATGACCAGGCAGAGAACGCTTACGAAAGCGCCCGGCAAGCCCTCGCCACTTGCGAAAGCGACATTGAGGAGCAGCGGTTGAGAGTTGAACAGGCCCGGGTGAACGCCGAAGACAAGGAGAACAGAGTGGCGAAGCTGACGGTGCTCTCACCCATCGATGGGAAAGTCATAGGCCTCTCTCCGGTTAGGGGAGACGAAGTGACGGCCAACGAGAAGGTAGCCGAGGTGGTTTCGGTGTCGCCGCTTTCGGTGGTTATCCCCGTGGACGAACTGGACGTCACCAACCTGTCGGTGGGCCAAACCGCCAAAGTCGAAGTAGAGGCTTTGCCGGGCCAGGTGTTTGAGGGCCGGGTGTCCAAGATTGCCCACGAGGGCAGGGTCCAGCAAGGCATAACCAACTTTGATGTCACCATCGAGGTGGAAGCCGCGGAAGTGAGGCTGGGAATGTCGGCAACCGCCACCATTTCGGTCTCCAACAAGCAGGGAGTGCTTTCGGTGCCGGTCGAGGCCGTCTTCTGGGAGCAGAACCAGGCGTATGTGAACAAGATCGAGGACGGGCGCGTGGTCCAAGCCCGGGTCAAGATTGGGGTACAGAACGACCTCTACGCCGAGATTGCTTCCGGGCTCAATGAAGGTGACGAGATAGTGGTGAGCGGCCTTACGGACTACGGCGCGAATCTGGGCGGTTTCAGGATGTTCGCGCCGCGCGGAGGGGCCGGTATCAGTCCGAGGTAGATTTGGAGAACCGCCTGCAGAACCGCGGCCTGTGACGATCGGTCATTGGGATGTAGTGTTTCGAGTTTCGGGAGGTGGACGGGGTTGATACTCGGCGAGAGCCTGCAGATAGCCATGCGGGCGCTGGCGGCCAACAGGATGCGCACTATCCTGACCATGCTCGGCATCATCATCGGGATAGCGGCCGTCATCGCCTTGGTCTCGGCGGGCCAAAGCGCCCAGAAGACCGTCAGCGATCAGATAGACTCGCTGGGTAGCAACCTCATCCTGGTTACCGGACGTTCGGGTTTCCGGCTGGGATCAGACGACGCTCAGTACATCCTCGACCGGGTGAAGAGCGTCACCAGGGCCATGCCCGCAATTCAGGTTTCCACTGAAGTCACCTACCTGGCGAACTCCAGTACCGTCCAACTCCAAGGTGTCACCGAGGAATTCCCGGAGATCCGCGCCCATAGCCCCGAGCGCGGGCGTTTCCTGATACCCAGCGACGTGAGCGGGCGTCGTAGGGTGGCGATTGTGGGCAAGACGGTTGTCGAGGAGGTTTTCGAGGGCATCGACCCAATCGGCGAGACCATCACCGTGAACGGACAGCCGTTTACGGTGGTGGGGGTCATGGCCGAGAAGGGCGAGTCCATGGGGACGGATGCCGACAACGTCGTGTTCGTGCCCATCAGCACTCTACAGAGGATTGCCGGGACCAGATACGTGAGCATGCTGTACGCCCAAGTCGCGGACGTAGGGGACACCGACGAGGCCGTGTCCCTCATCGAAAAGGCCTTCAACTCCAAGTTCCGCCGGTCCGACACGGTGAATGTGAGCAGCCAGAAGCAGCTCCTCGACATCGTTTCAACGGTGACCCGTACATTTACCGTGCTCCTCGCTTCCATAGCGGGCATCTCGCTCTTGGTGGGCGGGATAGGCATCATGAACATCATGCTGGTTTCGGTGACCGAACGGACGCGGGAGATCGGGCTCCGCAAGGCCGTGGGCGCCAAGAAGAGAGACGTCATGTTCCAATTCCTGATCGAGGCGTCGATCGTAAGCGGCATCGGCGGTTCCATTGGCGTGGCGCTGGGATCCTTGGGAACAGCCATACTCGCGAGGCTGGGCGGCTGGTCCGCGTCCACGTCGCTCTCGGCGGTACTCATGGCGGTGGGGTTCTCGGTGGGTGTCGGCATGTTCTTCGGCCTGTACCCGGCGTCAAGGGCCGCCAATCTCGACGCCATCTACTGTTTGAGGTACGAGTAGGGGCGCTTATTCGGTTCCGGTCCCAGCCTCAGGTCTCATGAGATCAAGCATCAGCTCGTCGGCCTTGTTGATGACTCTCTCGTTCAGAGCGGCTATCCTCGTAAGCGTCTCATCAAGTGTCTTGCCCAAGACTCCCTGGTCGCGTATTGACCCATTGCATCTCGACGCGCCCAGACCCGTCAGCATCCCCGTCAAGACCGAAGCGGTGCCCTTCAGTGCGCAGGTGACTTTCGCCCCGTCGCAGATCATGCCGAAAAGCGACGCGAGTACCTGGGAGACAGCCTCCTCGATTTGCGCGACGGTCCCACCTCGCATCCAGCACGTAGCGGCCGCCAGTCCGGCCGCCGCGCTAACGCCCCCGCAGGAGCACGAAACCTCGCCCATGTAGGCCTTGACGAACAGGTTGACCGAGTGAGCGATGGTGAGGGCCTTGATGGTTTGGGTGTCGTTCAGTTGGAGATGCTCTGCCACCGACATCACGGGAACGCTCACCATGATGCCCTGATTGCCGCTGCCGCCGGATGTGACTACCGGCCAGGGAACCCCGCTCATCCTTGCGGCTATGGCTCTGGCTACGCGGTTGGCAACTTCCACGATTGGAGTCCCGCAGGAGTCCGAGGAACAAATCCACGCAAAGCCAATGAGGTTTTCCGGCAGGAGCTCCGGTGACCTCTCCGTGAGTCTAACGCATGACCGGGCGCCCTGGAGGAGCCATCCCAGGCGCGAAACATCCAGATCCAGGGCAGCTACCAGGAGGCGGCCGAGGTCCCAATCCCTCAGAACCCGAAGGTCGCTGTGCCTGCCCTCGGTCACGCACGATTCCGTAGGCTTCCCGTCACGAGATACCCTGGTGATATTGGTATGCGAGCGCTCAATGACCGCTTCGGCTACATGGTGGGTGCCCTTGACCACGCATTTCCCGTAGACCCCGTCGTGGTCCCGTGCCCACTGAACTGTCACTTTGCCTGCCGCAACCATCTTTAGGGCCTCGTCGAGCTCTCTTTCAGAGACGTTCCCGAGGATAGTGAGTCCCAACTCGGGGGCTCGGGATATAGCCCCTAAGGCTGCCGCTATCTCGGGGCCCCTCCTCGCGGTCCGGGGCAGGCCTGCCGAGAGGGCGTTCTTCAGCACTCCGGCACTCAAGTAGACAGTGATTGAGACCGGGGGCTCACCGAGAGCGCCGACCGCTTGGGCAGCCGCCAGCGCGACCATAGCGGGTTCCGTGCACACACTTGCCCATGCTGACTGCTCCTTCAGTAGCCCTTCTAGGACTTTTGAATCGGTCCGGTCGCTCATTCGGATCATCTCCCGCAGCCCTTATCGTTCCAACGGTTCACTTCACATTGTAATCCATTTCGACATCTCCGGCGCGGTTATCCTGCGGCGGAGGAAACGCCGGGGGCATGTCGAAAATAAGAAGTCCAGGAGGTGTAGACCGGGTGGCGATTTTCAGTTCAATCGTACAGGTAATTGGTCAGACCCCTATGGTGCGTCTGAATAGATTGCCTGACTCGGATTCTGCAGAAATCGTAGTAAAGGTTGAGTCACTGAACCCCGGCGGAAGCATCAAGGCCAGGCCTGCCCGCCGCATGATCGAGGAGGCCGAGGCTTCGGGAGAACTGGAGCCAGGAGGAACCATCGTCGAGGCCAGCAGCGGAAATCAGGGAATCGCCCTGGCCATGATCGGTGCGGTGAAAGGATACCGTGTAGGTGTGTTTATGCCCGAGTCGATGAGCATCGAGAGGCGCAAGGTCTTGGAGGCTTACGGCGCAGAGGTACGCCTAACGCCCCTTGGCAAGGACATCAAGGAGACCCTGGAGATCTGCGTTCAGGCGTCCAAGGACTTCGCCGCATCCACACCCGGCGCCTACCGGGCACGTCAGTTCGAAAACCCCCAGAATTGCTGCGCCCATGAGTACTGCACGGCACGGGAGATCTTTGAACAGACCGAAGGCAGACTGGATGCGTTCGTCGCAAGCATCGGTACCGGAGGGACCGTGACGGGTATCGGCCGCCTGCTCAAAGCCGCTCTCGGGAACGTGCTCGTGGTCGCCGCCGAACCGGACCAGGCGTCGCTACTCATGGACATCCCCGTCGGCTTCCATGTCCAGGAGGGCATCGGGGACGGCATACTACCTGACATCCTTGACAAGAGCGTGATCGACAGGGCGATTCTTGTCAGCGACTTTGAAGCCGTCTCGACGGCACGCCGCCTCGCCAGAGAGGAAGGCATCTTCTGCGGTATCTCCAGCGGGACGAACGTGTTCGCCGCCTTGAAGATAGCCAAGGAACTTGGGCCGGGCAGGCGTGTTGTCACCATCATTCCGGACGGCGGGGAGAAGTACCTGAGTACGGCGCTGTTCGATCAGCGCTAGCCGTGGCCCCGCGCAGACAGCTCGTGGCGCGGTCCTGAGGCAGTGAGAGAGGGTGCTGTGCATGGGCAAGAAGAGGCCATCCATATCCACACGAGCGGTCCACGCAGGGGCGAAGCCTCCTCCGTCTGTGACCGTGCCCAAAGTTCCGCCGGTCTACGCATCTTCAGTATTCTCGTTTGACTGCCTTGAGAAGATTGACGACGTTTACGAGGGCAAGGCCCCGGGATATGTCTACTCGCGGCAGAGAAACCCCGGCATAGACCTCTTGGAACAGGCTGTCTGCAGTCTGGAATGCGGCTCGGAGGCCGTAGCGTTCGCTTCCGGGATGGCCGCCATAACGTGCTCGGTGCTGGCGCTTGTCCGCTCGGGCGACCACGTCGTCGCGGGAAGGGTCCTGTACGGCGGCACTCTCACGTTCTTCAAAGACGACCTCCCCAGGCGCGGCGTCGAGACCACCTTTGTGGACATGAACGACCTTGACCAAGTCCGCTCCGCCATGCGGTCAAGAACCAAAGTGGTTTACTGCGAGACCATCTCCAATCCCCTCATGGAGGTGGCGGACTTGGCCAGTCTGGCCAGTATTGCCCACACAGCTGGGGCCCTCTTGGTAGTCGACAACACCTTCGCGTCGCCCGTACTGTGCAGGCCGCTGGAGCACGGGGCCGATATCTCTATAAACAGCACCACGAAGTACCTGAACGGACACAGCGACGTAACCGGGGGAGTAGCGGTGTTTGCCCCGTGCCCGGACGGCCGTGCCGGAGAGGGTGAGACGGGCGCAGGGGGTGCCCGGAAGGACGTACGCATAGCCACACAGGGCGTACGGTCCCTGGCGTCCCTCTACGGACCCACCCCTTCACCCTTTGACGCTTGGCTTACTCTCCGGGGTCTTCGGACCATTGACCTCAGGGTCCGGAAGTGCTCGGAGAACGCTTTGAGGCTCGCCGAGTTCCTCTCGAAGCATCAGAAGGTGGGCGTCGTCCACTATCCGGGACTCGCGTCATCGCCCTACCATGGGCTGGGCAGGAAGTATCTTGACGGAGCATACGGCGGCATGTTGAGCTTCGCCCTCAAGGAGGGAGTAGGCCCCGCGTCTTCACTGGATGGAGCCCGGGCGGTCATCGATTCCTTGAAGATGGTCGAATTGGTTCCCAGTCTGGCCGGCGTGGCTACCACCGTATCCCACCCGGGCAAGACCTCGCACAGGGCCATGTCTTGTGCCGAAAGGGAGGCTTACGGGGTCGGTGACGGGCTAATCAGGGTATCGGCAGGCATCGAGGACTACAGCGACATAGAGGATGACTTCCGGCAAGCACTGGGGGAGATATAGATGTGCCTTTCCCACCGGACGTCTTCCTCAGGATAGTCCGTCCGGAAGTGAGCTCCTCTAGATTCAGTTCGAGTGAGGGCCGCTTCTGTGACGGCAACCGCGGTCTGCCAGAGGCCGAGGTTTTCCACCGCGAAGAGAAGGTCTCTGGTGGTTCCGACGGCCTGCCGTGTAAGCAGATCCCTCATTCCATTCAGCTGTGCACGACCTTCCCTCAGGGTTGCGTCGTCCCTCATGGGCAAGAGATGCTTGGTCGAGTACGCCCTAAGGGCCTTCCGGAGCTCCTCCGGAGAGACGCCGGACCCGGAGTCACCGCTTCCCTGAGAGCGAGAGTCCTCTTGCCAGCCTCTGAGCCATTCGCCCGTTGAGAGTGCCGGGAGCACGGGAACCCCTATTGATACGGCCTCGGACAGGGAGTTCTTGAGGCTAAGCGGCGGAACGTCCTCGCCCTTGGCGTGCAACGCCGCTCTTTCCCCGGCTCTCATACCAAACAAGATGCAGTTGGTTAGGGCGTTTCCGCCTACGCGGTTGGCTCCGTCAACGCCGCCGGTGACCTCGCCGCAAGCAAAGAGACCCGGGATTTCAGTCTCGCCCCACGTGCCGATCGCGATGCCTCCTGGGAAGTAGTGCTCTATGGGATGGACGACCACGGGCCCTGACCAAGGCGGCCTCTCCTTG
>CAZYFG010000071.1:6800-10047 GCA_964646835.1 uncultured Eubacteriales bacterium | reverse complement strand
GCTCTGTCCCGTCCCAATGGGTCACCGCCTTCTAATAACCTCGGACCTTGTCGACTACGTTGACAAGCGGCTCTCCTCTCCGGAGCCTGCGAAGGTTCTCAATGAGGATAGCCAGGCTGCGCCTCCGGTTTTCATCGGACTTGCCCGCCGTATGGGACGTGATCACCACGTTCTCCATTCCCCAAAGGGGGCTGTCGGGAGGAAGCGGCTCCTTCTCGAACACATCCAAGGCAGCGCCCCTGAGTTTCCCTTCCTTGAGCGCGCGGACGAGTCCGGCCTCGTCCACTACCGGGCCCCTGCCCACGTTCACAAACCCGGCCGATGGCTTCATGGCGGCGAAGTGCTCGTAGCGTATACACCGCGCTGTCTCTTCCGTGAGAGGGAGCGAGCACAGGACGTAGTCCGATTCGCCCATTACCCGGGCCAGTTCATCCATGGAATGAACCGTGTCGACATGATCCGGCAGAGACCGCGAAACGTCTCGACGGATCCCGATGACCTTCATGTCCAGGGCCTTGCATTTCCGGGCAATTTCCTCCCCGATGGCGCCGAGCCCGATTAGGCCGGCCGTCTTCCCTTCCAATCTGTCGATGCCCGGGTCCTTCCAGACCCCTTCTTTCTGCAGTTTGGTGTGGGCGCGGAAGTTGTACGCAAGCGAGATCATGAGAGCCACCGCATGTTCCGCTACGGGTTTTGCGTGCACGCCCCTGCTGTTTGTCAGTATGATTGGGGAGTCCTTGAGGAGAGGCGCGAAGCGGTCCACCCCGGTGGACTGTACGTGCAGGAGCTTCAGCGTCTTCGACGCGAGCAGGGCGCTCATGGGTATTTGCGGGAACCCGTAAAGGACATCCGATTCGAGCACCAGGTCTTGGAGCTTGCGTTCCGGTCCGGGCTCCAAAAACTCGGCGTCCTCTACTACCTCTCTAATTGCCTTCTTCTCCCATTCATCCCACGGGCGAGTACAGAGGATTCTCATGGCAATCGCTCCTTGAAACCCCAGTCTGGCTTTTGGATCTCACCCTTCAGAGGTTCGCCCACGGGGCAGAAGCTCCTGCTTGTGTCGTGTGCCTGTGATGGAAGCGTATACCGCTCCGGCGACCGGGAGCGCCAACAGGAAGAAGGAGTACGGGGCGTAGACCTGGGGAAGCACTTGAAGCGACTGGGCACAGATGGCGGCCATAACGTTCCAGGGGATTACGGCGGCGGCAGCCATCCCTGAGTCCGACAGCGCCCCCGCGAAATCCTCTTGCGAGGTGCCGGTCTCTTTTCTCTTCCCTTCCATGAGCCGTGCCGGCAGTATCACGGACATGGCCTGGTTGGAGGCGAAGGCCGCGGAGAACACGCTGACACCCATGGCTGCCATGAGGAACGCCATCCTGGTCTTGATGGGACTTACGAGGGGCCGGACGGCTTCTTCCATCATCCCTGAAAGCTCCATTATCCCCGTGTAGGCACCTGCGAACCCAAGGAGCAGGATCATATCCCTTGTCCCCGCAATGCCTCCGCTTCGGAGAAGAGAGGTCAGTTCACCCACCGCCGTCTCTTGGTGAAAGCCGAGAAGCCCCGTCCGAAGCACCGGGACCAGGCTCTCACCCTGGTATCCAACTGCTACCCCAATCGCTGAAAGGAGCCCCGCGATGAGGCAGAGCCTAACCGGCACTTTCTTGGCGGCCAACACCATGACGGTTGCGGGAGGGACGAGGGACCAGAAGCCGATCTTGGCCGACTGGGCAAGGAGGCTCAAATAAGCGTCCCGCACCTTGAGCCCCTCGGAGAGAATAGTAGACCCGGTACTGTAACCCATGACTACGTAGGCCAGAAGCGCGACCAGCCATGCGACTGCGCCCGTCGTCATGATGCGTCTGGAAGCTTTGGAGGTGTTGGAACCGGTGAAGTCAACGGCCAGGTGGAAGATGGGCGAAAGGAAGGAAACCCTGTCTCCGAAGACCGCGCCGGACATGATCGCGCCCGCTACGGGTGCCGGCGGGAGTCCCAGCGCCTTGGCAATCCCCAAAACCGCGACCCCCACGGTGGCGACCGTGCCTACGGAGCTCCCCAGCATCATCGATACCAGTGTGGAGATGATCAGCCCCGCGGCCATGACCTGGCCCGGACTCATCACTTTGAGTCCGTAGTAAACCATGCTCTGGATGGTACCCGACGAAAACCAGATGGCGGTCATCGCGTTCACAAGGAGGATCAAGATCACAACATTGGTGATCCGGGAGACCCCGCTCCGCGCGAATCCCCATATCCGGGCTGTGGGATTAGGCTTGGCGGGTAGGTACCGGAAAGCGGTGGCAGCGGCTATTAGCGAGCCCACGGCCATAGCCAGGTACAGCGGCCAACGATTGGCGATGGCGACTCCGAGAGGAATGGCCAATCCCGCTACGGGTAGGTAAGGCAGCCACCTTGTGTGTTGTGCTATCTTCTCAGACGTTTGGGACATGAGATTTCATATTCGACAAGCCTGAGTGAAGCCCTGCATCTTACCTGGCGTTTCCATCCATTCCCCCGGTGTCAAAGGCGTCGGATTCAGCGAGTCCCGGTACGGACGTTCTCGCATCAACAGGCTGCTTCTTGAGGGGCATTTTCCCTAGCTGGGCTTCCGGAATGTCGCCCACAATCTCCTCAAGGATGTCATCAAGCGTCACTATCCCGACCGTATGGTCTCCGTCCACGACTACGGCCAAATGCACTCTACCCTTTCGCATGGGGCCGAGGACGTCCAGGATGTTGTCGGAAGGCGATACGCGGAGCGGCTCTCTCATGATGTCTCCGACGGTCAACGGGTATTGGGGCTCCCTCATGATCTGCCTGAGGACATCCTTCAAATAGACGAGCCCGACGACCCTTCCTGCCTTGTCGACCACGGGAACCCTGCTAAAGCGGTGCTGCCTTAACTCTGCCAGAGCATCCTCAACCGTCGTCTCCTCGTCAAGCACAAACGCGCTGGGAAGAGGAACCATCACGTCGGCAACCGTGGTATCCGACGAGTCAAGCACCCCCACGATGACTTCCCCTGCGTCTTTGTCGACCTGACCTTCTTCCGCCGCCATGTCGACCGCCAGTCTCACCGGCTCGTCGGAAACCGACTCCGCGGAGTGGGCGTTCTTTCCCACCAATCCGGCAAGGAGGTGCGGCCCAAGCGACAAGACCCAAGACACCGGCCTCAAGACCGCCGTCACGAACGACAAGACGGGCGCCACCGAGACCAGCAGCAGGGGGAACGTGATGGACCGGAAGC
>CAZYFG010000071.1:0-6790 GCA_964646835.1 uncultured Eubacteriales bacterium | reverse complement strand
GGCGCCACCGAGAGAGCGATTTCCGTAGGCGCTTTGGATGCATAGGTCTTGGGGACCAGCTGGCTCAAGAAGAACATGAAGGCAGTGAGCGCAAGCGGCAATACGGCGTCTGCAAGCGTTTCGCCGAACTCCCAGATGTTCGCCAAAGACGCAAGCATGACGGACGCCAGGACGGTAAACACATTGGTTCCGATTAAGATGGCAGAAGTCGTGTTTCTGAAGTCCTCGTCAAGGCCCCTCAAGACTGCCGCTCTCCGGTCGCCCGCATCCTTTAGACCTTCCACGGCCCATTTGTCCATCGACAGAAACGCCGTTTCGGCACAGGCGAAAAAACCTACGACCAGGAAGGAAGCCGCAAACAACGCGAGACGGATCAGGACCGCTAAAAGCGGTATGTCACTTTCCATTTTCGGAAGGCACCTCTGCATCTCTTCTGCGGATTATGACCTTTTTGATCCTGGGCCCGTCCACTTCCTTGACCTCAAAGAAGAGCGCAGGGTCATCCAGGCTGAACGAATCTCCCGGCAGCGGTACGCGGTCCAGGCACTCCATGACCACGCCTGCTACCGAATCGCAGTCCTCCACCTCAATCTCGACGCCGATGAGCGACTCCAGATCGGAAAGGCTCATGCGGCCAGGGACCTGCCAGACGCCGTCTCCCAAAGCAAAGGCCGACTGGTCCCTTGGGTCGTATTCATCGTGAATGTCTCCGACGATCTCCTCCAAGAGGTCTTCCAGGGTGACAAGACCCGAAACACCGTCAAACTCATCAACAACAATGGCCATGTGTATGCCCGACGACTTCATTTCCCGGAGGAGGTCCCCGACGTTCTTGCCTTCCGGCACGAAATACGGGGGAGTAGCGAATGACCTTGCGGTCCTCTCACGCAGGAGCTCCTGCCATTCTTTTGCGTCTTGTCCTGCGGAGGCCACCAGATCCTTGAGGCTCACTATCCCCGTGATGTTGTCTCGAGACTCTGAAAACAGAGGGAGCCTGGAAACGCCGTACTTGAGCATCACGTTGAGAGCGTCAATAGCCGTTCTGTCTTCTTGCAGGGCAATCATGTTGGGCCGCGGCACCATGACGTCCACGGCCTCAATCTCTTTCGTCTCAATCACTCCAATGATCATTTCCTTCTCATCGTTGCGGATCGCCCCTGAGTTCTCCACGTAATCGACCGTCGCGTACAACCTTGCCTCGGTTATCTCCTCGCTCCTCATCTCCGGACCAGGCACCCGGTCGGCGATCATCGAGGCGGCTCTCTCCAACCCCTTGGCAAAGGGCTTCACAATCGAGTTCAGGAAGCTGAAGACCGGCAACAACGTGACGGAGAAGCCTTCGGGGTCGGCCCCGGCCACCAGTTTCGGAGCGATCTCTCCGAAGATGAGCACCAATGCGGTAGCGGCGAGCGTGGCCGCGAGGTCGACGGCGCCCCTTGACATCTTGAGCCGTGAGAAACAGATGGCAGCCACAGAAGAAGCAAACAACACGTTGACCAGGGTGTTACCCAACAGCAGGCTGGAGAGCAGTGCCTGTGGATTGTCTTTGAGCTCAAGCACTCTCTTCAGGTTTCTGTGATTGCCGAACCTGCTCTTGAGCCGAATGTAGTCGGAAGAGAACAGGGCGCTCTCAGAACCGGAGAAAAACGCGGAGAACAAAAGCCATACTACTGCAAGTAAGTAGGGACTACTTCCTGGGTCATCCAACCCATCATCACCGTCCGAACCACGATCATCAATACAAACATCGAACGCTTGCCAAATGATATTCAGCGTAGACGCAATAATACCCTTCTTTTGTCCTTTTGTCACTAACCCTCCCATTCAGGCGCGCGGGAAACACGGCGATGAAGGAATGACACTTCGCCTATGGAAATATCCAAACAACCCTGGTCCATTGAGGAGGATCGCCATGCGAAAGCAACTCACTCGCTCCGAAGTCCCGGTTCACCTGACATGGAACCTCGACGACATTTTTCCATCGGCAGACGCGTGGGAGGCCGAGTTCAAGGCAGTATCCGAGCTCGTCCCGACGGTCACGAGATACAAAGGCCGCCTGCATGAGGGGCCAAAGGTTCTGCTCGAGTGTCTTGAGGCCCAAGAGGCCCTCCAGAAGAGGCTTGCCAAGGTGTCCGCGTTCGCGTCCCTACATAACTCGGCAGACGGCACGTCACCTACAAACCAAGCCATGGCGGGAAGGGCATCGGCCCTCGGCACCCGCATCCGCGCGGAAACGTCCTTCATCGAGTCGGAGGCCTTGAGCCTGCCGGAAGGGACCTTGGAGAGATACCTCAAAGAGGAGCCGGGTCTTGAGCCATTCCGCTTGACGATTGAGCATCTCATCGAGTCCAAACCCCACAGGCTCCACCCTGAGACAGAGATGGCTTTGGCCGCGCTGGGAGAGGTCCTGAACGCCCCGTCCATGATCTACGGACGCTCGCGGACGGCCGACATGACCTTTGAACCGGTCGAAGACTCAAAGGGCGTGAAGCACCCCATGTCGTTTGGCAGGTATGAGGGAGCGGCAGACCTGGCCTTGAGACGGAACGCCCATGAGGAGTTCACGAAGCGCCTGAAAGCTTACCAGAACACTTACGGCGCCACCTGGGGGACCGAAGTCAAGAAGAACGTCATAATGGCCAAACTCAGGGGCTACCCGTCGGCCATTCACATGCTCCTGGACCGCCAAGAGGTCACGATCGATATCTACAACAACCTCCACGACATCATCCTCACCGAGCTGGCGCCGCATATGCGCCGGTACGCGCAGCTAAGGAAAAGGGTGCTTGGCCTGGACAAGATGCTGTACTGCGATATTGAGGCCCCGCTTGACCCCGAATACGAGGTCCCCACCACGTACGAGGAAGCCTCCGACATCATCAAGAAGGGCTTGTCGGTCCTCGGCCCCGAGTATTCAGAGATCATCGCTGCCGGACTGGAGAACCGTTGGGTTGACCTGGCCGACAACGTAGGAAAGCAGACGGGGGCATTCTGCAGCTCCGTGTACGGAGTCCACCCGTACATAAGCATGACGTGGGGCAACAGCCTGCGGAATGCACTTACGCTGGCTCACGAGCTTGGACACGCGGGGCAAGGAGTTCTCTCCCAGCGCTATCAGCGGTTGGCCAACACGAGGCCAACCATGTTCTTCATAGAGGCGCCCTCGACGTGCAATGAGACACTCGTGGGAGACTACATACTCTCCCAGAGTCAGGACCCGCGAAGGCGCCGGTGGCTAATCATGCAGTTCCTGAAGACTTACCACCACAACTTCGTCCGGCACCTCATCGAAGGCGAACTCCAGCGCCGGACCTACGCTCTGGCAGAAAAGGGACAGCCCATCACTGCTACGGTCCTGAACCGGGTTCAGGGCGAGATCCTCGATGAGTTCTGGGGCGGAGAAGTGGAGATCGACGACGGCGCCAGGCTGGTCTGGATGCGCCAGTCTCACTACTACCGGGGCCTATATCCGTACAGCTACTCGGCCGGACTGACCATCGGAACGGCGGTTGCCAAGGCAGTCCGCGAAGAGGGCGAGCCCGCGGCACGGCGGTGGGTAGAGGTACTCAAAGCCGGCGGGACCAAGAAGCCCCTCGAACTTGCCAAGATGGCCGGCGTTGACATGACCAAACCCGACCCGATACGAGAAGCCGTCGCTTACGTCGGCAAATTGGTGGATGAGGTCGTGAACAGCTTCTAGGGAGAATACGCGGGAACTTAGCACTGAAAACGTAACGTGGGAGGAGCCCCTGCTATAGGTGGGGGCTCCTTGTAGATCGGGCGCCACAGTGCAACACTGTAAACTGACCGGGGGCGCCCGACTCCTGAAGGTGAAAGAGGGCCGCCCGGGGAAATGACTAGACACATGCCAGCCACTTCTGGGAGGAATTGATAGCGCGTGAAGGCCATAGTCATCGGAGCCGGCAAGGTAGGCTATCACATATCGGAGCAGCTCGCCCGTGAGCAAAACGACGTTGTCCTCATAGACACACGTGAAGAGGCGCTGGCTCCTGCTCGGGAAGCCCTGGATGTCCTCACACTGTTGGGGAACGGAGCCTCGCCCCTGGTTCTAGAAGAGGCAGGCGTAGGCGATGCTGATATGGTGATCGCCGTAACCACTCAAGACGAGGTCAACATCATCGCGTGTCTTACCGCCAAGTACTACGGAGCCGCCACAACGGTAGCACGAGTCAGAAACCCCGATTACACGCTCCCCGCCAGAGCCCTGGTTCACGGCCAGACCGGGATTGACGTGATCATCCACCCGGAACGGCTCGCAGCGTTGGAGATCGTCAAACTGCTGAAAACGCCCACAGCCGGCGAGGTCGGCTTCTATGCAGATGGAAAGGTCCAACTGGTCGGCATTCGCTGCGACTCTCCGGGCGCTTCCTTCCTCGATAAGCCCCTGTGGAAGCTCGGTCTCAGGAACTCGCTGGTGGTAGCCATATCAAGAAACCAGTCATTGACCATACCCGACGGCAACTCGGAGATCCGTCTGGGAGACTACATATACGTGATAGGCAGGACCGGAGACTTTGAGCGATCGACCTTCTTCTCGGGCCGGATCCCCAGCGAGATCAAGACTGTAACCATCATCGGAGGTGGAGAGACGGGGCTTCGCACATGCGAGCTGCTGTCGAATCACCACGAAGAAGGTCTATCGGTCAAGCTGATTGAGAAAGACCCGCAGAAGGCCGCTTGGCTTGCGGAGCGGCTTCCGAGGGTGCTGGTTATATGCGGAGACGGGACCAGAATGGATGTGCTTCAATCAGAAGAGGTCGGAGACGCCGACGCTCTCATCGCTGCGACAGGGTTCGAGGAGACGAATCTTCTTATCGCCATGCTTGGGAGGAAACTAGGGACCAAGGAGATCATCGTGCTTCTGGGGCGCGAAGAATACGCTTCTTTGGCCGACACGATAGGCGTGCACGCCACGGTGGTCCCCCGGATCCTTACGGCAAGCACAATACTGAAGCTATTGAGAAAAGAGCGCCTGGTCGACCTGTCCTTCCTGAAGCAAGGGCAGGCCGAGGTCATGGAAGTGGTAGTCTCGTCGGATGCCGCCATCGTGGGGAAGCCCCTTAAGGATGCGGGCCTGCCCCGGAATTCCCTTATCGGCACCATCATCCGCGGCGCCGAGGTCACTATCCCTCACGGCCAGTCAGTGGTACGTGAGAATGACAGGGTAGTGGTCTTCGCCGAAGCGGATGCCGTACCGGAGGTTCAGAGATTACTCGGATTGTGAGGGCGGGCGCCTTGCACTGGGCAAGCATACGCAGAGTCTTTGGGTTCCTGTTGCTTCTTCTGTCTGTGTCCATGCTGTTGCCCCTTTTCTGGGCAGTCTACTACGGCACGCCGGACTGGAGCGCGTTCTTGGCGTCGGCCTTCATCGTAGGTATCCCCGGAATCGCGCTCATGGGTAGAGAAAAAGGTCAGCCCGTCCTCGGGATCAGGGATGTTTACGTCATCACGACGGGCGGCTGGATTATGTCGTCTGTGGCGGCAGCGATACCCCTCATCCTTTCAGGCGTTCTACTCAACCCCATTGATGCCTTGTTTGAGACGGTTTCCGGTTTCACGACGACGGGCGCAACGGTAATGACACAGGTTGAGATACCGGCGGCGGGCGTTCTCTTTTGGAGAAGCCTCCTCCACTGGTTCGGCGGGATGGGCATTATCCTCATATTCCTCGCCTTTATCCCCCGGGCAAATCAAGGCAGCGACTCTCTCTACAAAGCGGAGATGCCGGGGATGGAGGCAGAGCGCCTGACCCCCAGGCTCAGGCAGACCGCGGTTCTCTTATGGAGGATATACGGTAGCATAACGGTCATCGAGACCATCGCGCTGACGTTGGCCGGCATGAGTCTGTACGATGCCCTCATACACACATTCGGGACCGTGGCCACCGGAGGTTTCTCAAACAAAGCCCTCAGCGTAGGAGCCTTCCCGAGTGTATGGATTCAGCTCATCATCCTCCTTTTCATGTTCGTCTCGGGGATAAACTTCGGGCTGTACTACAGGGCCATCCACTCGAAGAGGATTGGGGCGGTCTTGAAGGACGCCGAGTTCCGAACCTACACGGCCATCGTGCTGGCGGCCACCTTGATCATCGCGGTCAACCTGGTTGGGGAGTACGGCCTACTCCAATCCTTGCGCCACGGCGTCTTTCACGTCGTCTCCATCATGACCACGACCGGTTACACAACGGTCGACTTCGATAGGTGGCCGGATCTCTCAAGAGCGGTTCTGGTGCTGCTCATGTTCGTGGGGGCTTGCTCCGGTTCCACGGGAGGGTCCGTAAAGGTAGTCCGCTATATGGTGGTGATAAAGAGCATATTCAGGGAACTCGGCCAAATGGTCCACGCCAGAGCCGTCCTCCCCGTGAGGATCGGAGACAGGGTAATACCTGAAGGCACTGTGAGAAGCGTCTTGGTCTTCATCTCGGTCTACATGTGCTGCGCGCTGGTCGGTACGCTGTACATGCTCTGGATCGGCCTCGACATGGTCGAAGCCATCTCGGCGGTGGCAGCGACTTTGGGAAACATCGGCCCCGGCCTCGGGTCAGTCGGTCCTTCCCTCAGTTTCGGCCTGGTCCCGGCATCAGGGAAAGTGATCCTCACCTTCCTCATGCTGATCGGAAGGTTGGAGATATTCACCGTCCTTGTAACCCTTACGCCCTCGTTCTGGAAGAGATAGCAGAGCAGTAAGCGCTCAACGATGGATTCAGTAATCAAGCCCGGCTGCCCGTACTATGTCCTTCACCGAAGCAATATAGGTAGCGGCAGCCTCG
>CAZYFG010000070.1:9184-10182 GCA_964646835.1 uncultured Eubacteriales bacterium | reverse complement strand
CCTGCAGCCCAAGGCTCCCACGCAGCGGGGCATGCCCAGCCTCAAAGCGGCTATGGAGCCGAAGGCGGCAGGGTAAGGGTGAAAAGGTGGTGTAAGAGACCACCGGCAGCCGGGTGACCGGCTGGCCAGGTAAACCCCACCCGGAGCAAGACCAAATAGGAGGGCGATGACGCGGCCCGTCGAGCCCTCGGGTATGGTCGCTGGAGGGGATGGGTGACCATCTCCCAAGATGGATGACCACTCTTGACAGAACCCGGCTTATAGGCCTGCTTACCAACTCTTTTTCTTCTCAGGCGGTGCACGATGCTCTCACCTGACAGGCTCCTGGAGTACGGTCCCCTGGGTCTGTTCCTTGTGGCCTTCTTCGAGTCCACCGTGTTCCCGATTCCGCCGGACGTGCTTCTCTTGCCTTTGTGCCTTATGACGCCCAGATTGTCTTGGTGGTACGCATTTCTGACGACCGCCGCGTCCATCTTGGGAGCGTTCCTCGGATACGCGGTGGGCCGGAAGGCAGGCAGGCCTGTCATAGAGAGATTCGTGGCCCGAGAAATGGTCGAAAAAGTGCAGGTTCTGTTCGCGAGGTACGGAGGCTGGGCAGTAGGCATCGCGGCTTTCACTCCGCTACCCTACAAAGTCTTCACCTTTGGCGCGGGAGTCTTCCGTGTACCGTTCTTGACGTTTGCGGCGGCTTCGGCCATTGGGCGTGCGAGCAGGTTTTTCCTGGTCGGGGCGATGGTTTTCTTTCTTGGCGAACGGGCCCGGACCTACCTGGGGCGGAACTTCGAGATCGCGACGCTGGCCATCACAGGGGTCCTGCTCGTGGGTGTGGCGTTGTTCCCCAGGATAGATGCTTACCTCAGGCGGCGTCGCGTTTACGAAAGACGGATCTTCCGTGGGTTTTCCGAGGTCGCTTCGAAGGCGAGACCACGCCTTCGTTCTGTCAGGGCTCTCGGTGTAAGGTTCCTGGGCGGATCTACAGCTTCCGCAGTGTTGTTCCT
>CAZYFG010000070.1:7963-9174 GCA_964646835.1 uncultured Eubacteriales bacterium | reverse complement strand
CGGGACGTGACCGCGGATGGGGGCTTCTCGGTTCACCGTGGGTTTGGGGGTGTCTTGCAGGTGCCGGCGTCATAAGGTGGGTGACCTGGGACCACAAGAGGCGACTGCGCGGCGCCTCCGACCGTTTCCGCGCGCCTCAGAGAGGCGGGCGAGGCGGAGCCCTCCCTGCCACGTCGAGTGTATCAAAGAGCCTATCCCGGATTGGCGTGTTGGCCCTGTGGGCCTTTGCTTCCGAAGTGGTCTTCGGCGGCTACGTGCGCAGCGCGTACGGGACGAGCATATCGCCGCCCTCGGGCTATGCCTTCCTTACGCCGTACTTGCTTGTGTTTGGTGCTTACCTCATATCCAAAGGGGCTCCAAAGCCAATCCAGATCCCTCTGCTGGCTCTTGTGGCCGTGCTGGCGGCGGGCAACTCGGCACATCTCGTGATGACGGGCCGGATGGATGCGGCAGCTGTCGCTTCGTCCCTCATAGTAAGCTCGTTCATGCTGGCCATATCCTACACTCTGTTGGTCGTCGGCAAGGACTCCCAAGCGTAGGGCTCATATGCCGACCGCTGCCGATCGCGGCCGACGGGCACTCCCCCTTTGGGCCAGTAGGTTACGTCGCGCAGGTTCCCTCTGCCGGTTACTTCCTGCGGGCTAACTCGCTCATGCTGTTTGTTGCAGGCTACCGAGTCTCCCGGATGGCCTCCTCGCTCACCGCGTATCCGAGTACCAGACCGTAGGCAAGACTCCCTGCCAGGGTGAACAGCGTTGTCGGGGTGCCCAGACTCCACGGAGCCGAAGCGAGGCCTGATGGAGCAGAGATCGCTCCCCAGGCAAGCCACATGAGGAGTCCGAATATGATCCCGCTCACCAGGTTGTGCCTCGAGTGGAGAGCCCGAACGATAGCGGCGAAGATGATGGCTAGGATGGCACCGGCGAGGATATGGACTACGAAGCCCAGGATCTGTCCGCTGGGCGTGTTCGATACGCCAGGGGCGAGTGATGACGAGTGATGACGAGTGATGACGAGGGATCACGAGGGATCACGAGGGATCACTTCCGGAGTGTCGCCCCCAGGTTCACTACTCCCTTCCCATACTTCTTCCTGAGGGAGTCGGCGACTTTGAAGACCTCGTCCCACGACTTGTCGTCTTGGCTTAGGAGCAGGGGTTGGGAAAGGTCCTGGGTGGAGAGGTTGCTTGCCGATACCCCCAGGAGGCGGAT
>CAZYFG010000070.1:5979-7953 GCA_964646835.1 uncultured Eubacteriales bacterium | reverse complement strand
CAGCTTGTCGAAGAGCTCCTTGACGCATCCGTAGATCTCCGCGTCCGAGTTTACGTGGTACGGCAGGCTCTTTGCCCTCGTGAGGGTGGAGAAATCGGAGTACCGGACCTTGATGCCGATGGTCCGGGCCTTTAGCCCGTGGTTCCTCAGCCTGAAGCCAACGTCTTGCGTTAGGCGCGCCAGGACCACATGGAGGACCTGCCTATCGGCTTCATCAGTCTCAAAGGTGGTCTCCTCGCTCACTGACTTGGCCTCGTAAGTCTGCACGACCGGAGTGTCATCCTGCCCGTTGGCCAGTTCCACAAGCCTTGCGCCGTGCTTTCCGAAGTGCGTTTCCAAATAGCCCGGCGGCATAGACCGGAGGTCGCCGGCTGTGCGGATCCCGTGGTTCTGAAGCGCCTCGGCCGTCTTCGGGCCGACACCGGGTATCTTTCGAACAGGCAGGTTTGTCAGGAATTCCAAGGCGTCTTCCGGCGCCACGACCCCCAGACCGTCGGGTTTGGCCTCCTCCGCTGCGATCTTGGCCAGGTACTTGCAGTAGGAGACGCCTGCGGTGACCGGGATCCCGACTTCCGCCCTAATTGCCTTACGGATGCGTTCGGCTATGGAACGACCGTCTTCAGGGGTCACATCCAGGTAACCTTCGTCTACCGAGACCCTCTCCACCAGGGGCGTATACCTCTCGCATATCTCGAACATGGCGTCTGAGGCTTCCGCGTACTTCCGCATGTTCGGCGGGATGTAGATGCCGTCGGGGCAGAGTCTGTACGCTTGGGATATGGGCATGGCTGAGCGGACTCCGAACTTCCGGGCCTCGTAGGAGCAGGTTGATACTACCCCTCTGGTACCCGGCCTGGCCCCGATGATGAGAGGTTTGCCCCGGTATTCCGGGTTGTCTCTCATCTCAACGGCCGCGAAAAACGCGTCGGCGTCTATGAGGATGATGACTCTCGGCCAAGGGGACATCCTTACTCCTCCCGGGAAGAGTATATCAAGTGAGACCCCTGAAGTGAGATGTGTGAAACGAGATGCCTGAAGTGAGACGCCTAAAGCGAGATGCCGGATGCGTTAGCGTGGCGATTTGATGAAGTCTGTTGTTGGTTGACGGATCAAAGGGGTTTTGTCGCCCGGCACGAATAAGAGAGATGTGAGAGCGCACTGCGAGAAGATGACGGACAAGATGCTGACTATAGCGCAGTCACATAACGACCTAACACACGCTGCCAGGAAACTCGGGGAAGGCTGGTCCGTTCTAGCGGTAAGCAAGGGAACGGTCCTGTCTATGAAGCAGGGGAGGCGTCTGGAGCCTGCCCTGGCGCTTCTCCATGAACTTCGGGGTCCCGCACTCGAAGGCGACAAGATCGCCTGCGTCTTCGCAGACAAGGTGCTGGGTCTGGCGGCTTTTCGCCTGGCTTCCCTCCTTGGGGCGGAGGCGGTCTACGGAGAAGTTGTGAGCTGTCTGGCGGTTCGTGAAGCCCGCCGGAGAGGCATCCCTGTCGTCTGGCACCGGCTTGTCCCCGCGATCATGAACATGAGGCAAGACGGCCTATGTCCGATGGAGCATCTCGCGTTCAGATCCGACAGCGACTATGAGTTCTACCAAGCGCTCAAGAGACAACATTAGCCGGAGGGACTTCGGGCGATGCGGATAATGCTGAGGTTCAGGAAGGCCTATCTCCTTGTCCTCGACGTTGCCCTCCTGAATTTCGCGGCGTACGCCGGGCTCTATCTGAGGTTCGACGGACATGTGGCGCCTCGCTACCTGGAGACGTATCTCCGGATCGCGCCGGTCCACACCATCATCTCTCTAGGCGTGTTCGCGGCATTAGGGCTGTACTCATGGGTGCTTAGGTACGCCAGCATCGACGAGGTTCTGGCCGTCGCCGCGGGCGGTGCCGGGTCCGCAGCGTCTCTGTTCCTCCTCACCCAGTTTCCCCGCGGGCAAGGTTTCCCCAGGTCGGTGCCTATCATAGC
>CAZYFG010000070.1:5419-5954 GCA_964646835.1 uncultured Eubacteriales bacterium | reverse complement strand
TTCGGGAGGCGTGCGGCTCTCGGTTAGGTTATACCTCCGCGTTACCCAGAGGATTCGAAGAATGGCCGACAAGAGCGAGCTGGTCCGCGTGCTCGTCGTTGGGGCGGGAGACGCAGGTGCCATGCTTGTTCGGGAATTGGCCAAGCCCGCCTCCGGCAACAGGAAGGCCGTCGGGTTTGTCGATGACGACCCTGCCAAGAAGGGAGCCGTCATTCTCGGGGTCAAAGTGGTGGGAAACAGGAAGTCCATCCCCGAAGTCGTCCGGAGCCTCAACGTGGACGAGATCATCCTGGCAATGCCCAGCGCACCTGCGCAGGTCCTAAAGGACACCGTCCGGCTTTGCGAAGGTCTCGGGGTGAGGATTAGGGCGATCCCCAGGCTCCTGGACATGGCCGGGAAGGCCTTCTCCATGCAAATGGTGCGGGATATTGACATCGAGGACCTGCTCGGCCGGTCAGAGGTCAAGATGGATACCGAGAGAATCAAAGAGTACCTGCACGGCAAGAGGGTTCTGGTGACAGGGGCGGGAGGTTCC
>CAZYFG010000070.1:0-5310 GCA_964646835.1 uncultured Eubacteriales bacterium | reverse complement strand
CACGGCGAGAACTCGATTTTCACGACTCGGATGGGTCTTTCCCACGATTTCCCGGAACTCGCCTGCGAAACGGTAATAGCCGACGTGAGGGACTCGGCCCGCATTCGCGATGTGTTCGCCCTGTGGAGGCCCCACGTGGTCTTCCACGCCGCGGCCCATAAGCACGTCCCGCTCATGGAAGAGAACATGACCGCGGCGATAAAGACAAACATCTTTGGGACTCTGAACGTCGCCAGGGCATCCCTCATCTATGAGGTCGAGAGATTCGTCATGATATCCACCGACAAGGCCGTGAACCCCACGAGCATGATGGGGGTATCCAAACGGGTGGCCGAGATGGTGGTTCAGTCCATGAGCCTTACGTCGAAGAAGACCCAGTTCGTATCCGTCCGTTTCGGCAACGTCCTCGGATCGAGCGGCAGCGTCGTCCCGATCTTCAGGGAACAGATAGCCAGGGGCGGACCCGTCACCGTCACCCATCCGGACATGCGACGCTACTTCATGACCATCCGGGAAGCGGTCCTCCTTGTATTGCAGGCAGGTACCATGGGCCAAGGGGGAGAGGTTTTCGTATTGGACATGGGCGAGCCGGTCAGGATAATCGACTTGGCCGAGCAGATGATCAGGCTCACGGGGCATACCCCGTACTCGGACATCCCCATCGTCTTCTCAGGAGTAAGGCCCGGCGAGAAGCTGTTTGAGGAACTCCTCACCGCCGAGGAAGGCACGACAGCGACTCACCACTCCCAGATATTCGTGGCCAAGCAAAAGCCGCTGTCCGCAGAGTGGTTTGAGGACTGCCTGCGGAGCCTCGAAAAGGAGGTTTTTCCACGGGACTACGAGTGCCGGCTCTTTGCGCCGGAGGACGCTGTTCCCGAGCTGCGTGAAGCCCGACTGCAGACTGCTGCTTCGGCGTCGGATCTCAACAACGGCTTGGTCGGAAGCAAGTACTGGGGAGCGGACAAGGACCGCCTGGTACTTGCCGACAGGGAAAAGAGCATAGTCCATATACTGAGGGAATTGGTCCCG
Organism: uncultured Eubacteriales bacterium; assembly: GCA_964646835.1. Taxonomy (GTDB): domain Bacteria; phylum Bacillota; class Sulfobacillia; order Fermentithermobacillales; family Fermentithermobacillaceae; genus UBA3951. The sequence goes on along the minus strand of CAZYFG010000070.1, from coordinate 4,281 downwards.
AGCTATAACCCCGGCCGCTCTCCGGTATCAAGGTCGCGTCGTAGTCTATGAGACGAGTGTCTTCCGTGTGGATACCTGCCTTCCTCTGGGCCATCGCGCTTGTGCTGGCTGTCTCCTGCCTGGCAAGCGGCCTCATTCCGCGCCGCCCGTCCGAGGAAGCTCTCCGGTACTTTGACGCTGACTTCATGGAGAAAGCGGGACGGAGGGCCAGCGCGGGCTACGTGAACTCAGGGTTGTCGGCCCTGGTGACCTTTGCCGTGCTGTACCTGTTCGCCCGGCAAAGTCCGCTTTCGACACGTCTGGGACGGCTCCGCTGGTTTTCGGGAGACCTGACCTCTCGCCGGGTCGCCGTATTCGGCCTCATGCTGGGGCTTTTGTCGGCGGCTCTTTTCGCGGTGGTGAGCCTCCCTTTCAGCGCATACGGCGGTTTTGTCTTGGAGAAGCAGTTCGGCATGTCCAGGCTCGGCTTCTGGACGTGGCTTCTCGACTATGCCAAAGGATCGTTCCTGAACCTTGTTACCTACGGCGCGGGCGGAGCCTTTGTCGCATGGGTGCTTTTCCGGTTCCCAAGAAGGTGGCACATAGTGACCACCGTGGCCCTCTTGGCCATCAGTATGGTTATGGCGGCGCTCTATCCTCTCGTCATAGCTCCCCTTTTCAACAAGTTCCATCCATTGGAGGACGCGGCGCTTCTGGAGGACGTCCGAAACCTGTCCACCGTGGCGGGCATGGACGTGGATGAGGTCCTGGTCATGGAAGCGTCAGCCAAGACGGCCAGGGTGAATGCCTACTTCGCCGGGGCGGGCAAGACCCGGCAGGTTGTTCTCTACGATACGCTGCTTGCGACCCAGTCCATTGAAGAGATCAGGTTCGTGCTGGCCCACGAACTGGGCCACTGGAAATACGGACATATCACGTGGGGCACCCTTCTCGGAGCGTTTGGGGTCTTGGCCTGTCTCATGCTATTCCGCATGGCGTATCCGGTCTCGGCGGCTCTTGGCCGGCTGAGAGACCTGGAGTCTTCTCTCTTGGCGCTCCTTGCCTTCATCATCCTATTTTCGTATATCTCGAACCCCGTCTCGGCCTACGTATCCCGGTCTTTCGAAAAGACGGCGGACGCCTTCGCCTTGAGCCTTACCCGCGACAGCGAATCCTTCATCCGGAGTCAGGTAAATCTTGCCAAGAGCAACCTGACCGACGTCGAGCCACCGCCCTTCATACGCTGGTTCGCTTGGACACACCCCACTACGCTCGAACGAATCCGTTCCGCCAAATAGCCGTCTACACAGGCATTATTCTACGGTGGACGGTGAGTGGCTGAGCTCATCGACCCAGATCACCGACCAGCCAGATTCGCCACGCCTCCTTCGATTTATATTGGGACTTTGTACAAGACAAGGAGGCGGTAGCGTGTACAAGCAGCGAAGACTGCGGAGTTCGGCGATAGTCATCACGCTGGCTCTCGTGATGGTGATGACGCTCGTCAGCGTTTCGCCGGGATTCGCCCAGGCCAAAGGCAAGGGCAAACTGAAGGACATCGAGAAGTTCGTTAAGAAGGCGCAGAAAAACCTCGAGAAGCAAGACACCCTCTCTTTCCGTGACTTGCAGGAGGCCTTGTGGGCGATTGCCTCAATCGCAAAGATGAAGGGGTTTGGCATAATCAACGGTTATGAAGGCAACGTGTTTAAGCCAAACAGCGCGGTCACCCAGGCAGAGGCGCTGGCCATGATCGTCAGGGCTCTGGACATGGAGGAAGAGGCTCAGGAGATCGCCCGGAGGTTCGGCGGCACTTACGAGGCGTTCGGGTTCGAAGCGGACGACAGCCGCTACAGGCTCGACTGGGATGATTTCGACGATGAAGACGACCTTGAGGACTATTTGGAGGACCTCGCCAGGTACCTCCAGTCCCGCAGCAAGAAGGTCAACAACAATTACCTGCCGTTCGTTCCCAGCAATACGCGGTGGGCGTTGGGCTACATCTTGCTGGCCGTTGAGGAAGGTTGGGTCAAGATATCCGAGGTGAACCCCAACGCTTCTGCCAGCAGGGCTTGGGTATCCATGGTCATGGTCCGCGCGCTTGGCGAGGATGCCGCGGCGCAACAGATGATGAACACCAAACTGCCTTACAAGGACGCAAACGCGATACCCAAAGGCATGGTCGGTTATGTGGCCGTGGCAGTAGAACTCGGTCTCTTCCAGGGATACCCCGGAGGTGAGTTCAAACCTAATAGGGCCGTTACCAGGGCTGAGATGGCGACCATCATCGACCGCTTCCTGACCGAGGAGCTCCCCGAGGAGACCGACTTCAATGTGTCGGGCACGGTCACCGCTATCAAGCGCAACAGCATCACCGTGAAGGCGGAGTCAGGTCGTTCGTCTACCTTCACCATCTCGCCGGACGCACTCATCCTTGTGAACAACTTGCCTGCCGAATGGGATGACCTTAGCGTTGGCGACACCGTTGAGGTTCTCACAAACGGTCAGGGAGTGGCCCTGTACATCAAGCTGCTTGATGGTGCTACCGGGCCCAAGACCGAGACCGTGACCGGCCAAATCGTCTTGATCGCCAGCGACCGGAGACTCTTCATTGAGGAAGCCGACGACGACGTCCGGCTCATCAAACTGGCATCCAACTGCAAGATCACCTACGGCTCGACTACGCTGAGCTTCGGTGACCTGCGTGTGGGCGATATGGTTCAGGCGACTGTCGACGCGAACAATGTAGCGACCGCTCTCAAGGTCACTCAGCGCGCGCATACCACGGTAGCCGGCCAGATCGTGTCCATCCCCGGAAGCAGGCGGCTCAACGTCAAAGACGCGAGCGGCACAATCCAGCTCATCAGACTGGCGACCAACTGCCAGATCACCTATGGTTCGACCACTATGCAGTACAGCGACCTCCGCGTCGGAGACAAGGTCGAAGCCACCATCGGTCCCGACAACCTGGTGACCGCGCTCAAGGTGACTGCGCTCACCGAGCGGCCGGAAACCGTTGCCGGAGTGATATACAAGATCACGACGACAACCTCGGGCACCAGCGTAGTCGTTGTGAGACCCAACCAACCGAACGTCACCCTTGCTGTTGCCGACGATGTCTCCATCACCTACGGGAACTCGACTTTGGACCTGGATGACCTCCGGACCGGAGACAGGATTCGAGCCACCGTACTGGGTGGGTTGACAATCGATATCGTCATAGAAGCCAGGAATCAGAGCACCGAGTTCGGCGATGTCGGCGGGGACATCATATCAATCAGCCAGAGCGGCTCAGACTTCATAGTCACCGTTGACGACGAGGGCGTCATCACCTCATTCGACGTGCCGACCACCTGTGTCATCACCTATGGGAACACCAGTCTGAGCCGGCACGAGCTCCGTCTCGGCGACGAGATCAGGGCGGAACTCAACTCGGCCAATGACGCCGTAGAGATCTGGGTGCTGGTCAGGGGTTCGTGAGGCGACACCGGTAGCATAGGACGAGAATAGGGAAGGGGACCCTCTTCGGGTCCCCTTCGGTTTTCTCAGGAGCCTTAGACTCCCAGGAAGGAGAACAGCCCGGGCGCCAGGTGGACTATCGACAGGACGCCCAAGACATAGACCAACCAGTGGATGTCCTTGGCTTTTCCGGTGGCCAGTTTCACGATCGGGTACACGACGAACCCGGCGGCGATGCCGTCCGAGATGGAGTAGGCGAAGGGCATCATGATGATGGTTATGAAGGCGGGCAGGGCGTCGCTGAAGTCGGCCCAGTCGATGTCCTTCACAGGGAGCATCATGAGGACGCCTACAATGATGAGTGCCGGGGCAGTGGCCTGACCAGGTACCATTCCCGCCAGAGGGGCAAAGATGAGTGACACCAGGAACAGGATTCCCACGACAACTGCCGTAAGACCCGTTCTTCCGCCCTCGGCGATACCCGCACTGGACTCAACATAGGTGGTGACGGTGCTTGTTCCCAGGGCAGCGCCCAGGCAGGTCCCGATGGCGTCAGCCGTCATGGCCTCCTTGATCCTTGGGAGTTGTCCATTCTCGTCCAGCATGTTGGCCCTGGACGCCGTCCCCATCAACGTGCCGACAGTGTCAAACACGTCAACGAACCAGAAGGAGAATATGGTCATGAATCCCAGGCTCAGGGCACCCTTCAGGTCCATCTTCATGAGGATGGGCGCCAGCGAGTCGGGCTTTCCGATAATGCTGCCGGTGATCTGAGTGACCCCCATCGGTATGCCGATGATTGTCGTGATGAGGATGCCGATCAGCATGGAACCGCGGATCTTGAGG
>CAZYFG010000069.1:7224-10212 GCA_964646835.1 uncultured Eubacteriales bacterium | reverse complement strand
GTAGCGCAGGCAGCATTGCCTTCAAGGCGGGCGCCGACTTCTCGCCCAGGATGTTAGGTTTTCAGCCGGGCGACTCGTTTCTCCACACCTTGAACCCCTTGTGCAAAGCCTTCCTGCTCATTCTTGTCACGGCGCTTGCGTTTTCGGCGCCCGGGGTATCCCGCCAAGGAGCGCTATCTGCCTTCTTGGTGATAGGAGCCATCGCCAGTCGCGCCGGGCTCGGTCGATTCCAGAGAAGGCTCAAGATGCTGGTCTTCTTCTCGGTCACGGTTCTGGTGATCCAGGCATTCTTCTACAAGCAGGGCACGCCGATTCCGTTGGTCTATCTGGGACACACCCAGGTGGTCATCTGGTCTCAAGGGCTTGTGAGGGGCGTCGGGTTGGTCCTTAGGTTCCTTAACGTCATCCTCGCCAGCATGCTGTTCATCGTCACAACCGACCCGAACCACCTTGCCTACGCACTCATGCAGGCCGGGCTCCCCTACCGGTACGGCTTCATGCTGGTGGTGGCGCTGAGGTTCATTTTTTCAAGCAGAAGACGGCATACGAGATGGTCCAGGTGAGGAACGCTCAGCTCAGTAAAGGGATTGATGTGGGCTCCACCGGCCTGAGGAATCTCCCCCGCTACGTCAAGTACACCGTCATGCCGTTGGTGATATCGGCTCTGGAGAAGGTAGACAACCTCACCATTTCCATGGAGGGCAGGGCGTTTGGGCTCCACCGCGACAGGACTTACCGAGTTTCCTTCGCGCTAACCCCCAGAGACTGGGTCGCGACGTTCTTCATCGCGGTAGTCATCGCCGCGATATGGGCAATCGCCTGAGCCTTTCCCAAGACACGGGAGCCCGGGAGACTGAAACCGCTCTAGCCTCTCCTCATCGCGCCTCCGTCACCTTGCCGTCCGCGACCAACAAGACGACACCGGCTCCTTCAACAACTCCCTCGGTGTGGGACACAACCAGCACCGTTTTTCGGGACGCGTACTCATCCACCGATTGACGGATCAGGGCCTCGGACTCGGTGTCAACCGATGACGTCGGCTCGTCTAGGAGCAAGAGGTCGGCGTCTTTGAGAAACGCCCTGACAAGGCAAATCCGCTGCTTCTGCCCTCCGGAGAGGTTGCCTCCCCGCTCGTCCAGCACCGTGTCATATCCCTCGGGCAGTCCAATGATGAACTCATGGGCATTGGCGAGCTTGGCTGCCGCGATGATCTCGTCCAAGGAAGCCTGCTCGTTTCCCATGGCGATGTTCTCACGGACGGTCCCCGGGAAGATGAAAGGCTCCTGGGGAACAAGGCCCACCTGGCTCCTGAGCTCCTTGAGCGGCATGCGGGCAATGTCTTTCCCCCGGAGCTTGATGGTACCTTCCCACGGTTCGTAGAACCTCTGGATCAGTCTCAACACCGACGTCTTGCCGCTGCCGCTCGGGCCCACAAATGCCGCTTTCTGTCGCTCTTTGAGGCGAAAGCTCGCCCCGTCCAGGACGGTTCTCTCCTGATCATAGCCAAACGTCACCGAGTCGAACTCAAGCACACAGTCTGTGTCCTCCGGGCGAATCGCGGCGCTGGCGTCGAACTGGAGCGCTGCTCCGGCATCGGGTTGAGGCGCTGCATGGGCTTCAGATTGAAACTCGGTACGAGCGTCTCGACGAAGCGGGTCAGCCGCGTCGGGAGATGGCCGGGCGAGGACCTCTCCGGCTTCACCCTCAACCGGTAGCTCCATGGAGAGCTGGAGCCGCCGGCTGGCCGCCAGGTTCTGCTGGATGGTCGCCCAGCTCTCGCCGAGTGAACCGAACACGTTGAGAGGGAGAGACGCGAGCTGCATGACGCCTATGGCCTGCCCCACGGTCATTCGGCCTCGTAGAGACAATAGTGCGGCCACGACGAGCACGCCCGCGAAGGAGAGACCCTGGGTGATCCCGGTGGCTCCCTGCTGGAGCCCGAGCAACCGGCCTCTCTTCCGGGCGACTCCGAACAGCCGGTCAACAACCCTGAGTGCCCTCCCAAGCGCGACCGGTTCCGCCTTCAGCGACTTCACCACCGCTATCCCGCTAAAGAGCTCCGTGGCGGCCGACGTGGTATTGGCGGTCTCAGCCTGGTACTCATCGCTCACCTTCCCAACCGGCGCGGCGAAACGGGCTCCCACAAACATGCAGAGGGCCGCCAGGACAAAGAGAGCTAAGGCGGTGCCAGGTCCCCAGGCGATGAGGGTCGCCACGCACGACACAATGAGCCCGATATCGCCGATAAGACCGTGAAGCAGGCTCAGCCCCTGCTTGGCGGTCTCCGTGTCGTTTGCGAGCAATGATACGATGTCCCCCGTCTTGTGGCTGTGCCAGTATGACAGATTTGCCCTTAACGCCCTGGACATTACCCTCCTCCGGATATTCAGGGCGACGGCCTCCAAGGTCCAACTCGACAGGAAGTGAGATAGGCCCGACAAAACACCCATAGCAACGGCCATGAGCCCGAGAAGTCGCGCAGCGCTCCACACCATGGCGATGTCCTTGGCGGTGATGGAATCAGTGAGGACTGCCAGTGAGTAGGCTATGCCGGGGCCGTAAGCCAGGTTTGCGCAGATGTTTAGGAGTATGCAGACGATGTAGAGGGGCCAGTAGGCGCCGAGGAACGCAAGGATATCCCGGACATCCTTCCAGGCTGTGAACCAAGCGTTGGACGCTGCGTTGGGCTCCGCGTTGGACCCTACGTTGGACGCTCCTTTGGGCCCCGCGTTGGACCTCCCTGCACCCGGCTCCGGGCTCATCCGGCCATCCCCCCTCCTGCCTCGCCGACCAAGCCGCTGTAGACCGACCCAGGCTTATACAGGTCCGCATGGGTTCCAGCCTCGACAATGCGACCGCCGTCCATCACAAGGATAAGGTCGGCCCTCGCGGCTATCTCCAGTCGATGAGTCGCCACTACACAGGTCTTTCCTTTCATCGCGCTGAGAAGACTAGACCATTTCTTTTTTAATGATTCCGCGTCCACCG
>CAZYFG010000069.1:984-7209 GCA_964646835.1 uncultured Eubacteriales bacterium | reverse complement strand
CAGATCCGATCCTCGGACTGCTTGTCCACCGAGGCGGTCGGCTCGTCAACCAACAGCACCGAGCCCCCCTTGAGTAGCGTCCGGGCGATGGACAGGCGCTGTCTCTCTCCGCCTGAGAACGAGGTCCCCCTCTCGGATACCGTGCGGTCCAGGCCGTCCTCATCCCGCTCGACAAACTCCAGGGCGTCAGCGACGGATAATGCCTGTCGCAGTTCGGCTTCGACGGCTTCCGGCTTGGCCAGTTCAAGGTTTTCCCGCAAGGAACCCGAAAAGAGGAAAGGCTCTTGGGGCAGGTAGGCAGTCACACTTCTGGCCCAACCTGCCTCATAATGAAGGTCCCGGCCCCCTATGAACACTGTGCCGGGAGACGGGCGGTAAAAGGCCGGCGAGGATCTTGATGAGAGTGCTCTTCCCGCATCCGCTCTTCCCCGCCAGAACGACCAGAGACCCGGGCGGTATCTCAAGGGAGACGTCCTTCAGGACGGGGGCACCCGGGACATACTCAAACGCAAGGTCGCGAACAGTTATTGAAGGGCCTGCGTCCCCTGCGATATCCACATCTCGTGAGAGATCGCGCCGGCGCTCGATGACATGCCGCTCAACATCCCCTTCGCCCGGAACCGGGTCTACGTCGCGCGGAAGGTCGAGAATCTCCATGACACGATCGAAAGTCCCAAGGCTCCTTCGCACGTTGGCCAGAGACCGTCCCATGCCTGCCAAGGGCCAGCCCAGGTGATTGCAGAGGTTCACCAGAGCGAGAATCCCTCCGATAGTAAGCCTGCCTTGCACGGCCATGTATCCTCCGTATCCGAACGTGACAATAAAGGGCAGCACGGAACCTGTGCCCATCCAGGCGGCGTTCCCCGCGAAGACCGAGGCCATCTTCACGGCCGCCAACCTGACAGCAGAGGCTTTCGCGAGAAAACGTCTTTCAGCCGAATCCTCGGCCAGAAAAGACTTGACAGCCTGGACACCCTCCAGCGTATTGAGGGCTTCGGACGAGGCTTGGCCGATTGCTTTCTGGAACTCCGCGGATCGCTTGTTGATGGGTCTGGAAATCACACCGCTGACGGCCAACGTAACCGGGCCGGTGAGAGCGCAGGCCAAGGCCACTTGCCAGTTCAACGTGAGCATGTACGCTGCCGACGCTATGGCGCGCAAAGCTACCCTGGCCAGGAGATAGCACTCGGTAATGACCCGTGACGAGACGCCGATGTCTGACGTCAACCTGGATACCAGATCGCCCCGGGGGAGCTGCTCGAACTGACGGAGGGGCATCTCGACCCCGGCCCGCAGCAGGAGAGCCCGTTGCTTGCGGGCGAGATCCTCCACGAGGCTAACTCGCACAGAGACGCCGGTACCTCCAACGAGCGCACCGAAGACCGTCACGGCAAAGTAGATAAGCGCCGCCCGCCAAACAAGAGAAGCATCCATGGCCACGAAGGCGTCCAGGACGGTTTTCAAGGCGAAGGCGCCAAACACCGGGTCCAGCGATTCAGCCAACAAGAGGAGGCTCAAATGCAGATAGGTTCTGAAGGGGCTTTCTATCAGCGCCGTGACCCGTCGCAGATCACCGGAAGTGGCTGCCCGGGCTTTCATAGATCGAACCTCCGCGGGTGTTGTGGTAATCGACCGGCATCGGATTTCTGTTGCCATTGTATGGATGGGAGAAAGATGTGTCAATTCGGCCAAGGCTCTAGAGTATGAACTGCGGGACCTATGCGGTGAGCCAAAGGGTCGGAACTCCAACTTGACGTTCGGCACCTATCTAGCACTTCCTGCCGGATAGGTTGGACCTATCTCTCATCTCCGGCCGGACAGGCACAGCCCAACTGACACAGGACGCATGTTGACACTCGTCAACTACGCACGTGCGGATAGGCAGCTGCTGGGGATGGTACATCGGGTGCAAAGTGCCCCGTCTCCGTCTGTCACTTTTTGCTAATTGGCTCAGGGATACCTCTAGTCTACGTAGGCGAGCCCGCAATGTTCGGTCTGGAACCTTCGGCCAAGACATGCTAGCGCAACGTACATGTTGAACAGGTGGAACAGGTATCGAACTCGGCTTTCCATGTGGCGTAAAGGAAACCCGTTCCACCGGAAGAATACAAGACTGGCGGTGCCGACTGAACCAGGAGCAGATCACTGGCCAGGCGGTGCACAATCGCTTGTCTACGCTGCGAGGGTGCACGTGGCCGGGCCGCAGGGAGGTATTCCATGACCAAGCAAGGCGAGTTCAGTGGCTTCTTCGCCGAGTTCTACGACATCCTCCACGCCGGGCTGGGCGACGTGGAGGCATACGTGAGATACGCGTCCAGATACTTCGCGCAACATGGGACGAGCGAAAAGGGCTCGGACATCCTGGAACTCGGGTCGGGCACAGGCCGGATTCTTATCCCGCTGGCAGCCGCCGGGTTCAACGTGACCGGCGTGGACAACTCCGATGACATGATATCCCTATGCACGGAGAAGCTGAGCCGCGAACCCTCTTCTACCCGTGAAAGGACGAGGATCGTCAAAGGCGACGTCATCGACCTTGACCTTGGAGAAACGTTCGACCTGGTAATCACCCCCTGCAATCTATTGAGCTGCATGACGAGCCAAGATGACGCGCTATCTCTGCTCAAAACCGCAAAGCGCCACCTCAAGGACAATGGGGTTTTCATCCTCGACTGCAGTATCCCGGACGTCCGCCTCATGGTGGAATCGAACGATGTGACGAAGTCCTTCGAGTTCACCCATCCGGTGACCGGCACGACGATCATCGACACGTTCACGCCCCATTATGACTTCGTGAACCAGTTGGAAACCGATCACATAGTCCTCGAAGAGCGTGACGGCGATGCGATACTACGACGGGCAGAAACCACTGACACACTGGCCTTCTACTTCCCCCGGGAAGTCAGACTGATGCTGGCGGCCGCCGGATTGTCGGTCTTCCACGAGCAAGGGTCTCTTGCAGAGGATGTCCCACTGGATGAACGGGCTGGCGAGATGGTGTTCTTCGCGAGGAAGGCGGCTAAGTGAGCACGAACCGCATCAGATGATGCCCGCCGGAATGCTCCATCCAGAAGTCACCGAGAGAGGGACCAAGGGCGTGTAGACATCTGCAATACCGGGGGTCAGATGAACAGCCCGAGTATGGGTGACGAAGACCGCCTCCACACTCCGGTAGTCATGCAGGGTACGTGATGCCTCACGAAGCGCCCTGAGAAGTTCGAGACCTCGCTCCAGCCCAAGCACGAACAGCGCCGTAGACAGTCCGTCGGCAATCATCGACTCGCGAGCGATAACCGTCACGCTCCGAAGGCCCGACTCGACCGGGTAGCCGGTACGGGGATCAATGATGTGGGAGTACCTCTTCCCTGAAACCTCTAGGTATCGTTCATAGTCGCCTGAGGTTACAGCGGATACGTCCTTCAGGGGTAAGAAACCCAAGCACTCGCCCCTTGCGGCATCAGGGTCCTGGATTCCCACGGTAAAGGGGGATCCGTCGGGTTTGCCTCCAAGCAGGGCCACGTTGCCACCGAGGTCGACCATCCCGGAGACCACGCCGCGGCGGCGGTACACCTCCAGCACGCGGTCGGCAGCGAAGCCCTTTCCTATACCGCCCAGGTCCACCATCTGCCCTTTGCTGGCCAATCGGATGAAGCCAGACGCCGCGTCCACAGTCAGAGACCGGTACCCTACGAGAGCTCTGGCATGCGCGATGGCCTCGTCAGAGGGCGGCTTGTACGACGGCTTGACAGCGTCATCGGGCGGGAGCGCGGTTTTCACCTCACCGGCTGCCCATAGGGCCACCAACGGAGCGACGGTGACGTCAAAAGCTCCCCCCGAGAGCCGGGATATCTCAAGAGATGCTTCCAGCACCCGAAGAGTTTCCGGGCGCACCCTCACCCCGCGGGCGCCACGGCCGTGGTCCGCGACTGCGGCGGCGTTCAACCTGGATATGTCGCTGGACTCGATAAAGCGGCTGAAGAGCCCCTCCAGCCGCCGTACTTCTCGTAGAGCAGCACGCACCGCGCCGCGTGAATTCACACCGTAGGCCCTCTGGGAAAAGACAGTGCCCATGCAGAAGTCGGTTCCCGAGGACCACTCCGGCGTCCTCCTCAGCAACACTATGACCTACTTTCGCAGGGCGTTTTCAATGGCCTTAAGCAGCGCCTTGCTGCTCACCGTCGCGCCAGAAACCACATCGACGTTCGGTGATTGCGCCGCCAGCACCCTTTCGAACTCGGTCTGGTACATGTTCTCGAACATCTTGTCCCTCTTGGAGAGCAGTTCAATGCCGGTGATCTTGTGGTCCTTCACTGTCACCGCGACCTCGTAGTTCCAGCGCCCTTGCTTGAAGGAACCTTCGTGAACGCCGTCCGCTACGGTGCTCAAGTCGACGTCCGCTATCTGCATATCCTTGATGGCGCCCTGCCCGCTCATGAGCCACACCAACGCGCAGGCAACCAGCAGAATGAGTCCTCCGACCACGTACCACACTTTCTTCACCCAACTCCCCTCCTGGAACGATCCTCTCCTTAGGATGGATTTCCTGAGGGTGCAAGTCAAGCGTGTCGACCGGACTGCCTCTAGTGCTGGTGCGCGAGAAAAGCCGCCAGCCGCTCATGCAGGAAGTACTCCCACCCTGCCCGGCAGCTTTCGCGAGTGAAGCAAGGGTTGTCCTGAGGAAAGGTCTCTATCCCCCTGGCGATGAGCCTGAGTTTTGTGCCACCCGGCACCTCAGACAATTCCCAGGTCACCGACGAGTCCCCGTCATAGCCCCGATATAGCCATTGGTAGGAGATCTTTTGTTCGGGCAAGACCTCGGTCACCTTCCATAGGTGCACGAAGTGCTGACCTTGGACGTGGATGCTGAACTCCGTTTCAAAGCCGACTTCAGGCTTGAAATCGGTCATCTCCGCGAAGTACCACCGGCGCATCTTCTCGCTATCTGTGATGGCCTCCCAGACAGCAGAAACAGGGGCCTCATAGATGTGCTCAACGACAATCGGTTCTATCTCCGCACTCATGGTGTCTCCTCCTTACTGTGGTAGTCCCTGTCTGCAGGATACGGTGAAAGCCTACTAGAGCACGGCCCCAGAGCGGAATTCACAGGCAAACCCACGAGCCAAGTCCACGAGTAAGATTTATGCCTATAGCTCCCTGATCAACCTGACAGCCAACGGACGCTTCGTAAGGAACTCCACGCCCGGATCCATTGTGGTGCGAGGATGCTGGTATACGTCTACGCCTATTTGAACCGGCTCGTCGATGACATAGAGGTAGCCCTTCTTGGTCCCGTTGTGTTCGATCTTGCCGTGGTCATCATAGGACAGGACGGTTGGTTGGTGCGAAAACGCTTCAGCAAGTTCCCTCCACTGCGTGATCGTACTGCCCTCCCGCAATACACTGAACACCTTGTCTGAGCCGTGGTACCAGATACCTCCGGCTTCACCGGCAATCCTCATCCGGCTTCCTCCTATCGGCCTGCCTCCTGTCGACGGATGACCTGCTTGCACAGCTTTGCGGCAGGAGGCATGACGATAACCTCCATCCTCCTGCCAAGATGTTACAGGTCTTCTCTATGTCGGGCGATACTTCCTTTCGGACTCTCCGGGCGAGTGGGATTTGCGAGACGTATGCGCCCGTGGGGACGTTCCGCGGGAAATGAGCACCGGCGGGGATGTTCTGTGGGAAATATGCCCCCATGGGGACATCTTCCAGGGACGTATGTACCGGCGGGGACGTCTTCCCCGGATGTATGCGCTGGTGGGGACGTTCTGCGGGACATATGCACCCGTGGAGGCATTTCCCGCGAGATCCGGCCCACACACTGGGATTTTGACGCATCTATGGCTCGAAGACTCTCCGAACCATCGAAGCCGGCTGGCTCCACAGAACTCGAACACGCGCCTGATCATCGAAGCCGACCGGCTCCATGTGATACTCTTGACAAGACACAGAAGGGAGACGGAAGCCATGCGGTTCACGTACTGCCCCCAGTGTGGACAAGCGCTGGGCTCCAGGACCCTCGGGGACGAGGGATCGGTTCCATACTGCGAGACCTGCCAACGGCCATTCTTTGGGTTCTCCTACCCTTGCGTGATAGTGGCAGTTCTCAATGAGCAGCATGAGATAGCCCTCATAAGGCAAAACTGGCTGACCACGGCGAACTGGGTGCTGGTTGCCGGGTACATAAAGCCCGGTGAGACGGCCGAGGACTGCGTGTCAAGG
>CAZYFG010000069.1:630-974 GCA_964646835.1 uncultured Eubacteriales bacterium | reverse complement strand
CGATCCCCGGCGCGTGGCCGCGCTGGCTTTCTCCAGCCTGGGGGAAACCGCCGTGCCCTTGGACGCGCACGACAAGCCTACCTATGACGCCATCGCCTGGTTCGACATGGACGAAGCCGGAGCGAACTTGAGGCCCGGAAGCATAGCGGAAAAGGTGTATGTCGAGGCGAGGAGGAAGTGCTCCTCTTGCCTCTTGGAGTCCGAATGACGGGGGTGGAACCATGATCGAGCTTCCCGAAAGCCATGTACTGGCGGAACAGATCAAGAAGACGCTCACAGGCAAGCGGATTTCCGATGTAATCGCCAACCACAGCCCTCATGGCTTCGCCTGGTTTTCCGGCGAC
>CAZYFG010000069.1:0-589 GCA_964646835.1 uncultured Eubacteriales bacterium | reverse complement strand
GATCGGCAAGACTGTGACCGGAGCCCACATATGGAGCGGCAACGTGCGGATAGAGGCGGATGAGATGCGCCTCCAGATCTCCACTCCAATCAAGTACCATGCGCCGGGCGAAAAACTCCCCGCGAAACACCAGCTTCTAATCCAATTCGAAGACGGGTCGGCCATAAGCTGCACGGTCCAAATGTGGGGCTGCATGTTCTGCTATGAGGCGGGTCATGAATCTGAAGGGATCCCCATGGCATGCTCGACAAACACCAACCCGTCACCCCTCGAGGACGGATTCGACTTCCCGTACTTCCGCAGACTGGCTGAGCCGGAGGCAACGAAAGCCATGTCCGCCAAGGCGTTTCTGGCCACCGAGCAGAGGATCGTGGGTCTGGGAAACGGAGTGCTCCAGGACATCCTGTGGACTGCCAAGATACATCCCAGGCGCCTCATGGAGACACTATCTGACGCCGAGTTCAGACGCATGTTCGACGCGGTGAAAACTGTGCTCCGCGATATGGCAGCCCAGGGCGGCCGGGATACTGAGCGCGATCTCTTCGGCATGCCGGGCGGTTACAAGACCACACTTAGCAGAAAGACAGTG
>CAZYFG010000068.1:4962-10221 GCA_964646835.1 uncultured Eubacteriales bacterium | reverse complement strand
GACCACGCCCCGGTAGCCCCAAATACACACCTAGGGCAAAAAGCAGAAGGTAAAGGAGTCGTCTCAAGCGCCGTACCTCCCTGTGACGCTTGATAATATTGCTGATGAGGGGTGATTATGACTCCGGCCCTAGAAGCTTAGAACTTCGCGTAGGAGCGTCTCGGGAGGTCGGTCTCCTCGATGTCGGCGCCCAAAAGACGCAGTTTCGTAGCAAAATCGCTGTACCCACGGTGGATGTGTTCGGTTCCGAAGATCTCGCTCTTCCCCTGTGCGGCGAGAGCGGCCAGCGATAGACAAGCCCCGGCTCGCAGATCGGCTGCCTGAAGAGAGGCGCCCGTCAGTTTGGGCACTCCCTCAATGATGGCGTTTGAGTCTTCGATCTTGATTTTCGCGCCCATGCGGCTCAATTCTTCGGCATGACTGAACCGGTTTTCAAAGACAGTTTCCGAAATGAGGCTTGTGCCGTGCCCAAAGGCCAACAAAGCCATGAAGGGAGCCTGGACATCCGTTGGGAATCCGGGATACGGTAGAGTCTTGATATTGACCGGGGTGGGCCGATCCGGCATCTCGATCTCCACTGATCGGGAGCCTTCCAGCAAATAAGCGCCGCACTCCTTCAACTTCGCAAGCACTGACCTTATGTGTGTGGGGATTACGTTTTCAACCATCACTTTGCCGCGGGTTATGGCCCCGGCGACGAGAAAGGTGGAAGCCTCAATCCGGTCGGGGATGATGCTGTAACGGGTGCCGTTAACCCTTTTCACGCCCTGCACCTTGATGCAAGAAGTCCCTGCCCCGCTCACTTCGGCCCCCATGGAGTTCAGGAAGTTGGCGAGGTCAACGATCTCGGGTTCCTGGGCAGCGTTCTCGATAACGGTTGTCCCTTCTGCTCCGACTGCCGCCATCATGATGTTCTCAGTAGCTCCGACTGACGGGAAGTCGAGGTAGATCTCGGCTCCCCTGAGCTTCTCGGCTCGCGCCCTGATGAAACCGCCTTCCACCGTGATGTCTGCTCCCATGGCCTGAAACCCTTTGAGGTGAAGGTCAACCGGTCGTTGTCCGATTGCGCATCCGCCCGGCAAGGGCACAGCGGCAACCCCAAGACGTACCAATAGAGGTCCCATGATCAGGAAAGAAGCCCGCATCATCCTCACAAGGTCGTACGGAGCTTCTTGGCGCAGCGGTTTGCCGGGGTTGATCCTCACTGAATTGCCGGCGGTGCGGACAGAGACTCCTATCGCCCGAAGCATATCAGACATGGTTTCGACATCTCTTAGACGAGGTACGTTATCAATTATGGAAATATCTTCTGACAAAATCGCGCCTGCCATGATCGGCAGGGCTGCGTTCTTGGCTCCGTCACACCTAACTATTCCCTTTAAGGGTTTTCCGCCTTGAATGATTACGCTCACTGTACCGGCTCCTCGCTATTCATTTGACCGCTTTTTGAATGCGCACTTCAGACCAAAACCGCAAAATCATCCATTCAACCTGCGGATCTAGTTTCTATCCCGCACGAGTCCAAAATGCCCGGAAAAAGCGGCGTCCTATTGACAATCTCACCATTCGTATGCCCGAGAGCCAACGCCGGTGCAGTGAATCCGCTTCTCTCCCTAATGGGCTCTCACAATATCCTTCACTTTCATGAGCCTTGACGAATTGGCTCTATCTACTTCTTCGAGTCTCATCTCGACATTTTTAATAGCCGCTTCCAGCTCTGGGATAAGAACGTACTCAAGGGCATTCACCCTTCTTCTGGTCCTCTCTATCTCATCGGCCAAAAGCTGGATTTTACGTTCTATTTCCGAGAGCTTCACAAGCAAAGGAAGTATTCCCTGAAACTCCTTGATTGCGTCGTCCAAATCAGATGAAGTGGACGCCAGCCCGTACGGCGGGATGCCCAAGTTAACCGAACGGTCGCCGGACTCTTCCGCCCGGATCTCCATCTCCGGCACAACGACATTCATGATGCGCCTGTAGCTGATGGACACCTCCTCGGGCCCGCTTGAAGCCATAAGCGCTTCTTCCAGAACCGGCGGGCTGAGGAGAGCCCTCGCCTGAGCGAAACTCCTGTAAGCGGCGCCAAGTCGCCTCTCCAACTCTGCTCGGAGCCGTTGGTTCTCATGGACGATGGCCATGAACTCCTTCATGAGCTGGTCCCGCTTATCCTTAAGGAGCTTGTGGCCCCGGACAGCCATCCTGACCCGGTTCTTTAACCTCGTAAGTTCTTGACGGGTAGCGCTAACCCTTAGTTCCAAAGTCCCTGCTCCTTCCTATTCGGCTGCCGGAGCGGCGCCGTCGGGGTTTCTGGACTTCAGATACTTTTCGGCGTTCCTGTCGGAGACACGCTTCAGCTCGCTCCTGGGTAGGAGAGTCATAAGGTCCCAACCAATGTCCAGGGTCTCTGCAATAGGCCTGTTCTCGTTGGCCCCCTGCTTCACAAACCTGGCCTCGAACTCATCGGCGAACTTCAGGAACAACTTGTCCGTTTCGGTGAGGGCGGCTTCTCCCAAGACCACCGAGAGCTCCCGGGCTTCTCTGCCCCGGTCATACGCGTCGGAAAGCTGGTTCAAGACGTCGGCATGGTCTTCCCGGGTCTTGTCCCGTCCAATACCTTTGTCTTTCAGCCTTGAAAGCGAAATGGAGATGTTGATCGGCGGGTAGATGCCCTTCTTGTGGAGCTCCCTCGACAAGATGATCTGGCCCTCGGTGATGTAGCCAGTAAGGTCCGGTATGGGGTGGGTCTTGTCGTCTTCCGGCATGCTGAGAATGGGGATCTGGGTGATGGAACCCCGCTTGCCCTGTATCCGCCCTGCCCGCTCGTAGATCTGGGACAAGTCGGTGTACATGTAACCCGGATACCCGCGACGTCCCGGCACTTCCTTTCTGGCCGCGGACACTTCGCGCAGCGCTTCAGCGTAATTAGTCATGTCGGTTAGGATTACGAGAACATGCATGTCACGCTCGAAGGCCAGGTATTCGGCGACTGTAAGTGCCATGCGCGGAGTAGCGATTCGCTCAATGACCGGGTCGTTTGCCAGGTTCACGAAGAGAACCGCCCTGTCGATGGCCCCTGTGCGGCGGAAGTCGGTCATGAAGTAATCGGCTTCCTCGAAGGTGATGCCCATTGCCGCGAAGACAACGGCAAAAGGCTCGGTTCCCGTGAGAACCGTGGCCTGGCGCGCGATTTGAGCCGCCAACTGGGCGTGAGGTAGCCCTGAGCCAGAGAACACGGGCAGCTTCTGTCCGCGGACCAGGGGGTTCATGCAGTCGATGCCGGAGATGCCCGTTTGGATGAACTCGGAAGGGTATGCCCGGGCGAACGGGTTGATGGGGCTGCCGTTGATATCCAGCCTCTTCTCGGGGATGATCTTGGGGCCTCCGTCGATGGGGTTCCCCGCTCCGTCAAAGACCCTTCCCAGGATATCCGGGGATACGGGGATTTCAAGCACCTTCCCAAGGAACCTAACGCGAGACCCGGTAACGTCCAGGCCTGCGGTCCCCTCAAATATCTGGACAAGGGCTTTGCCGGTCGACGCCTCCAAGACACGACCGCGGCGGATCTCGCCACCCCGCGTCTCAACCTCCACCAGTTCATCGTAGTGGACTTCGCGGACCTGTTCCACCACCACAAGCGGCCCGGATATTTGTGATATGGTCGTGTATTCCAACGGCATCCCGAATTCCCCCAATGCCTTCTCTTTAGTCGCCTAGTGCCCGGACTTTGACTTAGCGCCGGACGTTAGCCTAGAACCTAATGCCTGGACTCGCTTTCAATCTCCGCCGAGATCGCTGCCATGATCCTTTCATACTCGGCCGGCCATTCTTCCTCGGGAGTGACTCTCGCCCTGGCTATCCGCTCTTTCACGGGCAAAGAGATGAGCCGTTCTATGTTGACTCCCTCGTCGATCGCCTGAAGAGCCTTGTGATGCAGGGTAAGGATGGCTTGGAGTATCCCGTACTGCTTCTTCTGAGAGCAGTAGGTGTCTACCTCATGGAAGGCGCTCTGGTACAGGAAGTCTTCTCTCAGCGACTTGGCCGTGTCCAGAATCATCCTCTGCCTGGGTGACAGGGAATCGACACCCACGAGCCGGACGATCTCGCTTAGCTCCGCTTCTTGCTGGAGGATGGACATGGCCTCGTCCCGCATCTCCGGGAAGTCAGGCCCTGCGGTAGCCCGGAAGTACTCGTCAAGCCTTTCACCGTATAGAGAGTAGCTGGTCAACCAGTTGATTGCCGGGAAATGTTTCCTGGCCGCAAGCCTGTCGTCCAGCCCCCAGAACACTTTCACGATACGCAGAGTCGCCTGCGTTACGGGCTCGGAGAGGTCGCCGCCCTGAGGCGAGACCGCGCCAATGGCGGACAGGGCGCCTTCGGTGCCTCCCTGACCCAGTACCTTGACTCGCCCGGCCCTCTCGTAGAACTCGGCGAGCCTGGACCCCAAATACGCAGGGTATCCCTCTTCGCCCGGCATCTCCTCGAGACGGCCGGAGATCTCGCGCATGGCTTCCGCCCAGCGGGATGTGGAGTCGGCCATAAGAGCCACGTCATACCCCATGTCCCGGTAGTACTCTGCTATGGTGATTCCGGTGTAGATGGACGCCTCGCGCGCCGCAACGGGCATGTTTGATGTGTTTGCCACGAGGACGGTGCGCTCCATAAGGGGCCTGCCTGTCCGCGGGTCCTTGAGCTCGGGAAACTCGAGCAAGACGTCTGTCATCTCGTTGCCGCGCTCTCCGCACCCTATATAGACAATGATGTCGGCGTTGGCCCACTTGGCGAGCTGGTGCTGGATAACCGTCTTTCCGCTTCCGAAAGGACCGGGAACGCACGCCGTGCCGCCTTTGGCTATGGGGAAGAAGGCGTCGATGACCCTCTGTCCGGTCACGAGCTGTTCCTTGGGCGGCAGTTTCTCCTGGGCGGGCCTGGACTCGCGGACAGGCCACTTCTGGAGCATCGTCACAGGGATCTCGCGCCCGGCAGCGTCAAGGACGGCCACGGTATCGACTACTGTGAAGTCGCCTTCCCGAATGCTCTTCACGGTGGCCTCGGGTACGGAAGGAGGGACCATCACCCTGTGCTCGACAAGCGGCGTCTCACGTACCGCGCCGAGAACGGATCCGGCAGATACCCGATCCCCTTCCTTGACTTTCGGCACGAAATGCCACTTCTTCTCGCGGTCGAGGCCGGGGACCTCCAAACCTCTCGCTATATAGCTGCCTGCCAGGGAAGCATAATACACATCTCCCGCCGGCGTCG
>CAZYFG010000068.1:2685-4952 GCA_964646835.1 uncultured Eubacteriales bacterium | reverse complement strand
ATAGCTGCCTGCCATGTCGGCGATGACGTTCAGCGGTCGTTGGATACCGTCATAAATAGCACCTATAAGACCTGGTCCGAGCTCAACGGAAAGAGGGGCGGCGGTGGAAACGACCGGCTCCCCGGGTCCTACGCCTGATGTCTCCTCGTAGACCTGGATGGAAGCGGTGTCGCCCCTGAGCTCGATAATCTCTCCAACAACCCCCATGGTCCCAACTCGCACGACGTCGTACATGCGGGAACCGGCCATGCCCGAGGCTATCACCAGGGGCCCGGATACTTTGATTATCTGTCCTTTCACCTGGCTAGTAGACACAGCCGCATCATTCCTCTCCCTTGAGCAGGATGTTGGCTCCAACGGCCCGCTCAACTCGTTTCTTCAGTAGCTCCATCCCGAGTCCCTTTGGTCGTCGGGCGTCGGGCAAAATGGTGACGACCGGCTTCGGCCTCTCATAGAGCGGTTGGAGCTCATCTCTCAGCATCTCGGCGGTCTCCTCTGTGACGAGGAGCACGGCAAAATCATCTTCAAGGATTTTGTGAAGCTGCTCCCGGGCCTCACGGACGTCGTCTGCCGCGAAAGCGACGGCCCCTGACGCCTTGAACCCGAGCACGGCATCTCTTTGACCCAAGACAGCCACTCTAGACATAAGGCTCACGCAACCTCTCGGCTATCTCCTGCGCGGGCAGTCCGGACTGCTTGCCGGCAAGGATCACTCTAAGGTTTCTCACTTCCGTTTCCTTGCCGAACAAATACCCGAATACTGGCTCGGGTCCGATGGAATAGTACCTGGCCGTCCTGACCACTCCCATGAAGGCGTTGTCGCATGCCCTTTCCCACTTTGTGAGGGACTCTCTCTTTTCAGCCGTCTCGGCGCCCGAAACAGCCAGGCCGCTCCAAGGAGTCCCTTTGAAAACAGAGTGGATTCCCGGGAGCCCGTCCTTGTAGGCACTCAGCATCCTGTCAGACGGGATATCGCCGCCCTGGAGCACCACGTCGCCAAATACGACAGGGTCGAGTCCCATTCTCAGGGCTCGCAAGGACATTCGGAGATTGAGTAGGTCAACTTCGGCCCGCTGGAACCGCGTCATGCCGGGGTATCCGTAGCGCTTGAACACCTTCGAGAACCAGGCATAGTATCCGCGGTCCACCAGGCTGTCGACCCGGAGCGAAAGGACGCCCTCCGCGGCCCTTTCGCGCGTTTCTTCAATCAACTCAATGGCTTGACTGTAAGTTCGTCCCAGAGCGTCGCATAGCGACTGGGCCTCATGAAGGTTCAATGAGATGACAGGAAGATCGAGGTCGCGGGAGGAAACCGCGGCGGGATCAAGGTCCGGCTCGAAGTTTCCCATGGTCGAGAGCGCTTCGGAGTCCAATGGAATGCCCAGCTGCACCGACTTCGCCCGTACTTTCAGGTTGTGGAAATCGTTCCGCGCGCGGTAGGCGGCGATGAGCATCGGTTCGGGGACTATCCCGAAAACAAACTGGTATGCCGCCGATAGCGCCGCTGCCAGCGCATCGCCGTATTTCGCCTGGTCATCCAGCGCCGCGACATACGGACCATAGTACGTATCCCGGAGGGCCAGGAGGGCACGGTCGAGGTCGACGGCCTCGACCAGCCGCATAAGGTCGGCGCGAGACAGAATCTCCTTCTCCCTCACCCTGATGTGGCCAACAGCGCTGGCCCAAGCGAATTCGTTCACCGTCTACCCACCTTTTACATGAAACCCTCTACGCGCCATCGGCGAATAGTGTCCTGGCCACTTCGATTTCCAGTTCGTCTTGGAACCGCTTGACCAAAGCAGGAAATGTGCTGTTCAGAGACACGCCGCCGCTTCTCAGGATGTAGCCGCCCCCCAACGATTTGGGGGCGAACTCGACCTTTACGTCCGCCGCCTTGCCTTGAGACGACAACCTGCCTTTCAGCTCTTCTAGGAAGGAGGGGCCAAGTCGCTCATTGTCCTCGGGACCAAAAACCACGGTCTCGTTGCCATTTGCGGAACGCGCCAGAGATTCCAGGATGAGTTCCCTGTACTCTGCCGGGGGAAGCGAGGCGAGGTCTCCCAGGGCTTTGGCAAAAACCCCTTCGACCAACAACTGCTTCTCTCTAAGGATTGCTTGTCTGCGTCTGGCGTCGGCTCTCGTCTTCGCCGCAGCCTCGACCTTGGCGGCCTCGCTTTCTGCGGCGCTAAGGATTTCGGCTGCCCGACCCTGGGCCTCCGCGCGAGAGGCGCTAAGGCGTCTCTCGGCGCGAGACGCAGCATCCTCCA
>CAZYFG010000068.1:919-2675 GCA_964646835.1 uncultured Eubacteriales bacterium | reverse complement strand
TCTGCCCCGTCCCTTATTTTGTTGAGGATATCCTCAAGAGGCATCGAGACAGCCCCCTACACCTTGACCGCAAACATGATCAAGAGCACCGACGCAAGGAGGCCCAATACGGCGTAAGTCTCAACCATGGCAGGCATGATGAGGGCTTTACCGGACTCCTCAGGGTGCTTGACTACGATGTCCATGCCCGCGAGAGAAACCTTGGCCTGGTAGATACCAGAAAGGAGACACGATATCGCGACGGGAAGGCATGCGAAGACGAACTGCCACCCCTGGGCGATATCCAGGGCCAAGACACCGGAAAACCCGCCCATCTTGAAGATGGCCAAGAAGCCGACCAGGAAGCCGTAGATCCCCTGGGTCCCGGGAAGAGCTTGAAGCAACAAGAGACGCCCAAACTTCTCTGGGTCTTCCGCAGTGATCCCTGCGGCCTTTTCGCCGGTGATTCCGGTACCGATAATCGACCCGATTCCGCTCACAAACACCGCGATGCCGGCACCCAACAACGCGAGACCGTTTCCGCCCAGCGCAGGCCCAAAGAACACGCCCATGGCCAGGGCCACCAGAATGATGGCCATTCCTGCCGCAAACCAGACGGTAGAATTACCTCCGAACAAATCCGACCCCTCCTGACTTTTGCTCATCATTAGTCAACAGCCTCAACTGACACATTCTCACTCACGCGCTTAAGAGGTCTGAACGGCGTACCTCCCCCCTCGAAGAACTTGGTGAAAAACTCAACAAACTGCAGGCGCCCCGCGTGGATGAAGCTGCCGAGGACGTTGATTACGAGGTTGAAGACGTGTCCTCCGGCCAAAATGACGGGGACCAGGACCCACCCGACAATGGGGACCATCATCGAGACAAGCTGCGAGATCTTGTTCACTACGACGCCGATGATGGCGCTGGCAAGCCCGAGCGCGAGAAGCCTGGAGTACGAAAGGGTATCCGAGAAGTACGAGACTATCCCATACAGTCCGTACAGACCTGTGAACGGCTTCAGGAGGATGTTCTTCTGGCTCCGGGACGCGCCGTACATGACCATGAGCGCTCCGATCGCCATCACGTACAGCGGGATCTGGCTCTTTATGATGCCTGCCTTGGAGACCACCCAGAAGACAAGCCCAGGCAGAAACACCAGCCACGAGCCCGACGACCAGACGCCGTCCGAATACTCTCCCTTCCTGAAGCTGCTAAGCATCTTGACGCCGATGCCCACCCACACGTGGAAGATGCCGAACGCGAACGAAACCAGCATCATGGTAAGCGGGTCCTCAATGGGGTTAATGAGGGCAAGCCGCGTAAGGAATCTCTCCACGCTAGTACCGGGCAGGAACACGGACACCAAGTCGGCCATCCAACTGTTGGTGGCCGCCCCGGCAAGCAACGTGGAGATACCGGAATACATGAGGAGGCGCGGGAGTTTGTCGCCGGGGGGCTTCAGCCCCTGGCTCTTCATGAACCACCAGGCCCCTATTGTGAGCACTATGCCGTAGACAGCATCGCCCAAGCATATCCCGAAGAACAGCCAGAAAAACGGCGCCAGGAACGGGGTCGGGTCAATCTCGTCGTACTTGGGAAAACCGAAAATGTTGGTGATGACTTCAAAGGGTCTGATGATCGGGTGATTCTCAAGAAAGACGGGGACATCGTCGCCGGGTGAAGGGTCTTCCGCGACAAGCTCAATTTCGGTGAACTCCCGGAGCCC
This sequence comes from uncultured Eubacteriales bacterium, assembly GCA_964646835.1. GTDB lineage: Bacteria > Bacillota > Sulfobacillia > Fermentithermobacillales > Fermentithermobacillaceae > UBA3951. The sequence goes on along the minus strand of CAZYFG010000068.1, from coordinate 967 downwards.
CTCCTCAAGCAATCCCAAGTCCCTTGCTTTCACAAATCCCTCGATGAC
>CAZYFG010000068.1:259-909 GCA_964646835.1 uncultured Eubacteriales bacterium | reverse complement strand
TGGGCACTGCGTCCCCCAGACGCTCGAGGTTTTCTTTGTCCAGGTAGTAGTCGATGAGGGCCAATACGTCCAACATGGATGAAGAGAGTTCCCGGTCCTCGGCAATAATAGACTCGTTCTCTTGGACAATCTCCTGTATCCTTTCGTCGATTGCCCGAAGCTTGTCTCCGACACACGCGCCTTCCACTTCCGACTCTCTGAAGGTCACGATCCGTCCCCCGAGTCCCGCTACGAACGAAGACACATCCGCCTGAGAATCGCCGTAAGCGACGAGCCACACTCCGGACTCAGAACGCTGTTCCCATACGACTTCGTAGAAGACCGGCCTCTCCGTGGCCGATTCATAGATCTTCGCCAGGACCGAACTGGGAAACACAGCAAGCACACTGTGACACAGGTGAGTCGCTCCGAGGCGGTCCAGCGGGATGTCCAGTGATTCCCACGGCGCCAGCGCTTCTCTCTCATCCCTGAGCCTTAAGAGCTCGTCGGACAGCTCCTTCAAACGCTTCTCATGGGTCCTGACTTTCTCATACACAGTCTCTATGTCGTAAGCAGCCGAAAGCCTTCCTACCTCATGCAGGGCCACTTCCGGCTTCTTGCCGGTGAACCCGTCCATGAAGGAGCGCTTCACGGGGGCGTACTTGCTGAAG
>CAZYFG010000068.1:0-241 GCA_964646835.1 uncultured Eubacteriales bacterium | reverse complement strand
CTTTCCGCTTCCTCTTCGACACCAAAGGAACGGTGCGACGACGACTCGGGAGTCACATGAAAGATCTCCAGGTCACGGAGGCGCTCGAATACGGGCGCTCGCAGCTCCTTGGACGCGTAAATTGTGATCTTTTTCATTTTGGCAACAGCCATAACCGTGCCGGAATGCGCCTTTGGCGCCGTCCTCCCGGCTCCCCCCCCTTACACGGCCTTCTTCGCTCTGGAGACGATTATCATTGCTG
>CAZYFG010000067.1:8963-10442 GCA_964646835.1 uncultured Eubacteriales bacterium | reverse complement strand
CAAGGGCGCCGGGGGCGCATTCGAAGTGAGGGTCGTGTATCAAAAAGGTGGGGCCGGTGTCTGGATGAGGACCGGCATGGTGGCCCGCTTGAACCCGGATGCCGAGGGATTCATGGTCGCCGGCGTAGAGCTTCACCATAAGGTGGGCGATATTCTCGACCTGGCGCTGCCCGGCAGGGCCAACGCGGTGAAGGCCGAGATCCGTCGAATTGCCCGGATGATCCCCCCTGCGCTGGAAAGGGGCTCGGGCCGGGGCGGCGAGCTCTCGGTTGACTTCGGCATAGACAAGAACGGAAAACCTTGGCTCATCGAAGTGAACTCCAAGCCTGCAACGCTTTTTAGAGACATCGGCGCCTTTGAACTGAGGAACCTCTCTCTCCTCCGGGTCTTGAACTACGCTGTAGCGCTCTATTGCTAGTCTCCTGGACTCCCGGCTACATCCTGTCGCGTCCTACCCTGGAAACTGGAGGCTACCGCAGGAACCCCATCCGTCCATAAAGAACAAGGTTTGGGATGATCCCGCTCAGGGAGGGCAGGGTCTAGACGACGTGAACGGAGGAGGAGCACCTATGAGGTTTTCGACCCACGAGTTCGAAGGGTTCATGAAGGAGTTTCTTGAGGAAACCAAGGCTCCGGGCATGGCTGTCTCCGTGGTGTCGCGAGATGAGGTGATCTACGCCAAAGGATTCGGCTTCCGGGACCAGGCCTCTCTCGTGCCGGTCACGCCCGAGACCATTTTCGGCGTGGCGTCAGTATCCAAGTCGTTTACCTGTCTGGCTATCATGCAGCTCACCGAAGAGGGGAGACTGTCTCCCCATGACCCTGTGCAGAAGTACCTTCCGACTTTCGATTTGCCCGGTGGAGGCGGCCATCGAGTCACCATCCATCACCTTATGACCCACACAGCCGGCATGCCGCCCTTGCCGACGCTAGGTTACTCCATCAGGGGAAACACTGCGAAGGACCCCGAGCCGGAGGAAGCCGAGAAGACCGAAGATAAGCCCGAAGACAAGCCTTTCCCGAGGATCGACGACTTCGACCAGCTCCTGGAGTACATCCGGACCGGCGACTACCAGGTCCTTGGCGAACCGGGGCAGTATATCAGCTACTCCAACGATTGCTACGGGCTTCTGGGGGCCATCATCGAGAAGGTGAGCGGCCGGAAGTTCGAGGACTACATGAAAGAGAACGTGCTCGCTCCTCTCGAGATGAACCGGAGCATGTACGACCTCTCAGACCTTGAGCGGTTTGACAACGTCACTTCCCTCTACATGAAGAGGGAAGATGAGGTAAAGTACTCCCCTAACTGGCAGGTGGCGCCGCCATTCACCGCATGTGGTTGGCTCAAGTCCACCGTCCTCGACCTAGGCAACTACCTGCGGATGTACCTTGGAAAAGGCATGTTCAAGGGTAGGAAGATCCTCTCATCCGAAGGTATCGAGAAGATGCTCCATCCTCACGCTCCCTACACCCGCGACC
>CAZYFG010000067.1:2882-8953 GCA_964646835.1 uncultured Eubacteriales bacterium | reverse complement strand
GGCTACGGACTGGGCCGCCTGGAGAATTACCACGGCGTCACTCTCATAGAGCACAGCGGCAGTCTGAAGGGGGTCGCGTCCAACATAGGGTTTGTGCCTGAGAAGGGAATTGGGGTAGCCGTGCTGTCCAATCTGTCGGGGACTCCTTCCTCAAGGGCTTGGCTCGCCGCCGTCAACCTGCTCCTCGGGCTCCCTGTGGACACGCCCCGGAGCGTCTACAAGAAAGAGTCGTGGCCGCCCGAGCATATAGAGGAGTACGCAGGTACTTTCAAGTCAGGGGAGGGCAGCACTTTCCGTCTGGCCGTCAAGGACGGCGCCCTCATCGCCACCGTGGACAAGAAGGAGTACGAAGTAAAGCGCGACAGCGAGAACCTGGGGACCGTGCATCTCAACGGGCAGGACTCCGAGGTGAGGTTCCTGAGAGATTCAAGCGGCAAGGTCTGGGCCATAGGGTGGGGCGGCCGGATCATACGAAAAAGCGCTGACTAGACCGCGACGCCGCCGAAGGAGTTGCGCCTTCAGATGTCGAAGGCGAGAATGCAAAAAGGGTTTTGGAGGGAGGATGATCGGTTGAGAGCTGTTCTCAAGAAAGATCCTGCTCCAGGTGCTGTTTTGGTGGATCTCCCCGTGCCGAAGCCGGGACCGGGAGAAGTCCTGGTGAAGATCAAAGCGACGTCCATATGTGGTACCGACCACCACATCTATATCTGGAACGAGTGGTCCCAAAACCGGATCAAGCCTCCGAGAGTCATGGGCCACGAATTCGCTGGCGAAGTGGTCGAACTCGGCAGCGGTTGTCTCAAGGTCAAAGTAGGCGACTACGTGTCGGCCGAAACCCACGTGGTCTGCGGTCTCTGCATCCAGTGCATGCTCGGCGAAAAGCACGTCTGCCAGAACACGCGGATCCTGGGAGTAGATACGGACGGTGTCTTCGCCGAGTACGCCGTCGTACCCGAGGAGAACCTGTGGTACAACGACCCGAGCATCCCGCCGGACGTGGCGTCGATCCAGGAGCCTCTGGGAAACGCCGTCCATACCGTCATGGCGGGCGAGACCCGCGGGAGATCCTTCGCGGTCTTCGGGTGCGGGCCCATAGGTCTCATGTCCATCGGAGTGGCCAAAGCCGTGGGCGGAACGTTTGTGGCTGCCGCCGACATCAACGAGTACAGGCTCGGTCTGGCCCGCGACATGGGGGCAGACCTGGTCATAAACAGCATGAAGGATGACCCGGTCCAGGCTATCATGGAGGCCACGAAAGGGGTCGGTGTGGATGTGGTCCTGGAGATGTCCGGGGCCGCACCTGTGTACGTCCAGATGCTGAAGGTAGTGAGGCCCGGCGGTCGCGTGGCGCTCTTGGGGCTGCCGTCCAAGCCGCTCACCGTGAACTTCTCCGATGACGTCGTCATGCGCGGGGTTACCTTGCAGGGGATCACGGGGCGCCGGATGTGGGAGACATGGGCTATGACCCGCGAGCTCCTGCGTTCGGGTAAGCTGGACCTCGGTCCGATCATCACTCACCGTCTGGACCTTGCGGATTTCGCTCAGGGAATGGACCTCATGACTAGCGGGAATTCGGGCAAGGTTATCCTTTATCCGGAGGGGTTGAAGTAATGTCCAAGTTGAACTTTCTGGCAGAAGAGATTCAGAACCTCAAGGAGTCCGGTCTCTACAACAACATCCGGACCATCACCGGACCTCAGGGCGCATGGTTTGTCGTGGACGGAAAGAAAGTGCTGAACCTCTGCTCCAACAACTACCTGGGATTCGCCAACACGCCCGAGCTAAAGGAGGCGGCGAAAAAGGCCATCGACGTGTACGGGGTCGGGCCCGGCGCCGTGAGGACCATTTCGGGCACCCAGGACATTCACCTTGCCCTGGAGAGGAAGCTTGCCGAGTTCAAGCACGCTCCAGCCTGCATCGTGGTGCAAGCGGGTTTCACCGCCAACACGGTGGTCATCCCGACCATCACCGGGCAGGGAGACATAATCCTCTCCGATGAGCTGAACCACGCAAGCATCATCGACGGGTGCCGGTTGTCCAGGGCGCAAGTGGTGCGGTACGCCCACAACGATGTGAAGGACCTGAGGGCCAAGCTCATTGAGAACAAGGACAAAGCCCGTCGCATGCTCATCATCACCGACGGCGTTTTCAGCATGGACGGAGATATCGCTCCCCTCCCCGAAATTTGCGATGTCGCCGATGAGTTCGGCGCCATGGTCATGGTGGACGACGCCCACGGCGAGGGAGTCCTTGGAGACAGCGGCCGAGGCATAGTCAACCACTTCAAACTCGAGGGCAGGGTTGAAGTGGAAGTCGGCACCCTTTCCAAGGCTTTCGGCGTGATGGGCGGGTACGTGACCGGGGAGGAGGTCCTCATCGAGTACCTCAAGCAGAGGGGACGCCCGTTCCTCTTCAGCACAGGTCTCACCCCGGCCGACACGGCAGCGGCCATTGCCGCGGTGGATGTGCTCCTCCAGTCCGACGCTCTGGTCAAGAAACTTTGGGACAACGCCGCCTACTTCCGCGCCGGGTTACAGAAGGCGGGGTTTGACACGGGCAAGACCGAGACCCCCGTGATGCTGGGCGACGAAAAGGTGACGGGCGAGTTCTCCAAGCGGCTCTACGACGAAGGGATATTCGCCTCGGCGATCAAGTACCCCACGGTTGCGAGAGGGAAGGCGCGCATCCGCTGCATGCTGTCGGCGGCCCACGAGAAGAGCGACCTGGATTACGCCATCGAGAAGTTCACCTTGGTAGGCAAGGACCTCGGTGTGGTGAAGTAGGTCGACCGGTTCAGCGCAAGCCGGGCGGTTCAGGGTAGACCGGGCGGTCAGGATTTGGTTTCGGGTCCTCCGGTGAGCTCCGGGATAATGCCCATGTCCGATACCAGCCTGCGCGTCTCGGGAGGATAGTCGTCCAGGATGAGGTTAACCGTCATCTCGGGACGGTCATAGAGTTCGACATCGGTGGCCCGGTGAATGCCGGGCCCGCTCACTATACGGACGACGGGCCTCGAGTTGGTCCGCGGGTCTTGCTTTATGACCACTCCCACATAACCGCCCCACAGTGACAGGATCGTGCCGGTCGGATACAGGGCTACCCGCTTGAACATGGCCTCAACCATGTCGCCGTCGAAGAGAGTCCCCCTCTTCTCCATGAGGAACGCATGCACCGCCTCGGGAAGCACGGCTTTGCGCTGGGGCCTGTCGGCGGTCATCGCTTCATATACGTCGGCCACCGCCACCATGCGTCCGAACTCGGTGATGCTGTCCCCTTTGACCTGCCTGGGGTATCCAGAGCCATCGAGCCTCTCGTGGTGGTCCAGCGCCGCGTGGGCGATGACAGGTCCGGTATTGTAGCACTGCTGGAGCAGTTCAAAGCCTTTCATGGAATGGGTCTTCACCAAAGCGTACTCCTCGTCGGTAAGGAGCGCGGGCTTGTTTATGATGTGCTTGGGGATGAGCACTTTGCCTACGTCGTGCAGCAGTGCTCCCAAACCGAGGTCTTTGAGCCGGGCCATGGACCACCCAAGGACTCCGGCCGCCGACAGACTGAGGACGCACACGTTGATGCTGTGGGTGTAGGTCTCCTCATCGAAGGCGCAGAGTGAGTAGAGACCAAAAGTGGCTTTAGGGTTCTCCCGGAGGTCCTGGATAATGGCCATCACGGCGTCCTTGATCGGCCTCAAGTCTCCCGGAGTTCCTCGCAAGACGTTCTTCATCACCGAGTCCATCACCGTTATGGTCATCTGGCGGGTTTCTTCCTGGATGGACTCGTCGATCTCCACGTCATCGGTCAGGCTGTCTTCCAGCGCGACCCTAGTGTAGCCCCGCCTTCGAAGCACGCTGATGAGCGCAGGCGTCAGCTTCATCCCTCTGGCAAGCATGAGACGCCCGCCATCACCGTGTACCGGCATGGCCAGGCTTTACCCTGCCAGCTTGTCGTGTAGCGCAACTACCCTCATTGGTTCTCCACTCTCTTCTGCCAGCGCATCGATCTCAGCGTCTTTGTCTCTTTGCTGCGATTGCCCAAGAAGGTTATCGTAACTGCGTTGTTTACTGTTGAGATGCATACGCAAACGGCATTTTCCAGGAGGGGTCGGAGAGCGCCATGTCGTAGTCTTTCATGATATGAGATTTCAGCGCAATGCCAGGTTGTATCTTCAATCGGTGTCCATGGGCGCCCTCGCCAAGGGCGCGTTTGGCGTAATCCAGGGCCTCTACATTTTGTCCTTGGGCTTCAACGAAGCGGTCCTGGGGACCGTCCTGTCGGCCAGGATGCTGTCGGCGGCAGCCTTTTCGCTTCCGGCGGGCATGTTCTCGGACAGGATCGGTCGCCGGCCCGTGCTCATGGCCGCCGGGCTATTCACCACAATCGGCTATTTGGGAATGGCCATATCATCTTCATCGGGGCTCATGATCCTCTTCTCATGCATTTTGGGTTGCGCCGAGGCTTGTCAGATGACGTCAGGGGCGCCTCTTCTGGCGGAGTCGAGCACTCCCGAGGACAGAGGACGTCTTTTCGGCGTGAACTTCTCCCTGTCCATGGGAGTCAACATGGTAGGGAGCCTCCTGGGCGGATTTCTCCCTCAGGGCCTCAGGTCGCTGGGGATGGTCCGTGCTTACAAGGTGTCTCTGGCCCTCTTCTCCCTTGTGACGCTGGCAGGAGTTACCCCGACCCTGAGGATGAGGGAGGATAAGAAGGCGATCTCCGGAGCCCCCGGGGAGGTTGCCATGGCTGTCAAAGACGAGATGCGGGAGCTCTTTGAGACCGCTTCCGACCGGAGAGTCCTGAGTCTTCTCTTCTACAACGTCCTCATTGGTTTTGGCGCGGGGATGGTCATCCCCTACTTCAACGTGTTCCTCACCAGGAAACTGGGGATTGAGTCGGGCCTGGTCGGCCTCATTCTGTCTCTCAGTCAAGGCGCCACCGCCATCGCAGGTCTCATTTCTCCCGTTTTGGCCGCAAGGTACGGAAAGGTACAAACGGTGGTCGGCACGCAGCTTTGTTCCATCCCGTTCCTCTTGCTCATAGCCCTACCGCCCAACGTGTACCTGGTCTCATTTGCCTTGTTCATGCGCTCGGCGCTCATGAATATGTCCAACCCCGTGGCGTCCGGTTTTTCCATGGAGATCGTGACTGCCGAGAAGAGGGGCAAGATGTCAAGCCTCATGCGGATCGCTGACAACGTGACCCGGTCGGGAAGCGCTGCGGTGGCAGGTTACATCATGGCCAACTGGAGCTACGAGGTGCCTTACTTCTTTACTGCCACCCTGTATCTATTGGCGAGCTGGGTCTATTGGAGGGCCTTCAGGCAATGGGACCGCCCGTCAAAGGCCCAGGCGGCCAACGGGATCTAGTCCATCTCGAAACCGTCGCCGGAATTCCCGCACCATAGCCGTGGATACCTTGACATTCGCTGGAAGAACAGGATAAGATAGAACTCACGTTAGCAGTGGGTAGTACGCCTGATCGCTGAATCTCCCATTGTCGGAGAGCGGGGGACCCAATCCTTCCGGGGCTAATCGCAAGAGCGTAGGGCCAGACCTTTTCGGCCCGAGCCCGTCAGCTAACCTCGTAAGCGTGGAGAAGGAAGACGGCCACATTGCGGCGGCTTTTTTCCGCCCCCTCGTCTTCCCCAAGGCAGTAGCTGCATGTCATCTCAGGTGTGCGCGAGCTTTTCGGTGCTTTCCGCTTGCTTTCCGCGGAGAGCACGCGGGGTTAGCTCATGCTTGCCGCCACTCACCGAAGGAGGAGAGGCCTATGCATGTATGCGTCATTACAGCGCCCACCGGCGATTGCCCGTTAAACCGATATGACCCTCATGCCGCCGAGCAGACGCGCCGGACACGTGACGCGGTAGTCACGAGCCTCAAGGAACTCAATCACACGGTAAGCGTCATCGAGGCCGGGCCGTCCATGCTCTTGGAGATCCGGCGCGCCAAGCCCGACGTGCTTTTCAACATCGCTGCCGGTTACCGCACCAAGAAAGACCAAGCAAACATCGCGGGCGTGTTGGAACTGAGCGGCATTCCCTTCACGGGCCCGACGGCATACGCCCATCTCCTCGG
>CAZYFG010000067.1:0-2872 GCA_964646835.1 uncultured Eubacteriales bacterium | reverse complement strand
CCCGCTTTTCTGGAACAGCGAAGGTCTGCCGGTCATCGTGAAACCCGCGGCCGAGGGTTCCAGCGTAGGGATCACCGCCGACAGCGTGGCCGACGATCACGTGAAGGCGCTCTCGGCGGCGCAGAAGGTCATGGAGGACTTCGGTCCCCCGGCCCTTGTGGAGGAGTTCATAGAGGGGCGAGAGTTCACTGTCGCGGTATTGGGCTACCCGCGGCTCAAGGCGTTGCCCGTCGAGGAGATCATCTTCAAAGAAGGTGAGATGTACACCTACGGGGTCAAAGCACGTGACAACGTGGTTGTCCGGTGCCCTGCGGACATCCCGGGCTATCTAGCTGCTTCCCTGCGGGATATGGCCGTGAGAGCGGCCTCGGCCATTGGGTGCAGGGATGCGGCCAGAGTGGACATCCGCCTCGCCGGAGACGGAACGCCGTCCGTCCTCGAGGTCAATACTCTACCGGGCATGATGCCCGATTACAGCGAGTTTCCCAGGATCGCCGCCAAAGTCGGCATCACGTACACGGAACTAGTGAAGACACTTGTCGAGGGAGCAGCCAAGAGAATCTAGGGAAAGGAGGCAGTCAAATGGCAAATGAGTTGCGCGTTGACGCTGGGCTAAACAGGGCGGACTTCGCCGTCATCGGGGCAGGCAACGGAGGCATGGCCATGGCCGGGTTTCTGGCCTTGCGCGGGTATGCCGTCAACCTTTGGAACAGGTCGGCGAAGCCAATCAATGACATAGAGACATGCGGGGGCATATTCCTCGAAGGCGAGATCAGGGGAGTAGCAGCCCCAAACAAAGTGACAACCGACATAGGAGAGGCCGTGGCGGGCGTGCCTGTCATAATGGTGACGGTCCCTGCCTCGGGACATGAGACGGTCGCACGGCTGATGGCGCCGCACCTCGGGGACGGCCAGGTGGTTGTCCTCAATCCGGGGAGAACGGGAGGGGCTCTTGCCTTCCGCGCCACTCTCTGGAAAGAAGGGTGCGCGTCCTCGGTGACCATAGCCGAGACAAATACTTTCATTTACGCGGCGAGGACCGTGGGGTCAGGCCGTTCGCGAGTGTTCGGAGTCAAACAATCAGTAAGCGTAGCCGCCCTTCCGGCGGTAAGGACCGTTCAGGTGGTGAGGGCTCTGAGACCCGCGTTTCCCCAGTTCCACGCGGTTGAGAGCGTCATGGTCACCAGTCTTGACAATATGGGGGCCGTGTTTCACCCGGTCCCAACGCTTCTGAACGCGGCCAGGATCGACGCGTCGGCAGCATTTGAGCACTACACGGACGGCATTTCGCCTTCGGTGGCATCGGTCTTGGAGGCTCTGGACGCCGAGAGGCTGAGCATCGCGAGCGCTTTGGGGGTGCCCGCCAGGAGCGCGCTGGACTGGCTTCGCGAAACCTACGGCATTCAGGCCGCGAGCCTGTATGACGCGATCCAGGCAAACAAGGCTTATCACGGCATATCGGCTCCCACTTCACTGAACTGCCGCTACATCACGGAAGATGTGCCCTTCAGCCTAGTGCCAATGCTCTCTTTGGCAGTGGTCGCCGGAGTCAAGGCGCCGGTCATCCGGGCCGCGGTGAACTTCGCGTCTGCCCTTACGGGTGAAGACTACCTGGCCGAGGGTCGCAACGCCGCGAGTATGGGGATAGGAGGAATGGCCTGCGAGGAACTGGCCGAACACGTGGCAGCGGAGGTGTGGCAGGGATGAACGGATCTCATAGAAGCGGCAAGAAAATATTGGGCGCCTCCATGGGTGACTGCGTGCACGTCGCAGGGGTGCTCAACTTCTTGAGATTGGCCGAGACTCAAGGATACTCGACCGAGTTCGCCGGGACCGCCGTGTCGCCGGAAGAACTGGCTAATCTGGCCAAGAGGAAGAAGCCGGACTACCTAGCGGTGGGGTACCGGCTGGACCCTGAAGGCGCCAGGAACCTCATACGACGGCTGAATTCCGCTCTTGCATCAAGGGGGGCGGCCCCCTTGCTCCTTTTGGGAGGGACCCCTCCCGTGGCCCAAGTCGCCAGGGAAGAGGGGGGCTTTGACGCCGTTTTTTCAGGCAAGGAAGACATTGACGAGATCATCGCCTACCTTAGGGGAAAGCCCATCCTCCGGGACATCCCCAGGTATCCCGACACCCTCGGGGAGCGCATCGACTGGAAAGAGCCTTATCCTATCCTGAGGCACCACTTCGGCCTTCCCTCGGTCGACGAGACGGCGGACGGTATCAGGCGGATCGCCGAATCGGGCGTCTTGGACGTCATTTCCCTGGGGCCGCCCAGGAGAGGTTTTTCCACCCTGAGGAGATGGACCACGACCAGGACGGAGCAGGAGGGACGGCGATACGGTCCAGAGAAGACTTTGAGAAGCTGTACGCGGCATCACGGTGCGGCAACCATCCCCTCATGAGGTGCTACAGCGGGACCCGGGACGTCCTCCGTTTTGCCCGCCTCCTGTCGGAGACAATCAACAACGCTTGGGCGGCCATACCTCTTACCTGGTACAACGTCTTGGACGGCCGCGGTCCCAGGCCCGTCATCCGGTCAATCGCCGAAGCCCAGGAATCCATGGCCTGGCACGCTTCGCGAGGAATACCGGTGGAGGTCAACGAGTCCCACCACTGGAGCCTGAGGGACGCTCCCGACGTAGTGGCCGTGGCGTCCGCATACCTGGCGGCCTACAACGCAAAGAAGGCCGGAGTCAGGGAGTACGTCGCCCAGTTCATGTTCAACACCCCTCCGGGCACAAGCCCCGCGATGGACCTGGGCAAGATGGTGGCCAAGATGGACCTCATCCAGTCCCTTGAGGGAGAGGATTTCAAGGTGTACCGGCAAGTAAGGGGCGGGCTGGCCAGTTTCCCGATTGACCTTGACCAG
>CAZYFG010000066.1:9513-10524 GCA_964646835.1 uncultured Eubacteriales bacterium | reverse complement strand
CCCGTCCGGTCCGACCCACAGGCCCGACATTGAGACAATTGAGGGCAAGAACGGCGCGGTTTACCTAGTTGGGGGTAACGCCCGCCAGAACGACTACCTCACAACCAAGCTCAGGAAACCCGGGGACATCTGGTTCCATGTGAAGAACGCCAAAGGCGCCCACGTGCTCCTCCGGCCATCGGAGACCGTGACCGACGAGGACATCGTCTTCGGCGCGAGGCTCGCGGCCCTTAGGTCTGAGGCCCGGGGGGCGTCCAAGGTCGAGGTTGACTGCGTGGAAGCCTCACGGCTCAGGAAACCCCGGGGAGGGCCTCCCGGATTTGTCACCTACACCGGGCAGAAGACCATAGTCGTTTCTTTGGAACCCTAGAACCGGAACCCTGTAACCAGAGATCTGTAACCAGAGATCTGTAACCAGAGACCTGTAACTGGAACCCTGGAGTCGTTGTCTACCCTTTCCACGCCGCTCCGACCAGGCTCTTGAGATCCGAGATGCCTTCGTCGCGGCCATAGGTCTCCAGGTCTTCCAGGATCCTCTTTGGGAGTACGGGGTCGACCAAGAGGCCCGCGCCGATCCCCACAGCTGAAGCGCCGGCCATCATGAATTCCAGGACATCACGGTAAGACGAGACTCCGCCCATTCCGATGATGGGGACATCAATGGCCTGAGCTACCTGGTACACGCACCGGAGGGCCACAGGCTTCACCGCCGGACCCGACAGGCCGCCCGTCACGTTGCCCAAGATAGGACGGCGGGTCTTCACGTCGATGGCCATGCCGACCAGCGTGTTGATGAGGGAAAGGATGTCGGCCCCTCCCTCTACGGCGGCCCTTGCCACCGATACTATGTCGAGCGTGTTGGGTGTGAGTTTGACTATGAGGGGACCTTTCCACGCCTTCCTGACGGCCTGAGTCGCGCGGTAAGAGGACCGGGCATCCATCCCGAAAGCCATTCCCCCTGCCGCTACGTTGGGGCAGGAGATGTTCACTTCCAGGGCGCTTACGCCTTCC
>CAZYFG010000066.1:7895-9503 GCA_964646835.1 uncultured Eubacteriales bacterium | reverse complement strand
ATAGGAGTCACCGGAAACGTTGACGATGATAGGCACTCCAAACTGTTTGAGCCAGGGGATCTTCTCGTCTCGCGCGACGATGGCTCCCGGGTTCTCAAGGCCGATCGAATTGAGCATCCCCGAAGGGGTTTCGCACACGCGCGGCGGAGGATTTCCCGCCCGGGGCTTTAGGGTAGTGCCTTTCACCGCTACCGCTCCAAACCAGCGGATGTCGCCCACGCGGGCGTATTCCTCGCCGTAGCCGAACACACCCGACGCTGCCACCAGCGGGTTCTCAAGCCGGATCCCGCAGAGCTCGGTTGAGAAGTCCGTCATACCCCCTCACCCTCCTCTCCCAGGTAGACCATGGAGGCCGGGAACACCGGACCGTCGGTGCAAACGTGCAGGTATCCGCTGAGCGGCGGGGCGGCCTTTACGGCGCAGCCCTTGCAGAGGCCGGTTCCGCAGGCCATTCTCCCTTCCAGGGAAACGTACAGCTCTGCGGACGTTCCGGCCAGTTTCTCTTTGACCGCCTTCAGCATGGGGGTGGGGCCGCAAGCCATGACTAAAGGCTTGCCTAGCCTGCCATCCTCAAGGGGCATAGTGTCCGCTTGTCCGAGACCCGCGGTCACGAACCCTGTCCTCCCTTCGCTGCCGTCCTCGGTATACACCGTGACTCTGCACCCTAGGGACTGAAACGGAGAGGTATCCATCAAGAGAGCCGACGTCCTGGCCCCGTAAGACAGAGAGACATCGCTTCCCAGAGCCCGGAGCGCCTTGGCCAGCGGGTAGAAAGGCGCCAGGCCCGTACCTCCGGCTACCAGATAGACGGACCGGGCTTCTGCGGAACTTCCCGCAAGGAGCTTCTCCGGGCCCAGGCCGTTGCCCAGAGGGCCCAACACGGAGACACGGTCCCCGGGACGCCACCGGGACATGAGCGCCGTGCCCTTTCCCACAACGGCCCAGGTCAGGCCGATATGACCCTCCTCGGACGATATGAGCGAGAGACCGAACGGGCGCCTGAGAAAGGGGTCAGCGCCGGCCCTGACTCTCACCTCTACGAACTGCATGGGTGTGGCTCTTTTCGCGATATCCGGGGCATGGAGCAGGGCGGTATGAACCCCGCCCCGCTCCTTCCCTATCGTGATTACCTCGGCTATCTCATCTACCGGATTGTCTCTATCCAGAGCGCTTCCCCATCGCTCATTGTCCGGGCCCGCTCCGAGGCGCGTCATGACACCAGGCTCCTGCGTTTGGCCACGATTTTGCCTCCCAAGATGGTCGCGTAGGGAGCGCCGTCCAGCCTCCAGCCCTCGAACGGAGTGTTCTTGCCCTTGGACTTGAACTCCCTGGGGTTCACGGACCACTCGTACTCCGGGTCGATGACCGTGATGTCGGCGACGGCTCCTTCCGCCAACGTGCCGCCGGGCACTCCCAGGATTCTGGCCGGGTTCAGGCTCATTACCTCGGCCATCCTCGACCACGATATCTTCCCTGGCCGCACCAGTTTGTCGACAACGAGGCCGACGGAAGTCTCCAGCCCGACTATGCCGTTGGCCGCATAGTCGTACTCAACCCACTTGTCATCCAGGTGGTGAGGCGCGTGGTCGGTGGCGATGGCATCGATGG
>CAZYFG010000066.1:2601-7885 GCA_964646835.1 uncultured Eubacteriales bacterium | reverse complement strand
GTACTTAAGCTGTCCCCGGACATAGGCCGAGGAAACCTGGCATTCCTCACCCATCCGGATGATGTCGGCGTCCTTGCCCTCCTTGAGGGAGCCTTTCCGGTCCTGGGCACCGATGGCCGCCACCGCGCTGAGCGAGGCTGCGTGCACCGCCTCCCGCAGGGAGATGCCTGCCTTGTCCCGCAGGTTGCGCACGGCCTCGTTGAGCTTCAGCACGGAGCCCGCGATGGTGCCGTCCGCCAGGCCCTGTGTCAGCGCCTCCAGATCCTCGTCAGTCCGAAGAGGCGGATTCATCTTCGTGTTGGTGTCGTAGCCCGTCTCAAGGACCAGCCTGTCCGTGAGGAGCAGGTGGTGCGGCGTGCAGTCGCAAGTGACCGGCAGGCCTTCTTCTTTGGCTCGCCGGACAAGATCAACCGAACCCTTTGTGGAGACATGTGTCAGGTGAAGCCTACCGCCTGTCAGGCGGGCGACCAGGATATCTCTGGCTACTGTGATTTCCTCGGCCTCACGGGGGATCCCTTTGAAACCGGCGATCGTGGAAACGAGGCCCCGGTTCATCTGACCGCCCTCGGAGAGGGTTACGTCTTCAGGGTGGTCTATGAGCACGCAGCCGAAACTCTTCAGGTACTCAAGGGCGCAACGGAGGAGCTCCGCCGTGGATACGGGCGAGCCGTCGTCGGAAAAGGCCACCGCTCCAGCCGCCTTCATCTCGCCCATCTCCGCCAGTTCCTTGCCCAGGCGCCCCTTGCTGACGGCGCCGATGGGGTACACCCGGCACAATCCTACATCGGCCGCCCTCTTCACCACTTTGGCGACGATAGCGTCGTTGTCCAGCACAGGTTGCGTGTTGGGCATGCACGCGACCGCCGTGAAGCCTCCGACCGCCGCTGCGGCCGAACCGCTTGCGATGTCTTCCTTTTCCTCAAACCCGGGTTCGCGCAGGTGAACGTGCATGTCGATAAGCCCGGGCATCACGATCATCCCGCTTACGTCCAGCACCTCGACCCCATCGGCTGCGATGTCGCTCTCTACCCGGGCGATCTTTCCACCCAGAACCAGTACGTCCGCCTGTTGGTCTAGGCCCACGGACGGGTCTACAACTCTTCCACCTTTTAGGAGCAGGTCTCCCGACATCAGTCTCGCCCTCCCATGATGAGGTAAAGGATCGCCATCCGGACCGCTACGCCCGAGGTTACCTGGTCAAGGATGACGGACCTCGGCGAATCGGCCAGGTCTGTCGTGATCTCCACGCCGCGGTTCATGGGTCCCGGATGCATGATGAGGGCGTCCTCTTGGGCCAGGTTGAGCCTTTCCCGGTTAAGGCCGAAGAAGTCGTGGTATTCCCTCTTTGAGGGGAAGAGGCTCTTGGCCTGCCTCTCCAGCTGGATGCGCAAGGAGTACACCACGTCGGCGCCTTCTATAGCCTCTTCTACTCTCCGGTGGACCTTGACGCCCAAGTCTTCAATGTAGGGGGGCATGAGGGTGCAAGGACCCGCGACCGCCACTTCAGCGCCCATCTTTGTGAGGCCGAAGATGAGGGAACGGGCGACCCGGGAGTGAAGGACATCGCCCAGGATGGCCACCTTGAGCCCACGTATCTTGGGCTTATACTCCAGGATGGTGAAGATGTCCAGAAGCCCTTGCGTGGGGTGCTCGTGCATCCCGTCACCGGCATTGATGACGGGGATGTCCAGCACCCTGGCCAGGAAGTGGCACGACCCTGACACGGAGTGTCTCATGATGGCTACGTCGATACCCATGACCTCAAGGTTCCGGGCCGTATCGGAGAGGGTCTCCCCTTTTTGTGCGGCCGATGTGGAAGCCGCTATGGATACGGTGTCGGCGGACATGTACTTGGCCGCCAGCTCAAAAGACGTCCTGGTTCTGGTTGATGGCTCGTAGAACAGAGTGCATACTACCTTGCCGCGCAGCGTAGGGACTTTCTTGATGGGGCGCGACAGTATCTCCTTGAGGGAGCGCGCCGTGGACAGGATGGTTTCCATGTCTGCTGCGCTAAGCTCTTGTAGGGAGAGAAGGTCTTGACCTCTCAGTGTCACATTAACCCTCCTTTGGAATTGTGAGTGCCTCTACTCGTGGTCCTTTTCCTCTGCGATAACCACCTCGTCATGGCCGTCTATCTCGGTGACCTTGACGTGGATTACCTCCTTGCTGGACGTCGGGACGTTCTTGCCAACATAGTCGGCGCGGATGGGAAGCTCCCTGTGCCCCCTGTCAATCATGACGGCCACCTGGATGTTTTGCGGGCGGCCCATGTCAATGAGGGCGTCCAAAGCGGCGCGGATGGTCCGGCCGGTGTAGAGCACGTCGTCAACCAGGACGATCTTCTTGCGGGCCACGTCCACCGGCATCCGTGTGGGGCCCACGTGAGGCTGAGTGAAGCGCAGGGTCAGGTCATCCCGGTAAAGGGTGATGTCCAGCTCGCCGACCGGCACATCCACGCCCTCGACTTCCTTGAGGGCCTTCGCGAGTCTCTCTGCCAGGGGATAACCGCGCCTGTGTATCCCGACCAGCACTACATCTTCCAGACCTTTGTTTCTCTCGACGATCTCATGGGCAATGCGGACCAACGCTCTCCTCATTGCCTCCCGGTCCATTATCTGGGCCTTTTCCATGAGTTCCATTGATGCAGACCTCCCCATGTATGTTTGGCTTCCTGGCCTACAAAAAAACTCCGTCCGGCTTTCGCCTACGGAGTTCTTTTCCCTTTATTATGTTGACCCTTCCCAAACCTGACCGGGTCATGGAGCGCCTCCTTCTCGCCTCACCGGGCTCGAGTTAAAGGAATTGCTTTGGACGCTTGCCCGAGGGTGATCATATTCCAGCGGTGGAAAGCGCGTCAAGTTGTTTCGTCTGTCTTCGTAGAGAAGAGCCTCGTTATTCCGAAGGTGTTTGTTTACGATAAGAAAGGTGTGTATGCGGATATCGCTGGGGGGCACGAGACGCTCATGGTGACACTGAAGCAGGTGATGCAGGCAAGAGACCGGATATCCCGCGGCATAGTGAGGACCCCGGCCGTCCCGTCAGACTTCCTGTCGGACCAGACGGGCGCCCGGGTGTACCTCAAACTCGAGTGCCTCCAGAGGCTCAATTCGTTCAAGACAAGAGGCGCCCTCAACAGGGCGATGCTCATGACCGCAGAGGAGCGTGCCGCAGGACTGGTTGCCGCCTCGTCCGGCAACCACGGGGCGGCCGTCAGCTACGTTGCCAACTTGTTGGGGGTGTCCGCCGACATATTCGTTCCCAGAGGGACGCCTCACGTAAAGATTGACAAGATAAAGCGGTACGGAGCGGTGCTTCACGTCGAAGGAAACGACTTCGATGAGGCGCACGCGCTTGCCGTCCTGCACGCCAAGCGAGCGGGCAAGCCCTATTTCGACCCGGCATCGGACGAGATTGCCGTAGCCGGCCACGGCACCATTGGGCTCGAACTCCTGGAGGACGTACCGGCGCTGGACGTTGTCCTGGTGCCTGTCGGCGGAGGCGGACTTGTCACGGGCGTGAGCAGGGCGGCGCGGGCGATCAGGCCGTCGCTCAGCGTCATTGGAGTGCAGACGGAAGCCTGCCCGGCAATGGCCAGAGCCCTCGCCGACAACGTGTTCTATGGGAAATATCCCTCCGAGCCGTCCATATGCGACGCGGTGGTCGGCGGGATAGGAAAACTCGGATACGAAAACGCGAGAGAGTGCATGGACTACGTGGCCGTGGTCTCCGAGGACAAGGTGAGGCAAGCCGTACACGATCTATTGTGCCGCGACAGGGTTATTGCCGAGCCTTCCGGCGCTCTTGGTGCCGCCTACCTTCTTGGTTCGGGCGAGCGTTTCCGGGGTATGACCGTTGCGGTGGTCATCTCAGGCGGCAATATAGAATGCAAGCTCGTGCGCGAGCTCTTGGGTGGCTAAGACCTATTCGGCACGCTCCCGCCTCTCCCGCAGGATAAGGAGCACATTTCCTATTGATGCCACTCCAAAGATGACCACGAGCCCGATATCGACGATACTCACCGGCCGGTCCTCGGCCACGAATATCAGCATCCGTGAAAGGCCCGATCCGAACAGGGACAGGTAGAAAAGAAGGGCAACAACCTTATTTTCCTTGAACTTAATGAGCATAAGTACACCCAGAATGACGGCCAAGCCCGAGAAATAGAGCGGCAGTTTGTCCATGAGAGCACCTCCCTGTGAACGGATTAGGCGGAAGCGCCCGAAAGACCTTCACGAATCTTCGCCGCGACGCCCCATGACCTTGTTCTTGATGCTCTGAAAGCGCTTGAGGGCGACGGCGAACCCCGATGTCGCCGCAAACGCCACAGTCTGAAAGGAGGGCCGGGCGGCCAGAGCCGCCAAAGGCAGCATGAGACATGCCAAGAGCGCGCTCTTGTCGTGGTCGTGGAAAACGAGATACGCTATTCCCCAAAGCGCCAGGCCCAAGGCAATCATCGGGAGCTCCGATAGAGCAAGTCCCCCTCCGACGAGGGCGGCAAGCCCGCCGCCTCCCTGGAAGCGGAGCCAAACGGGCCAGTTGTGCCCTACTATGGCGAACGCCGGAGTGAGGTACTCCGCCAAGGGAATCGGTGAGAGGCGTCCCACGACCGCAGCCAGATAACCCTTGCCTATGTCTCCCAAGAGAGTGAGCACGCCCGGTAACCAGCCTACATGCAGGGTAACGTTGGTCGCGCCCGCGTTCCGGGAGCCGAGAAAACGGATGTCGCGACCATCAAACAGCCTCGTCAAGAGGAACGAGTTGGGCACCGACCCAATCAGGTAAGCGAGACCCAACACCCAAACCATCGCGCAATCCTCCTTCCGCGACCTACCACGGCCGTGAGAGCACCTCCGCCGGCAAGCGACACTCGAATCGAGGTAAGGAGTAGCGTTTCCTTATAGCAAGCGACCGATTCTTCTGCGCACGGGCACCTTTCGCCATCCGTAGGGTCGAATCCTTCCCGGGGGAACCCTATCCTTCCCGGCAGGCCCCAACAATTCCCGCTAGGACAGGATTCACGCTTCCTGGGCTTCTACGGGTCGAGGGTGCCTGACAAGCGACTTGGTGCGCCAATTTCCCCTCCGGTACCATATATAGTTGGCGACGGCGCCTGCTAGCCACGAGAAGAGGAGAGAGAAGTACAGGGATTCGGGAGCACCCTGTGGGTTTGCCGGGCTTCTCGTGAGCGATGCCAGGGTGTAAGCCAGAGGGACCCTGATGCATGTTGTGGAGATGAGAGAGATCCACATGGAAGGCATGGTATCGCCTGCACCCCTCATTATGC
>CAZYFG010000066.1:1870-2591 GCA_964646835.1 uncultured Eubacteriales bacterium | reverse complement strand
AGATTCGCATCTGACGAGTCCCAAGCGCGATTATCTCTTCAGTCGTAGTGAATACCCGTATGAGGGACCCTCCGAAGACAAGGATGAGGGAAACCAGCACCGTCGCGGTGACAAGACTCAGTTTGAGGGCATCTTTGGTGCCTTCGGCCACCCGGTCCAGCCGGTTTGCGCCGACGTTCTGACCGACGAACGTGGCAACTGCCATGCCGAACGTGAACGAGGGCATCACCGCGAAGCTGTCGATCCTCATGACCGCGGTGTTGGTCGTGACTACGCGGTATCCCATGCTGTTGGTGAGGGATTGCACGAGCACCATGGACACGGAAAAAATGGCCTGAGTGAGTCCTCCCGGTATCCCCAGGCGAAGGAGCTGGCCCACGTACTTCCTATCCGGCACGAGGGTTTCCGGCCCAATCCTCACCGTGTCTTTCATCTGCTTGAGCTTCCGGAGGCAGAGGTACGCTGACAGGGTCTGGGAGATGATTGTCGCCACGGCCGCGCCGGCGACGCCCATGCCCAGACTCGAGACCATCCAGACGTCCAAGACGGTGTTCAGGACTGACGAGATGAGTAGGGTGAAAAGTGGGAAGGTGGAGTTCCCCAGGCCTCTCAGAATGCCGGATGTGACGTTGTACATCGCCGGCGCCAGTATCCCCGAGAAAATGATGATGAGGTATGTCCGGGCCATGTCGAACGTTTCTTCCGGAGTGTTGGTCAGCTC
>CAZYFG010000066.1:0-1860 GCA_964646835.1 uncultured Eubacteriales bacterium | reverse complement strand
AAGGGCACGCCAATGGCCGTGATCATGAGTGACGCGACCACGATAAGCGTCATCGCGTTTCCGATGGACTTGGAGAGCGACTCGGTGTCTTTGGCGCCGAAGTACTGGGAAACCATGATCCCGACTCCTGTCGCGACTGCCATGAGGAGCACGAGCAAGAGGTTTATGACAGGCATCGACGAGCCCACTGCCGAGAGCGCCTTGTCGCCGACATATCTGCCCACAACGATTGAGTCTACGGTCGCGTACATCTGCTGGGCGAGATTCCCGATAAGGAGCGGCACCGAGAACCTAAGCAGGTTTTGCAGGGGCCGCCCCTGGGTCATATCTTGTGCACTGAATAAAGATGAGAATTTCTTAAGCACCTTTTGTCCACCTTTGAGCAGAAATGCACCTAGACATTTTCCACTATTTGATGGTGGGAAGGCAATACCGCGAACCCGTGGGCCCTCCCGCTTTCGACCGCCAAGTCACGGAGCCACTCTTGATGAGACACGAGACCGGCCAGCTCCAGGTCGCCACCTCTCATCCGCCACTCCCAGTTCCCCAGGGCGGTTCCTGGAGTGTTCATCCGGGCCTCGCTCCCCAAACCGAGGACGTCCTGAAAGGGAACGATCACCCACATGGCGTCGCTCAGGTACACCTTTCTCAGTATCCGGCGGGCCAGCCCTTGTTTCTCTTTGGGGGACAATCCGGCCGCGCCAGCTTCCCCGGCGCACCAGCCAATCAGGGTGTCGTTGTCGTGGGTCCCGGGGTAGTAGACATACCCCGCCAACCCTGGCGGGCATGGTTCATCCTGGGGAGAGTGAGCGGCAGACCCGGTCTTGGGGACGTCCCCGATGCCCGTTTCGCGGCATGCGTCGCCCGGGGACACCCCGGCAGCC
The DNA here is from genome assembly GCA_964646835.1 of uncultured Eubacteriales bacterium. Taxonomy (GTDB): domain Bacteria; phylum Bacillota; class Sulfobacillia; order Fermentithermobacillales; family Fermentithermobacillaceae; genus UBA3951. Next base: position 976 of record CAZYFG010000066.1, on the reverse strand, counting down.
CCGCGATGTTCCTCAGGTTCCGGACCTCAGGCGTGATATACCCGAGGTCTTCGGCGATGAACGGGAGCTCCCCGAACTCCTCTTGCAGCGCCTCAAAGAAGCGCTTGCCGGGACCTTTCAGCCAGCGTCCGTTTTCGGCCGTTTCTTCGCCGCCAGGCACCTCCCAGTACGCCTCAAAGCCTCTGAAGTGGTCGAGGCGCACGTAGTCGAAGAGTTGAAGCATGCGCCGGACCCGGCTCTTCCACCACGCGTAACCGTCTTTCTCCATCTCCCGCCAGTTGTACACAGGGTTACCCCAGAGTTGGCCCGTGGGACTGAAGTAATCCGGGGGCACTCCGGCAAGGCCCTCGGGTCTGCCCGTTTCGTCCAGCCTGAAGACATCACGGTGACTCCACGTGTCCGAGCTGTCGGAGTCGGCGTATATGGGGATGTCGCCCACGATCCGGACGCCTTTCGTACCGGCATAGTCCTTGAGCGATTGCCACTGGCGCTGGAAAACGTACTGAAGGAAGAGTTGGTACTCGATCTCGGGTTTGAGCCTCTTGCGGGCGTCATCGAGGGCCTCCGGGACCCTCTTGGCCAGCGCCTCGTCCCATTCCACCCACGGAAGACCTTTGTTTTTCTTCTTGAGCGCCGTGAAGAGGCAGTAGTCCATAAGCCAAGCCCTGTTCTCTCGGATGAATGCCCCGAAAGAAGCGCCTTCGGGATTGTCTCTGCGACTCTTTCCACCTCGCCTTAGTCGACTCCGGAACCTGGCCCAAGCTCTTCTGAACAACCGATCCTTCACTTGGGCGACCAGCGCATAGTCCACTCGATCATCCAGTCGGTCATCCAAGCGATCGCCTTCCCCATCTCCTTGTGCCAGCATCTCAAGCCCTTCGCGCACATCGTCCTCTGTAAGGAGGCCGTCATCCAGAAGCAGGTCGGGACTTATGAGGAGGGGGTTCCCCGCCATCGCTGACGGGCTGGAATAGGG
>CAZYFG010000065.1:2588-10571 GCA_964646835.1 uncultured Eubacteriales bacterium | reverse complement strand
GGGATGGAAACCTGACCTTTGTGGTCGAGCCGAAGATTGACGGTCTGTCGGTGATACTCCGCTATGAAGGCGGGCTCCTGACTCTGGGGCTCACCCGGGGGGACGGTTTCATCGGGGAAGATGTGACCCGGAACATAAAGACTGTGAAGGCCGTGCCCTTAAGGCTCCGGCAGCCCGCCAAAGAGGTGCCCGTTCCCGAGTTTCTAGAGGTGCGCGGCGAGGTCTACCTGCCCAAAGAGGACTTTGCCCGTCTCAACGAGGCCAGGGAAGAGGAGGGGCTTTCCACATTCGCCAATCCCCGAAACGCGGCTGCGGGGTCGCTCCGCCAGTTGGACCCGCGCGTCACCTCCAAGCGCCCCTTGAGGGCCCTGTTTTACGAAGTCCGCGAGATGGTGTGGTCCGGGGTCGGAAATCCCGGACTCTTTCCGGATGATCTTGCATCCTCTCCGGCGGCGACTGAGGTCGGGATGCTGGAGTTTCTGAAGGGGCTCGGTTTTCCGGTGCCCCCGCACACCAAGGCCTCCTCTGCCGACGACCTGGTAACCTCCATAGGCCGGTGGGATGAGTACAGGCGCACTCTGCCCTACGATACGGATGGCATCGTCATCAAACCCGACGACCGGTCGCTGGTCATCCGTATGGGGTTCACCGGGCATTCGCCCCGTGCCAGCCTGGCATACAAGTTTCCTGCCGAGCAGGTAGAGACGAAGGTCTTGGACATCATCCTCCAGGTCGGAAGGACCGGAGTGCTCACTCCGACGGCGATCCTCCGGCCGGTCAGAGTGTCCGGCTCCACGGTTTCTCGAGCCACGCTGCACAATGAAGCGATTATCCGTGAGAAAGACGTGAGGATCGGGGACACGGTCGTGCTTCAGAAGGCCGGGGAAGTCATCCCCGAGATAGTCTCGGTGATTAAGGAGAAGCGCACCGGCGACGAGCGCGAGTTTCACTGGCCCAAGACCTGCCCGGGATGCGGCGGTGAAGTGGTCAAGTTGCCGGGTGAGGCCGCTTACAGGTGCACCGGGATGGCGTGTCCGGCCCAACTCAGGGAGAAGCTCATTCACTTTTCCTCCCGGGATGCCATGGATATCCGGGGCTTGGGACCTGCCATGGTTGACGCCTTGCTCGAAGCCGGGTTGGTGAAGGATGCCGGCGACCTCTACTCGTTGACCGTTGACGACATCCGTTCTCTTCCCAGGCAAGGCGAGAAGTCGGCTGAGAACCTGATAAACGCCATCCGCGAGTCCCGGGAGCGTCCCCTGGCGAGACTTATCTTCGCCCTCGGCGTGAGGCACGTAGGCCAGAGCGCCTCATATAGTCTGGCCGAGCGTTTTCGAAGCCTCGACGCTTTTTTGAGCGCGACAGAGGACGCACTGGCGGAAGTGCCCGACATCGGACCCGCAACCGTGGAGTCAATCGTGACGGCACGCCGGCAGCCTTCGATGGTCGCGGTGATCGACAAACTGAAGAAGGCCGGCCTCAAAGCGGCGACGTCTGAAGAGGAGCACACCGTAGCCGGAGGCCCATTCTCAGGCCAGACTCTCGTCATCACAGGCGGGCTCCCCGGAATGACGAGACAGGAGGCCGAGGAGAAGATACGGGAAATGGGCGGAACGGTTTCCTCTTCTGTATCCAGGAAGACGTCTGCCGTGATTGTGGGTGAGAGCCCGGGTTCGAAATTGGACAAAGCCCGTGAGTTGGGTATCAGAATAATCCCTGCTCAGGAATTTGCGGCTATGGTGCAGGGGAGGAGGTTCTAGGGTATGAGGATAGACGTGAAGCATGTAGCGGATCTGGCCAAACTCCGGTTGTCGCCGGAGGAGTTGGCCGCCATGGAGAAAGATCTCGAGATGATCCTCGCCCATATAGAGCGGCTCGCCGGGATTCCGGTGGACGATGTGGAGCCGACCTTCGGTTCGAGAGAACCTTCGGCGGTACGGCTCGAGCCTGACGTTGTGGAACCCGGCCTATCCAGGGCCAGCCTCCAGGAATCGGCTCCTCAGGTTCAAGACGGGTACTACGTCGTGCCTAAAGAAGGGAGGCCCTGAACGTGGAGCTCTGGGAACTCGAAGCGACCGACTTAGTCCGGAAGGTAAAGTCCAAAGAAGTCTCGGCCCAGGAGGTTCTCGAAGCCCATCTCTCGAGAATCGCCGAGATTGACCCAAGGCTCTGCGCGTATCTGGGAGTGCTCGAAGCTGAGGCCCGGATTGCCGCCTCAAGGGTCGACGCCAAGATTGCCAGAGGAGAGGATCCCGGCACACTGGCGGGCGTCCCTTGTGCCGTGAAGGACAACCTGAACATCAAAGGTACGGCGTGCACCTGTGCGTCCAAGATGCTCGAAGGGTACATATCGCCCTACACCGCCACCGCGATCAAGAGGCTGCGTGAAAGAGGCGCAGTGTTCACAGGCAAGACGAACCTGGACGAGTTCGCCATGGGGTCGTCGACGGAGACTTCGGCTTTCATGGTGACCAGGAACCCCTGGGACCCGGATCGCGTGCCGGGAGGGTCGAGCGGGGGCTCGGCCGCGGCGGTATCCGCGGGTTTGTCCACCGTGGCGCTGGGGTCGGATACAGGTGGTTCTATCAGGCAGCCCGCTTCGTTCACCGGGATTGTGGGCCTGAAACCGACCTACGGGCGGGTATCCCGTCACGGGTTGGTGGCGTTCGCTTCGTCCCTCGACCAGATAGGACCGTTTGGGCGCTCCGTGCGCGATGTGGCGCTCTTGTTTGAGGCGATGGCAGGTTTTGATCCGGCTGATTCGACATCCGTTGACACTCCTTTGGGCCGGTGCTCCGACCGGCTGGGGCGCCCGCTCAAGGGCATAAGGGCCGGCGTCCCCAAGGAACTCCTGGGACTCGGCGTGGACGGCGGGGTGAGGACCGCGTTCGGCAACGCGCTCTCTCGCCTTGCGGATATGGGGGTAGTCATAGAGGAGACTTCTCTGCCTTCTCTTGTCCACGCCCTGGATGTCTACTACATCATCGCGCCGGCCGAGGCGTCCTCCAATCTATCGAGGTTTGACGGAGTGAGGTACGGTCTCTCCAAGAGGGGGAAGGGCCTCGACGAGATGTACCGCGAGACCAGGGCAGAAGGTTTCGGCCCGGAAGTGCGCCGGAGGATTATGCTCGGTACCTTTGCCTTGTCGGCCGAGCAATACGACGCTTATTACCTCCGGGCGGCAAAGGTCCGGACTCTCATACGGAGGGATTTCCAGCGGGCATTCGGGACCTACGACGTGCTCCTCACGCCAACCACGCCGACGGTTGCGTTCAAGATGGGCGAGGAATCGGATGACCCGATGACAAGGTACATGGCGGACGTCATGACGGTCCCGGCGAACCTGGCCGGCATACCGGCCTTGTCCGTACCGTGCGGGTTCGCCCTGCCGTTGGGTTCAGGTTCAGACGCACGCCGGATGCCGTGCGGGTTGCAGATAATGGGCAAGCCCTTCGATGAAGAGACCGTCCTTCAGGTCGGGTTTATGGTGGAGTCGTCAGTCAAGGAAGAGATGGAGGAGAAGTCGGCCGAGATGCGGCGGAGCCTGCTTCTCTTGGAGGAGTGTGAACGGGCTTGACTCATGAATACGAGATGATGGTGGGACTTGAGGTCCACCTGGAACTCCTGACAACGAGCAAGATGTTCTGTCGCTGCTCAACACGGTTCGGTGATCCGCCGAACACCAACGTGTGTCCGGTATGCATGGGCCTTCCCGGGGCTCTCCCCGTTCCAAACCTCCAGGCGGTGAGGCTCGGCCTCATGGCCGCAATGGGTTTGGGCGCCAAGATCAACCTAAGGAGCGGTTTTGACAGGAAAAACTACTTCTATCCCGACCTTACGAAGGGATACCAGATAACCCAGTACAGGATTCCGTTAGCCGAAGCCGGTTTCATAGAGATCACCGATCCGCCCAAGAAGATCCGGATTAGGAGAGTCCACCTTGAGGAGGATACCGGCAAGTCTATCCATGCGGGAGACGACATCACCACCGCCCAGTACTCGCTCCTCGACTTCAACCGCTCAGGAGTGCCGCTCATCGAGATAGTCTCGGAGCCCGACATGAGTTCTCCGGAAGAAGCCAGGCAATATCTGGAGAAACTGCAGAGGGTGCTCCGCTTTGCCGGAGTATCCGACGTGAAGATGGAAGAAGGCTCTATGCGGGTGGACTGCAACATCTCAGTGAAGCCCCAAGGCGCCGATGCACCCGGCAAGCCCGTCGAGATAAAGAACTTGAGCTCGTTTAGGGCGGTAGTCAAAGCCCTGTCCTATGAGTTCGAGAGGCAGGTGCGGGCGCTGAAGGCAGGCGAGGTGATCTACCGGGAGACCCGGCATTGGGACGAAGCCAAGGAGATCACGTACGCCATGCGGGCCAAGATGACGAGCGAGGACTACCGGTACTTCCCTGAGCCGGACCTCCCGGATTTGGTGCTGGATGAGTCCTTCGTTGAAGAAGTGAGACGGGAGATGCCCAGACTCCCTGAAGAGATAGTTGCCGATTACACGGAGAGACTGGGCTTGCCCGAATACGATGCTCAAGTCTTGACCCTTGACCCGAACCTCTCCCGTTTCTTTGATAGCTGTGTAGAACGGGGCGCCGACCCCAAGGTGGCGGCCAACTGGATTATGGGAGAAGTCATGGGATACATGAACCGGCAAGGCCTCACCTACGAAGAGATACCCGTATCGCCCGAGAGACTTGTCGAACTGCTTGGGCTTGTGAAGTCGGGAACCATAAGCGGAAAGATCGCCAAAGAGGTCCTTGTCAGAGTTATTGAAACCGGCAAGGCGCCTTCTGTCATAGTGGACGAAGAAGGGTTGACCCAAGTCTCGGATGACGGCCAGCTGTTGGCCATAATCCAAGAGGTCATCTCCGCGAACCCCGGGCCCGTCCAAGACGTCAGGAATGGAAAGGACAAGGCTATCGGGTTCTTGGTCGGACAGGTCATGAAGGCGACCAAGGGGAGAGCCAACCCCGCAAAGGTGAACATAATGTTGAGGGAGAAGATACTATCCTAGCCCTATGGGCATAACTTGATTAAGGGGAAGAGGAGGGCGTGGCATGGTTTCGGGACAGGCTCAGGGGAAGTGGGACTTCGACCAAGTAACCTCCAGGCTCCGCAGCTCTCGCGTCCTCTACAACGAGCCCATGTCATTGCACACCTCATTTCGTATTGGGGGGCCGTGCGACCTCTTGGTGCTTCCGGAGACCGTCGAAGACGTGATTGCCGCATGGAATGGTTGCAGGGAGTCCTCGATTCCCTGCTACATAGTGGGTAACGGGACGAACCTTCTCGTCAAGGACGGCGGGGTTCGCGGGTGTGTCCTGAAGATGGCTCCGGGGTTTTCCGGAGTCCGGCGATCCGGCGATGCCACCGTGTACGTGAAAGCCGGAACCCTGTTGCCCAGGCTGGTCGAGTTCGCTCTCGACGAGGGGCTTTCCGGGCTGGAGTGGGCCGTTGGCATCCCGGGAAGCATCGGCGGCGCCATCACGATGAACGCGGGCGCCTACGGCGGCGATATGGCTTCCCTGATCAAGCGGGTGGAAGTGGCCTATCCCGAAGGCGACACCCGGTGGATCCCCAACGCAGAACTGGCCTTCTCATACAGGCACTCGCTGTTCACCGAGCGAGACGACCTCCTCATACTGTCTGCCGAGCTCGACATGGCGCCGGGCGACAAGGCTGAAATAAAGGCTCTCATGGACATCCGCAGCGCCGAACGAGAAGCAAAACAGCCCCTGGACCTGCCCTCAGCCGGAAGCGCCTTCAGGCGTCCACCGGGTCGCTACGTGGGCTCAATGATACAAGAGCTGGGACTCAAGGGAACGAAGGTAGGGGCGGCCCAGATTTCGGCCAAACACGCAGGCTTTATCGTTAATACCGGGGGAGCCACGGCAGCGGACGTGCTCGGACTCATGAGTCTCATCCAGGACAAAGTCAAAGACGCGTTCGGTATCGATCTGGAGTCTGAAGTGGTTGTCATCGGCGAGGATCCGGGTGAGTGACGGGTCTCCGAGACGGGCCGAGATCGCGGCTCTGAACCACAGGGGCGAAGGAGTGGGCAGGATACTATCCGGCCCCGACGAAGGCATGGCGGTCTTCATCTCGGGCACCGTGCCGGGTGATGTGGTGGAGTTCGCTCCTATAGAGCGGAAGAAAAATTACATGCGCGGGAGGGTTGTCTCACTCCTCACGGAGGGCCCGGGAAGAGAGAAGCAGGCCTGTCCCGTCGCCCACCTGTGCGGCGGGTGCTCGTGGCAGCACATCACCTATCCCCTGCAACTCGAGTGGAAGAAACGCATCGTGATCGAGGCGCTTTCGAGGATTGCCCGCATCAGGGATTGCGAGGTCAGGGACTGCCTCCCATCCCCGGATATCACCGGCTACCGGAACAAAGTGGAAGTCCCCGTGGCGCTTCAGAACGGACGCGCAGTCGCGGGCTTCTACAAGCCTTACACCCATGACGTGGTTCCCACCGACGAATGCCCGCTGGAACACCCGTTGGCGCGGGAGATCATTGTCCGGATGCTGGATGAAGTGCGGGACAGGAAGTACAGCATCTATGACGAACGGAGCGGCAAAGGACTCATCCGCCACCTGATGGCGCGCGTCGCTCCCGGCACCGGGGAGCGGATGGCCGTCGTTGTGGCAAACGGTCTCTCACTTCCGGGCGAGACGGGGTTCGCCCGGACTTTGGCATCAAAGCTCGACGGGCTTGTCAGCGTGGTCCTCAACACGAACACCGAACGCACCAACATCATCCTGGGCCAAAGGAACAGGGTCCTTCACGGAAGGTACCACATTGAGGATCAGTTCGGGGACGAGCGGTTGGGTCGCCTCCGTTTCCGGATCTCACCTCTATCCTTTTACCAAGTAAACTCGCCGCAAGCCGCCAGGCTGTACCGCATAGCGTTGGACGCGGCCTTCGGCGCAGCCTCCGCTGACGGCGGATTGGTGTTCGACGTGTACTCAGGGATCGGCACAATCACGCTTTTTGCCGCCCGCCGCGCATCGCTTGCCGTCGGCATCGAGGAGGTGGGCGACGCCGTCCGTGACGCCAAGGCCAATGCCCGGCTAAACGGGATCCATAACGTCAAGTTCTACGAAGGCCGTGCCGAACGGATCATCGGTTCGGTCCTCAGGGAATTCGGTCGTCCTCACGCAGTGATCCTGGACCCCCCGAGGGGCGGCGCCGAAGAGGCTGCCCTTCTAGCTATACCGCGCTCGAAGCCGAGAGCCATTGTGTACGTTTCCTGCAATCCTGCCACTCTGGCCAGGGACCTCATTGTGCTGGGGGACCAAGGCTACCGGCCCGAGTGGGTGCAGCCGGTCGACATGTTCCCCATGACGCCGCACGTGGAGTGTGTGGTGTTGATAACAAGGGCGTAACTGCTCACTCCACTGGGTTTGCCGGATTACGTCCTCTTCATCTGCTCATGCCAAAACAGTCAGAAGATAAAGCACTTGGCCTATTGTGGACGAAGGTAGAGGTAAGAACCACCGGGAGGCTACAAAATGATGGAGAAACAAAGCAATCTGCTTAACGCCCGGGTCTGCGGATAATTCCATTGTCATATGGGATAAGCGTAACGGAGCAATATTGCATCAGATTAAGAATGCCGGGTGTTTTTTGGGACGGGCGATCGGCGCAGAGTATAGAGCATATATGGAAAGCACTAGGAAGCTGATACCGTTCGTTTATTAGCTAGACATACCCGAAGTTCACAAAAGCGTCCTCACTCCCCCCGCCCGTCTGGCACTTTCTGCCGGACTGGACGGGGTCGAGGCACAGAAAATGGAAGTGAACCTGAGCCTGCCCTACATTTCTGGCCGGGAGCCGAGGAAGCAGGGTACATAAGACGCAAGTCAGCCTCCGTCCATCCTACACTTCATGCCGGGAGCCGCGGAAAGCAGAATGGCATTTTTCGTACTGCTTTTGAGCATATCCAACCTGTCCCTACAGGCAAATGGTTACTAGAATACT